>BJHE01000051.1:14865-19213 GCA_014191755.1 Cyanobium sp.
CACTGCTCCGAGCGACAGCGCTCCGAGCAGCACCGCAGAGAGCGCCGCCCCAGCTTCCTCCTCGGCTCCGGCCGCCCCGGGTCCCTACGCGATCGTGGAGGCCTCCGGCCAGCAGTTCTGGCTGCAGCCCGACCGCTACATCGACATCGATCGGCTCCATGCCGAGGTGGACAGCACCGTGACCCTGGAGACGGTGCTGTTGGTGAAGGATGGCAAGGGCACCACCCTCGGCGCACCCTATGTGGAGGGAGCCACGGTTGAACTGCAGGTGCTGGCCCACCGTCGCGGTCCCAAGATCCTGGTGTACAAGATGCGTCCCAAGAAGAAGACGCGGCGCAAGAATGGCCACCGCCAGGAACTCACCCGGGTGCTGGTCAAGTCGATTCAGGTGGCCGGCAAGCCCATCGCCTGATCGCCGCTCAGGCTCGATCTTTTCCATTTTCCTCTTTTTTCGCAGCACCCATGGCCCACAAGAAAGGCACAGGCTCCACCCGCAACGGCCGCGACTCCAATTCCAAGCGCCTCGGCGTCAAGCGTTTTGGCGGTGAGGTGGTGAGCGCCGGTTCGATCATCATTCGCCAGCGCGGCACCTCCGTGCTCCCCGGCGTGAATGTGGGTCGCGGCTCCGACGACACCCTCTTCGCCCTAGTGGATGGCGTGGTGAACTTCGAATCGATCAAGCGCGGTCTGCGTAACCGCAAGCGGGTGAACGTGGCCGTGGGCTGAAGACCCACCGCGGTAGCGGCCTGTGGCAGCAATCCTCTCCCCAGCCCCCGCGGAATGTCCCACGGCACTCTGCGGTTTTTTGGTGATCGATAAACCCGCCGGTCCCACCTCCCATGGCTGCGTGGCGGCGGTGCGGCGGGCCTACGGCCTCAAGCGGGTGGGCCATGGCGGCACCCTCGATCCCGCCGTGACCGGAGTGCTGCCGATCGCCCTTGGGCCAGCCACCCGTTTGCTCCCCTACCTGCGGGGCGACAAGCTCTACCGAGCCGTGGTGCAGCTGGGCGTGCGCACCAGCAGCGATGACCTGGAGGGGGACCTGCTGGAGCGCCGGTCGCCGCCGGTTTTGGACACAGACGCTCTCGTGGAGGCCCTCGCCGGCTTCCGCGGTGAGATCCTGCAGCGCCCGCCTGCGGTGTCGGCGGTGCATGTGGGGGGCGAGCGGGCCTACGCCCGCGCCCGTCGGGGCGAGGTGGTGGAGTTGCCGCCCCGACCCGTCACGATCCACAGCCTGCAGCTGCTCGGCTGGGACCCAGCCGAAGCGCGCTTGGAGCTGGAGGTGCGCTGTTCAGCCGGCACCTACATCCGCTCCCTGGCCCGCGACCTCGGCGAGCATCTGGGCTGCGGCGCTGCCCTGGCCCGCCTGCGCCGCACCGAAACGCTCGGCTTCGACCTCTCCACGGCCGTGGACCTGGAGCGGCTGGCCAGCGGCCCGCTGCCGCCTCTGCTGAATCCCCTGCTGGCCCTGAGCCACCTGGAGCGGCGCCAGCTGCTGGCGGAGGAACTGCCCAGTTGGCGTTGCGGGCGTGCGCTGCCGTTGCGGGCCGTGGCCCGCTCCATCGCTGATGTGCCGGGCACGCCCGCTTGCACCTCCCCGGGCGCCGTCGAAGGGCTGAACATGACGTCCTGTCCCACCCCCATCGAGGCCATCCGCGAAGCCACTGCCGGCGGCCCCGCCGGTTCGGACACCTCAGAAGCACCCGCCTACGCCATCCTCAACCCGGATGGCAGTCTGGCCGGAATCGCCCGGCTCGATCCCGCCGGGCTGCTCCGGCCCCGCCTGGTGTTCGATGCCGCCGGTTGAGGATGACAGCCCTCCAGGGCTGCCATCCCTGCGCCACCCGGAGCCTTCCAACTCCGCCACCCCGTTCCGATTCCCTCTGTTTCCCTGAATGGCCGGCCACAGCAAATGGGCCCAGATCAAGCGCACCAAGGCGGTGGTCGACGCCAAGCGAGGGGCGGTGTTCACCCGCCTCGGCCGCGAGATCACCGTGGCGGCCCGCGCCGGCGGTGATCCCGCCGGTAATTTCCAGCTCCGCACCGCGATCGAGAAGGCCAAGGCGGCCGGCGTGCCCAACGCCAACATTGAGCGGGCCATCGCCAAGGGGTCCGGCCAGGCGGGCGGGGAGGGCGATCAGTTCGAGGCGGTGCGCTACGAGGGCTATGGCCCCGGCGGGGTGGCGGTGCTGATCGAGGCCTTCACCGACAATCGCAATCGCACCGCCGCCGACCTGCGCTTGGCCTTCAGCAAGCACGGCGGCAATCTCGGCGAAACCGGCTGCGTGAGCTACCTGTTCGAGCAGCGCTCCGTGGTGCGCCTCGAAGCGGGCGACCTGCCGGAGGAGGCGCTGCTGGAGCGCCTGCTGGAGCTGGAGGAAGCCGGTGGCCCGGCGGTGGTGGGCTACAACCTCGATGGCGAAGGCGCCGATGTGCTGGCCGCCTACGCCGACCTCGAAGCCCTGCAGGACGGCTTGCGCGGTCTTGGGCTGCCGGTGGCCGGCTGGGAGCACCGCTGGATTGCCCCGCTGCCCTGCCGCCTGGACAGCGAAGACACCCTGCGCCCCTGCCTGCGCATGCTCGATGCCCTCGAAGAGCTCGACGACGTGCGCAGCGTGACCTCCAACCTCGAGGCTGATGAGGATCTCTTGATTGCGGTGATGGAGTGAGGGGTCGATGCGTTCCAGTCGCGACAACACACCTGCTAGCAAGGCCAGCGGACTCGGTAGGCGCTGCTGCGTCCGGCGCCGATCGGTTCGAGGGCTTGCTTGGCCACCAGGTCAGCCAGGTCGCGCCAGGCGGTGGCCCGGCTGGCGTGGGTAAGGCCGATGGCCTTGCGCAGGCTGAGGCCGCCCGCGAAGCCTTCCGGCTCGGCATCAAGCAGGCGGTTGAGAAGTTTCTGCTGGCGGGCATTGAAGCCGCTGTGGCGGTGGTGCCACCAGAAGACGGCCTTGCGGCGCACGGCGTCGATCACGGCCTGGTTGAGCTGAGCGGCGGCGATCAGCTGCTCCAGAAACCAGATCAGCCAGGGGGTGAGATCGAGATCGCCCCGCTGGCAATGCTCCAGCACGGCGTAGTAACCCTTCCGCTCGCGCAGGATCTGGGCCGAAAGACCCAGGGCGCGGCCCGTCAGCACCTCACGGCTGGCAGGGCGAGTTGCCTGAGCAAGGAGACGGTCGCCGATCGCTCGGGCCAGGCGGCCATTGCCGTCGTCGTAGGGGTGGAGGGTGAGAAACCAGAAGTGGACCAGACCGGCGCGCAACAGGCCATCGAGATCGGCGGGTGGCTGAGCGATCCAGGCCAGAAGCTCCTCAAGCTGGGTCTCCAGGTCCGTTCGAGGTGGTGCCTCGAAGTGGAGCCGCTCGCGCCCGATCGGGCCCGAAAGCACCTGCATCGGGTCGTTGCCGCGCAGTTCGCCGATGCGGATGGCCCGCAGCCCATCCGGCCCGTCGGCAAATAGGCGGCGGTGCCACTGGTGCAGGGTGGCCAGAGTGAGCGGTTGGTGGAGCTCGCCAGTGGCGGCTAGCAGCACATCCAGCAATCCCTCCACCTGGGCGGAGGCCTGCGGCTGGCCATCGGCAAGAGGAAGGCCAAGGCGGCGTGCTATCGAGGAGCGCACCTGGCCAGGGTCGAGCTGTTCGCCTTCGATGGCGGCGGTGCCCAGGCTTTCGCGGCCCAGCAGGGCCGACACCGCTTCCTGGGCCAGGGGTGTTTCCAAGCCACGAATCCGCTCCAGCAGTTGCTCACGGGCCTGGTGGGCCTGATCGAGCAGGGGCTGCAAGCGCTCCGCATCCCAGCGGAACCGGGGCCAGTCGGGCTGCTGCCAGATCCAGGTAGGGGCCATGGCTTCAGACTAATCGCTTCATGGGGTGAAGCGATTAGGGGTTGGTTTTCGCTTCACGGCGGTGGGCTCCGATGTTCAGGGCGGTGAGCATGCCGGCTCCAGATCCCCGAGCATCTCCTCCATTTGCTCCAGCACGCTGCGCAGGTCTTCCGCGATTTCGGAGGCAATCACGTCGGGCTCCGGGAGGTTGTCGGAATCGAGCAGGCTGTCGTCTTTCAGCCAGAACAGATCGAGGCTGATCTTGTCGCGGGCCAGCAGATCCTCCAGCTCGTAGCAACGCCAGCGGCCATCCGGGGTTTGCTCGCTCCAGGTGGGCTGGCGCTGATGGATGGCACCGGGCTTATAGAGGCTTACGAACTCATCGAGGTCGGCGCGCTGCAGCGGGTTGGTCTTGAGGGTGAAGTGCTTGTTGGTGCGCAGGTCGTAGACCCAGAGCCGCTTGGTGCTGGCCTGGGCACTGCCGATGCGGCGATCAAAGAAGAGCACGTTTGCCTTCACCCCCTG
>BJHE01000052.1 GCA_014191755.1 Cyanobium sp.
TGGTGGAGGGCCCGATGGCTGAGGCCCTGGGCGGCCGCCAGGGCCAGACCCTCACGGGCGGGCTGCGGCCCGAGCACCTGAAGCTGGCGCCGGCCACCAACCGCAACCTGGCGGCCGAGGTGAGCCACGTGGAGGCTCTCGGCAATGAGCAACTGGTCACTTGTCGGCTGCTGGAGGGCAGCCATTTGGTGCTGGTGCGGGCCACGCCCGAGCAGAGCGTGTCCGTGGGGCAGGCCGTGCACCTGGAGATCGACCCCAGCGGCTGGCGGCTGTTTGAGGGCGAGGGGGTGGCCCTGCCGCGGCCGAAACCGCCAGGAGAGAAAGGGAAACCGCTGGAGCTGCCGCAGTTTCAGGGTGATCTCCAGGTTTGAGCGGCTGGAACGCTGCCGAGGGGGGCGCAATCCGCGCGGGGAGGTCTGGCGCGAGGCACAGCGTGCATCATCCTCCGCCGCCACAATGGTGCGATGAATCGTTCTGGCGACTGGCTGCATCAGGCGCAGGCTGATCTGAAGTTGGCCGGAGTGAGCGCCGCCGCCGGCCACCATGAATGGGCCTGCTTTGCATGTCACCAGGCGGTGGAGAAGGCCCTGAAGGGTTTGCATCTGCGCCATGGCCAGCAGGCGTGGGGCCACGGCCTCGGGCGCTCGTGGCGCGATCTGCCGCCAGCCGTCGCCGCCGAGCTGGTGGCCAGCGTGAGCGATCTAGAGGACCGTTTGCGCATCCTCGATGCCCTTTACATCCCGACCCGCTATCCCGATAGCCTGCCTGATGGTGCTCCGACCGACCATTTCGGCCGGCTCCAGAGCGAGGACGCCCACCGTCATGCCCGTTCGATCGTTGACGCAATCGCTGCTGCGCTGGCCTGAACCGGAGCAGATCCTGAACCTGGTGCACCTCTGGGCGGTCCAGGTGGCGGCGGAGCATCCGGGCCTGGAACGGGTGGGGCTGTTCGGCAGCTACGGGCGGGGCGACGCCGGGGTCGGCAGCGATCTCGACCTGCTGCTGATCGATGCCGGCAGCAGCGGCCCCCAGCACCAGCGCCTGCTGGCATGGCCCCTGGCGGAGCTGCCGCTCAGCTGCGACGCCCTGGTGCTCACGCCCGCAGAACACGCCGCGCTTCTGGCCAGCAGCTCAGCGATGGCCACCGCCCTGCAACGGGACAGCCGCTGGTTATGGCACCGGTAGTGGTGCCCGGTCGGGAGGCGGCCAGATCGATGACCATGGGGCACTGCATCGCCGTGCTCAACGGCGGGCGCTTGCAGCAAGCGTGACCGTGGGGCAGGCCGTGCACCTGGAGATCGACCCCAGCGGCTGGCGCCTGTTTGAGGGCGAGTGTGTGGCCCTGCCGCGGCCGAAACCGCCAGGAGAGAAACCGCTGGAGCTGCCGCAGTTTCTGGCCTGAGCTGGCGAGGCCATCGGGGTAGTGCTTCGCGTTGGCTGGAGGAACTGTGGCTTCATAAGGTAGGCGCAGAAAGCGAATCAGCAGACATCTACGACCAGTGAGGCGAATGCTATCGCGATGATCAGGAGTAGAAAGCGAGGGTCTGAATCCAATGCCAGAATCCAGGGGCTGAAGCCAGGGTCCCAAGACAACTTCCGGCTCCATTGCCTGACTGAATGACCCAGCTCTTCCTCTCCCACAGCTCAACGGACGACCCGTTCGTGCGCGACCTCCGCGCCGCGCTCGCCGATCACGGCCAGGAAGGCTGGATCGATTCGCGCCAGTTGCGCGGCGGCGATCCGCTCTGGCCTGAGATTGATCAAGCGATTGAAGCCGCTTCGGCCTTTGCCGTGGTGGTGAGTGCGGCTGCGTTGCAGTCGAAGTGGGTGGGCAAGGAGCTGCGCCATGCGCTCCAGCTTCGCGAGCAGCGCGGCAAGGAGCAGTTCCCCGTCTTCGCGCTGGCGCTCGATGGCACCAGGCTCGGGGTGCTGGAGGAATTCTTCGACGAGGAGCCGGTTTATATACCGCTCAGCAGTGATGCCGGCGGCATTGAGGCGGTGATCGATCCGATCCTGGTGGCCCTGGGCAGGCGTGATCCAGCCGATGTGGCGGCCTTGCCCCAGCCCCAGGCCGAGCCGCTGGAGGAGCTCGTGCTCGAACTCACCGACCTCAAGGTGCAGGAGCGTGATGGCCTGCGCCGCGCCACGGCCCGGGCCCGGCTGATCTACGAACCGGCCATGCCGGGCCAGCCCAAGGTCTACAGCGCCCAGAGCTGGCGGCTGGTGGCGCCGATCGGACCGCTCGAAGCGGGCGACCTGCGCTGGTACCTGGAGCAGTACGCCATCTGGCCGAGCCCCTATTTCAAAAGCCGAGCGCGGCAAGTGGAGGAGAAGCTCGTGCAGTGGGGCCAGCTGCTGCACGGCGCGGCACTGCCCTTGGCCCACAGCGCGAACGTGATGAATGCCTGGGCGAGGGTCGGCGACCAGGCCGGGCGTCGCTTCTCCGTGCAGGTGGATGCTTCGCTCGAAGCCGGGGCTCTGGATGCCGGCACATCCGAGCCAGGTGATCCCGGGGCCGGTGCGCCCCAGGCCGAAGCGGCCCAGTCCGAAGCCGCCAAAGCCCGCGAAGCCGCCACGCTCCTGCTCGGCCTGCCCTGGGAACTGCTGCACAACGGCAGCAGCTACCTCTTCCAGGGCGCCAAACCCACGCGGGTCCGCCGCCGGCTGCCTGGCACTGAGGGCTTCGGTGTGGCCGTTGTGGCTCCGCCGATTCGCATCCTGCTGATCACGGCCCGTCCCGACGACGAGGCGTGTGGCTACATCGACCACCGCTCCAGTGCCCTGCCGCTGGTGGAGGCAACCGAGGCGCTGCCGGGCCTGGTGAAACTCCATCTGCTCAGCCCGCCGTCGCTGCCCGCCCTGCGCGCCGAATTGGAGCGCGCCCGCGACCAGAAGAGGCCTTATCACGTAGTCCACTTCGATGGCCACGGCGTTTACGACCCGAGCGTGGGCCTCGGCGGGCTCTGCTTCGAACGGCCAGAAGACAGCAACAAGCTGGAGCAGCGCCGGCATGTCACCGTTAACAGCAACGAGCTCGGCCCGCTGCTGCGCGACCACCGCATCCCGCTGGTTTGCCTCGATGCCTGCCAGAGCGCCCAGGCTGGCCAGGCCTCCGAGAGTGTTGCCTCAGCCCTGCTCAAGGTGGGCGTGGCCTCGGTGGTGGCGATGAGCCACAGCCTGCTGGTGGAAACCTCGCGCCGTTTCGTGGCGGCTTTTTATGGCGCCCTCGCCCGGGGCAAGCGGGTGGGCGACGCCATGCTCGCCGGCCAGCGCCAACTCAAAGACGACAGCTTCCGTGGCCGCATCTTCGGCGCCGGTGAACTACGCCTCGACGATTGGTTTGTGCCGGTGCTGTACCAGGAAAAGGACGACCCGCAGCTGTTCAAATCCACCCCCGCCAAGCAAACGCTGGCCGATTTCCAAGCTGCCCTGACGGCCCGCCTCGGCGAGCTACCGCCGATCCCTGAAACCGGCTTCATCGGCCGCAGCCGCGAGCTGTTGGCGCTGCAGCGGTTGCTGCACCAGGAGCGCTACGCCGTGCTGCGCGGCCAGGGCGGCGAGGGCAAAACGGCGCTGGCCGCAGAGCTGGCCCGCTGGCTGGTGCGCTCCCAGCAGATCCACCGCGCCGCCTTTGTGTCTGTGGAAACCCACAGCCACCGCGCTGCCGTGCTCGATGCGATCGGCCGCCAGTTAGTGGGGCCGGCTTACTCCGTGGCCACCTACGACAGCATGGAGAAAGCCACCCTGCCCGTGGAGCGGGCGCTGCTGGAGCAGGCCACTTTGCTGGTGGTGGACAACATGGAGAGCCTGCTGCTGCCGCCCTACATCGACACCTCGGCAGCGCTGAGCGAGGAGGCCGGCCGGGAGCTGGCGGCGATTTTGCAGCTCTGCGCCCGGCTGAATGGCAAGGGCGACACGCGCCTGCTGTTCACCAGCCGCGAGGCGCTGCCGGCACCGTTTGCGGCGGGGCCGCAACAACGAGACCTGCGCCGGCTCGATCCCAACGACGCCGTGAAACTGGTGGAGCGGGCGCTGAATGCCGCCGTTGGTGCCGATGGCGCGGCCCTCGATGCCGCCCGCGAGCAGATCGAGCAGCTGGTGGAGGCCGTGCAAGGCCACGCCCGCAGCCTGGCCTTGCTGGCGCCGGCCCTGCGCAGCCGCGGTGTGGAGGCCACCCGCACAGCGCTCGTGGAGCTGATGGTGGAAATGGAGCAGAAGTTCCCCGGCAGCCGGGAGCAATCGCTCTTCGCCAGCGTGGAGCTTTCGCTGCGCCGCCTATCGCCGGAGAACCGGGAGCGGGCGCGGGTGCTGGGGGTGTTTCACGGCGGCGTCGATCTCGACGCATTGCGGCAGATGATGCACTGGGAGGAGGCGGAGGTAGAGGCGCTGGCTGGCGAGTTGATCGCCACGGGGCTGGCGACGCCAAACCCCTACAACCACCTCAGCCTCAATCCCGCCCTCTGCCCCTACCTGCGCGGGCGGCTGGAGGCTGCGGAGCGCGAAGCGCTGATAGCCCGCTGGGTGGAGGCGATGGGCGCCTATGTCCGGTTCCTCCATCAGCAGCAGGGCCAGAACGCCGTAGTGGCGGCGACGCTGTCGGGGCTAGAGCTGCCGAATCTTTTTGCCCAGCTCGATCTTGTGCAGCGCCAAGAGGATGCGGAGGCAACAATTGATCTAGTCACTTCACTCTACAGCCTGCTGCAAAGGCTCGGCAAGCCGCGGCTGCTGGCGCGCCTGGGGCAGGTGCGCGATGCCGCAGCCAAGGAGCTGGAAAGAAGGCTGGGCGATAGCTGGAGTCACGCCAATTTCGAGGCGTCGGCGACCCGAATCGAGCAGCAGCTTGCCGCTGGGCAATTGCGCGAGGCGTTGGAGGGCGCACAGGCCTTGCTCCAGCGCACCCAGTCGGCGGGCGGACAGGCCTATGCCAACACCGATTACGACCTGGCGATTGCTTTCTGGCTTCTGGGGCGCGTATTGAAGACGGCCGGCGAATCGGAACAGGCCCTGCCGCTGCTGATTGATGCCCGCCAGCGCTTCGAGGCCGTGGCCAAGGAGCGAACCAGCCGAGATGCTGAACTGATGGCGTCCAAGTGCCTCGCCGAACGAGGCGCCTGTTTGCTTGCTCTGGGCCGGCTCGACGAGGCGGCGGCGGCCTACGAAGAAAACATCCAGCGCGCCGAGCAACTCGAAGATTCCCGGCAGATCGCCGTGGGCAAAGGCCAGCTTGGGACCGTTCGACTAGCTCAGCGCCGCTACCCGGAGGCCCTGGCGGCCCATGCCGAAGCTCGACGGCGGTTCACTGCTTTGGACGAACCAGGCACCGTCTCCATTTCTTGGCACCAGACCGGCATTGCGTATCAAGAGGCGGGCGAACCGCAAAAAGCCGAGGCTGCCTACCGCAATTCGTTGGCGATCAATGTGCGGCTAGGCGATCTCGCCGGGCAGGCGAGCACTCTCCATCAACTAGGTAACTTGTATGGAGATGTCCTCGATCGCCCGGAGGACGCCGCAGGCTTCTACCGCCAAGCAGCTGACAAGTTTGTTGAAGGCCGCGACGTCGCCAGGGAAGGCGCCTCGAGGAGCAATATCGCCAACGCCCTGCGTAAGCTCCTTCGCCTGGACGAAGCACGGCAAGAAATCCTCCAGGCGATCGACTGCAAAGCTCAGTTCGGCCATGCGTCCGAACCGTGGATGTCTTGGTCCATCCTCGCCGCCATCGAAACGGAAACAGGCAACACCGCCGCTGCCGCTGAGGCAAAGGGCAAGGCCATCGCCTGCTATTTCGACTACCGCCACGACGGCGGCGAAAATTACGGCGCGCCTGGCCGTATCAGCCTCGCCGTAACCCAGGCCCTGCAGAGCGGCGACTCAGCCCAGGCCGCCACCATCCTCCAGCAACTCGCCGCTGATCCCGAGGCCGCAGGGCTCCTGCCCTTCATCGGCGCCCTCCAGGCCGTCGTCGCCGGCAGCCGCGACCCCGCCCTCGCCGATCAGCCGGAATTGGACTTCAGCATGGCCGCCGAAATCCTCTTGCTGATTGAAACCCCGGCAGGAGAGCAGGGGTGAAATCGGGACTGAAATCGAGAGCTGCATTCCGGCGGCGATCAGGCCTCAACCACAGCAGCCGGTCTAGTCCTTAAGCTGCTGCCTCTCCAGCCGCTGGAACTCTGCCGCAGGTTATGCGCGACCAACACCCTGTGGCGCTGGGGGGCGTGTTAGCTGATCAGTTGATCGTTGATCCTGACCGGCTGGCTGGATCCGCGTACGGCCAGCAAGAGGCGAGAACTGCTTGCCAAGGCCGGCCAGTGCTTGGTAAGGCGAGACGCAATCCTATGGTGGTGGCGGATTCGGACTTCTGCACCACCTGCTACCACCTGTCGTTTAAACTCAATGCAATGTCCTTTGAACTGGGTGTCGGAAGTGAGCATTTACATCGGTGACCTAAACCACAGGCTCATAAGTCGATATAGTGTACATCGCAATATCTTCTCATAGCATTATGCAGTGCGCAATGGCAACTAGAAACCATCTTAAGTATGTATGACTGACTACGAGCATCACATTTTCATTAGTTATCGGCGATCCGACGAAATCTGGATGCGCTGGGCGCGCGAAAATGTAGCTGAGGCTTTGCGGACTCTGCTAAGGCCAGCACTTGGGGATGTTCAGATTTTCGTCGATGAGCAAATTGAAACTGGAATGTGTTGGCCGGATAGCCTTGCCCGTGCACTCGCAAGGTCCAGGCTCTTGATTCCACTTCTGAGTCGTGATTATTTCAACAGTGAGTGGTGCCGACTCGAACTAGCACTCATGCTTGAGCGTGAACAGCAATGTCAATTCCGTTGTTCGGCTAATCAGGCGGTTCTGATCATTCCATTTGTTTATGATGACGGGGAATGCTTTCCAGTCGAAGTAAGGTCGATGCAGCCCAAGAAGATTCATGAGTACGCCAACCCATACGTTCGACCCGATAGCCCCAAGTATGTTGATTTTTCCGAAGTACTCCGCAAGGAATGCCCCCGCCTCGAGGCCGCGCTTAAAACAGTCCCGCCATTTAACCCAGATTGGGAACAGATTGCATACGAACAGTTTCGAGATCGGTTTCGAATTCAGGCGGCAACTCAGGCGACGCTCCCATCACTTTCTATGCTTGCATTCAATAGGACACCTAACGCCACATGAGCCGCATTGTCACGTTTTATTCTTATAAGGGAGGTGTCGGACGCACAGCAGCCCTAGCGAACATCGGTGTGCTTCTTGCTAGGCGCGGCAAGCGGGTGCTCATGGTTGATTGCGATTTAGAGGCGCCGGGACTAGACCGTTACTTCCACTCTTATGTAAGCCACCCACAACCGTCGAATCGAGGGATGATTCATTTGCTCCACGAGGCAGCACTATCACCTCTTGCTGAATGGGGCGGACACCGAATCACCGTTACACTGCCGCCTCTCTCAAAAACGGAAACAGAGCCGGTAACTCTTGATCTGATCAGCAGCGGTTCATATGCCACAGACTATGCCGATCGCGTGCGTAGATTCTCATGGGATAGGTTTTTTGAAAATGAATCGGGAGGAGCAATTCTCGATCGCTGGCGAGATGAATGGAAACAAAGTTACGACTTCGTTCTATTTGATTCGCGAACAGGTATTACTGATATTGGTGGTGTATGCACCATACTGCTCCCCGACTTTCTGGCACTTGTTTTTTCAGCAAACAATCAGAGTTTCGAAGGGGCACTTGCAGTTGCAGGAGCGGCTCAAGCTGCTAGGCGCAATTTGGGTGTCCCGCGCCCTCCATTGGCAGTGTTGCCAATCCTGAGCCGATTTGATCGAGGAGACGAGGTAGCTGAAGCAGACCAATGGTTGAAGCGCTTCTCTGAGGAGTTGAAACCTTTCTATGACGATTGGCTGCCAAAGCGGTTTAAGCCCCTGCAAATGATTGAACTTACAAAAGTCCCTTACGTAACATTATTTAGTTTTGGAGAAAAGCTGCCTGTATTGACTCACGGTGTCTCAGAACCGCAACTCCCTGGATACTATTATCGTAATTTAGCGCGGCTGCTTGAATCCGATTTTAGAGATGCCGCTTCGATAATTGACCCAGAGTCAGTACCGGCCACAAGGAAGATCTTCATTACCCACAGCAGCGCCGACGATGGCTTCGTGCGGGAGCTGCGGCAGGCACTGGCTGATCTGGGGAAGGAGGTTTGGATCGACTCCCGCCAACTCAAGGGTGGTGATCCACTTTGGTTGGAAATTCAACACACAATTGAGGAATCATCAGCTTATGCGGTTGTGGTGAGCCCGGCTGCTTTGCAGTCGAAGTGGGTAGACAAGGAGCTGCGCCACGCCCTCAAAATTCGCGATGAGCGCGGCCAGGGCCAGTTCCCCGTCATTGTTCTTTTACTTGATGGCACCCGGCTTGGTGTGCTGGAGGAGTTCTTTGACGAAGAGCCGATTTACATCCCGCTCAGAAGTGGCGCTAGCGGCATTGAGGCGGCGATCAATTCCATCCTCTTGGCCCTGGGCAATCGTAATCCTGTCGACGTTTTGGCCAGGCCTGAGCCGCTGGAGGAGCTCGTGCTCGAACTCTCCGACCTCAAGGTGCAGGAGTGCGATGGCGTGCGCCGCGCCACGGCCCGAGCGCGGCTGATCTACGAAGCCGCAACGCCAGGCCAGCCGAGCGTCAATAGCGACCAGAGTTGGCGGCTGATCGCCCCACTCGGGCCGATTGAGGCGGAGGAGCTGCGCTGGTATCTGGAGCAATACACCGTCTGGCCGTTCCCCTATGTCCAAAGCAGGGCGCGGCAGGTGGAGGCGAACCTGATCGCCTGGGGGAAGGCCCTCCACGCTGTAGCGATGCCAGAGGCCTACACCGCCAATGTAATTAACGCCTGGGGGAAAATCGCCAGTCAAGCTGGGAGCCGGATCTCCATATACGTGGATGATGCACTCGAAGCCGGCTCGTCTGAAGCGGATATCAATAATGCCAAGGAAGCTGCCCTAATCCTACTTGGACTCCCGTGGGAGCTTCTTCACGATGGCAAAAGCTTTCTTTTTCAAGCCTCAAATCCCACTTGCGTGCGACGCAGACTGCCGAACATGCGGACCCTCCCGGTGCCGGTGGTGGCCTCACCGATCCGGGTGCTACTGATCACATCCCGCCCGGAAGACGACACCTGCGGCTACCTCGACCACCGCGCCAGCGCCCTGCCCCTGGTGGCCGCCACCGAGGAGCTGGGGGAGGTGCTGCGACTCAGCCTGCTGCACCCCGCCACCTACCCCGCCCTGGAGGCCGAGCTGGCCCGAGCCCAGCAGGCCGGAGAGCCTTATCACGTGGTGCATTTCGATGGCCACGGCGTCTACGACCGCCGCGTGGGCCTGGGCGGCCTCTGCTTTGAGGATCCAAGCGACAGCCACAAGCTCACAGGGCGCCGCCACCAAACGGTGTGCACCGACCAGCTGGGTCCGCTGCTGAACAACTACCGCATCCCGCTGGTGGTGCTGGAGGCCTTCCAGATCGCCCAGGCAGAAGCGGGCGCCGAATCGGTGGCTACCGAATTGTTGCAGCGGGGGGTGGCCTCGGTGGTGGCGATGAGCCACAGCGTGCTGGTGGAAACGGCGCGGCGGTTTGTGGCCGCCTTCTACGCCGAGCTGGCCAGGGGCCAACGGGTGGGCCAGGCGATGCTCGCCGGCCAGCGCGCCCTGCACAGCGACCCCAGCCGGGGCCAGCGCTACGGCATCGGTGAGCTGAAGCTGGCCGACTGGTTCGTGCCGGTGCTGTATCAGGAGAAGGACGACCCCCAGCTGTTCACGGCCACCCCGGCGCCCCAGACCAAGGAAGACCTGCGCTCCCGCCTGCGGGCAAGGTTGGGGGAGGTGCCACCGGAGCCGGTGGATACGGGCTTTGTGGGCCGCAGCCGCGATCTGCTGGCGCTGGAGCGGCTATTGCGCCAGGAGCGCTGGGCGGTGGTGCGCGGCCAGGGGGGCGAGGGCAAAACGGCGCTGGCGGCGGAGCTGGCCCGCTGGCTGGTGCGCTCCCAGCAAGTGAAGCGGGCGGCGTTCGTGAGCGTGGAGCTCTGCAGCCACAAGGATGCCGTGCTCGATGCCCTCGGCCGCCAACTGGTGGGCGCCGACTACTCCGCCGCCAAATTCGAGAGCCCCGAGCAGGCGTTGCTGCCGATCGAGCGGGCCTTGCGGGAGCAACCCACGCTTTTGGTGATCGACAACATGGAGAGCGTGCTGCTGCCCCCCTATCTCGAATCAACGGAACTGCTGAGCGATGAGGCGGCGCTGGAGCTGCAGGCGATTCTGGCCTTGGCGGAGCGGCTATTGCGGGCGGGCGAAACGCGGCTCGTGTTCACCAGCCGCGAGGCCCTGCCGGCACCGTTTGACGCGCAGCCTCAGCGCTGGGAGCTGCGCCAGCTTGAGAAAGGGGATGCGGTGGCGTTGATCGAGCGCTCCTTTGCCGCAGGCGAGAGCAGCGCGGCAACGGGTGCTGGTGCGGGGGGCGCTGCCCTGGAGGCCCGGCGGGAGGATATCGAAGCGCTGGTGGCTGCCGTGCAAGGCCACGCCCGCACCCTGGCGCTGCTGGCCCCGGAGCTGCGCCGCCGCGGCGTGGCGGCCACCCAGGCGGCCCTGCTGGAGCTGATGGAGCAGATGCAGCAGCAGGTGGCCCAGCTGCCGGCGGACGATCCGCGCCGCCGCGAGCAATCGCTGTTCGCCAGCGTGGAGCTCTCGCTGCGGCGCCTTTCGGCGACCAACCGGGAACGGGTGCGGGTGCTGGGGGTGTTCCACGGCGGCGTGGATCTGGATGTGCTGCGAAGGATGACGGGCTGGGAGCCGGCGGAGGTGGAGGGGCTGGCGCAGGAGCTGGTGGGCACTGGCCTGGCCACGCCGAATCCTTACAACCACATCTCCCTTAATCCCGCCCTTTGCCCCTATCTCAAGGCCAGCCTTAGCGAGGAGGAACTGCAGGCGCTAACGGCGACCTGGCTGGAGGCGATGGCCACCTATCTCAACTTCCTCTACAAGCAGCAACGCCAGAACGCGGAACTTGCGGCGACGCTGACGCTGCAGGAGCTACCCAATCTCTTTGCCCTGCTCGATTGCACCCAGTCCGCCGCCGTACCTGAAAGCACGATCAATCGGGCCAACTCTCTCTACAGCCTGCTTGAAAGGCTTGGCAAACCGCGGCTACTGGAGCGGGTGGCTCGGGTGCGCGAGGCCGCAGCCGCCTCCCTGGGCGAAGGCCCCTCGCACGCACGCTTTGAGGCCAGTCGCACCCGCATCGAGCAGCAGCTGGCGGCTGGGCAGCTGCGGGAGGCGTTAGCGGGCGCGCAGCAGTTGCTGCAGCAGACCCAGGTGGCGGGGGAAGCGGCCTATGCCGATGCGGACTACGACCTGGCGATGGCCTTCTTCTTGCTGGGTCGGGTGTTGGAAACAGGGGGCGGAGCGCAGCAGGCCCTGCCGCTGCTGCAGGAGGCAGGCCGGCGCTTTGAGGCCATCGCCAACGCGAACGACAACATTGCAGCGGAAGGAATGGCTTCCATTTGCCTCGCGGAACAAGGCGACTGTCTGCGCGACCTGGGCCGTTACGACGCTGCGGCCGCTGCCTACGAGGAAGCGATCCGCAGAAGTGAACAACGCGGGGATCTACGCGAAGTGGCCGTGAGTAAAATCCACCTCGGCACCGTCCGTCTCAAGCAGCAACGTTATGCCGAGGCCCTGGAGGCCTACCAGCAAGCCCGCGACACCTTCTCACGCCTCAATGAACCGGGCACCGTCGCCATCGCCTGGCATCTGATTGGCAGGGTGCATCAGGAAGCGGGTCAACCGGAGGTGGCGGAAGAGGCCTACAACCAATCACTGGCGATCGAGGTGCGGCTTGGAAGTATTGTCGGGCAATCACGAACTCTCAATCAACTCGGGAGTTTGTATGACGTCGTTCTTGGCCGTCCTGAGGATGCAGTAGCTTTTTTTCTAACGGCCGCTGAGAAATACGTCCAGATCGGCGACACGGCGAGTGAAGGTCACACTAGGAGTAATCTCGCCGGTACCTTTCGCAAGCTTCACCGCTTCGACGAAGCACGGCAAGAAATCCGCCGAGCGATTGCCTGCAATGCACAATTCGGCCACGCATCCGAGCCGTGGGCGTCGTGGGCCATCCTCGCCGCCATCGAGACAGACACCGGCAACGCCGCCGCCGCCGCTGAGGCGAGGGGCAAGGCCATCGCCTGCTACCTCGCCTATCGCCGCGACGGCGGCGAAAACCACCACCCCGATGGCCGCATCAGCCTCGCCGTATCCCAGGCCCTGCGCGACGGCGACCCAGCCCAGGTCGCCACCCTCCTGCAGCAAGTCGCCGCCCATCCCGAAGCAGAGGAGCTGTTGCCCTTCATCGGCGCCCTCCAGGCCGTCGTCGCCGGCAGCCGCGACCCCGCCCTCGCCGATCAGCCGGAATTGGATTACACGATGGCCGCCGAAGTCCTTTTGCTGATTGAAACCATGGGAGGAGACAAGGGGTGAAACTACGGGATGACAGTGAGGGCTGCAATCCGTCGCGATCAGACTTCAACCAACGCAGCCAAACCACTCCAAGCAGCGCAGCCCCTACTGCCGCTGCAACTGCCGCAGGTTTTGCTGGTACAGCACCATCTCCACGGCAATTTGAAGCGTTTCACCAGGCTGCAGCCTCCTCCTCAGCCGGCAGAGCAGCTTCAGGGGTCTGGCTGGCGTTGGAGCCAGCGTTGCAGGCTGTCGGTGGTCCAGTTGGCAACACCGGTGCCGAGGAAGTCGTTGTCGTTGGTCCAGATCGCGGCGCTCAGGGCGAGGGCGGTGGCCACGACTGGCCAGTCATGGGGATCGCGTAGGGAACGCTCGCGCGCTTCATCCTCAAGGGCGGCGTAGATGCTCTCATCGTGAACGACAATGTTCGTCTCGATGGCTGCAAGGCAAGCTTCAGCCAATTCTATACCAAATTCCGGCTCGAGACTACGGCGACGGATGAACACCCGCCTAACCTGGCTCCATGGGCACCCCTCAACCCGAAGCGCTTCGGCGAGAGCCTCCAGCCAAGACGCTCGGGGCGGGCCTGGAGGCGCCGGAGATCGCTGCGGCCTTGGCGCGGCTCCGCCTGGATCCCGACGTGCAGGAGATCCGGCTGTTCGGCTCCCGCGCTCGCGGCGAGGCTCGACCGGGTTCCGACCTCGACCTGCTGCTGATCCTCAAAGGCAGCCTCACACCGGAGCGTGAACGCCAGCTGCGCGCCCGCACCCGGGCCTTGCTGCTGCCGCTGCTGCCCGTGGATCTCGACCTGCTGATCAGCGATGCCGCCACGACCAGCCACTGGGCAGGCTCCCGCTGGCATGTGCTCGGCCACATCCACCGCGAAGGGGTTCGGCTTGATGGAGCCTGACTCAATGCCCCCTGAGGAGGACGCTCGCGCCATCCTCAGGCTGGCCATGCGCCACGAGCAGTCGCTGGGCGCCAGCCTGGATCCGGCTTTCGCCCAGGAAAACTGGGGCTTTCTGGCCCAGCAATGCGTGGAGAACCTGCTCAAAGGCCTGATCGTTCTGTCCGGTGAGCAACCGCCGCTGAGCCACGATCTTGAGCGTCTGCAGCTGCTGGCCGGGGTGGTCCTTCCGGAGGAGCTGCTGGCGCTGCAGGAGTTTGCGGTGAAAGCGCGCTATTCACCAGAGGAGACACCGCTTTCGGGCTCCCGAGTGGAACTGCTGGCCCGGATCCGCCAACTCAGGGGGGAGCTAGATAGTTTGCTGGAGGGAACGGGCAGGCCGGCCACCGGCACCGACTGAGCCGGTCGGCATCAGCTCAGGCCGGGGGTGCATCTTGCCGCTGGGGACGCCGGTAGCGCGGGGCAGCTGAAACGATGCCAACGCTGGCTCTGCGACGGCGATTTCCCCGGCTACCCATCAACAACGCCATCGCCCTGGAACAGGTGCGGCTCAGCCAACGCCATGGACTCCGTCCGGCATTTCCCCCAGCCAGCGGGTGTCGTTGAGCAACGCCTCCGCCAGCTTGGGATTCCACTGCGGCAGGCTGCGCCATTCCTCCAGGCTGTACACCAGCAGATCGCAGGCCAGCGGCAGCGAACTGGTATCCCAGCGGCGCAGCCGGTCCCAGATCGGTTCGTCGCAGCGCTGCAGGATCAGCAACAGATCGAGATCGCTGCCCACGCCGGCTGTGCCGCGGCCGTAGGAGCCGAAAACACCCACCGCCAGTAGGTCTGGATGGCCGCTGTGCTGCAGGGCGGCCCAAGCCGCCGCCTGCTCCAGCACCTCAGCGGCGGCTGGCCAGCGCCGCACGGATCCACTCAGTGATGGCACGGGCATGAAGGAGGGCCTGCTCGCTCTGCAGTCTGCCGAAATGCTCACCCGGTGTGCCTTCCGGGTAGCTGTCGGGATAGCGGGTGGGGATATAGAAGCCATCCAGCAGCCGTAGCCGGTCTTCGAGGCCTTCGGGTGGCGCCGGCTGCCAATCCTGCTGCGGCAGCACCGCCCAGAGCCGGGTGAGGGTGTGTCCCCAGGCCTGCTGGCCCAGGGCCAGATTCAACCCCTTCAGCGCCTTCTCCACCGCCTGATGGGCCGCGAAACAGGCCCATTCATGGCGAGCTGCCTGCATCGACTGCTCCGCCTGCTCCAGATCCCGCAGGGCCTGATCCACCCAGTCCGCCGATCGATCGGCCAAGGCCAGCATGGCGAATATCGAAATCTAGGTTGGATCGTTCGGCGGGTCCGGCCAGCTCTCCTTCGATGACAAAGGCTTTGCCAGGCGGATCCAGCGCCTGAACCTGCCGTCCAGGGTGCTGCTTCCGTCTTGGGCATGGAAGCTGAGCGCGAGGCGTAGGCAACCCTGCTGTCCCAGCGGCGGCAAGGAAGGGCGAAAGCGGTCTTGAAGCTGGCCGCAGAGACTTTGGCCAGCGCTGAAAGCGCCGGCACGGAGGTCCGGGAAATCGCCGCCGACTGGCCATAGTCCCCGCCTGGCCTGGAGAGCCAGTCAGGATCTAGCCGCCCCGGCATAGATGTCTAAACTAATTGCTAAACATTTGTCAGCGGATGGCACGCCAGCTCCCTCGCCAGGATCTGCGCCGTGGAACTCAAGGTGGTGGCCGATGGGGTGCTGATCCGGCCCGTCCAGCCCCGGCTCTCCCTGGCGGAGCGACTGGCGAGCTACACGCCCATGGCAGGCGAGGCCACCGCCCCCTTCCATAGGTTTCGGCTCAGGCTTCATCCACCTCAGCAAGCACGGCGGCCACCAGCCCATCGCTGAGGTAATAGCCCTCCTCCCTCAGGGCCGCCATCAACGGCGCGCAGGCAGGAATCAGCTGTTGCTGCTTTGCCACGACCAGCAGTGCAGCGGTGCCGATGATGGGGGAGCCTCCGGCTTCTGGCCTCCGCCCTGCCGCAGCGGTCGTCGACGATCACCAGCACCTGGGCGCCAGCGGCCTGCCAATGCAGAGCCAGGGCGATCGTGGTGCGCTCGCCAGAGTCCACGCCGGGATTGAGCGGCTCGACATCGGGCACATCCGTTGACTCGACAATGCTGAGCCACCCTGCTTCTCGGGCCTTTGCGATGGCCGAGGCACCGGGCCTGCGATCGGCGCGGAGATCAGGCTCGGCATCGATGCCGATCTCGTCCGCCACCACGGCGGTGATGGTCACGCCGCCGAACAAGGCACGCAGCAGATCAAGGCAGCCGATCCGCGCCAGGCCGATCAACGGGCCCGCATCGGCGATCACCACCCTGATCGTGCCCGGCCGCGAAGGCTCAGGCGCCGCCATGCAGCCAGCGGCGCGCAGCGGCCAGATCATCCTGGAGGTCGGTCGGATCCCCTTCCACCACAGGAATCTTCAGGGCCGCGAGGATTTCGAGGAAGCGCGGCAGCGGCAGATCCGCCACCCGGGCGGCGCTGGCCACGGAGATCGATCCGGAGCGGAATAGCGAAAGGGCAAGCCCCGACCGCACCGCCGCCGGATCCGGCAGGCCGAGACGATCGAGCGCCACCACCAGCGCCGTGGGCTGCTGATGGCTGGTCACCAGGGCCATCGCGTCTTGCTGAGCGGCCCGTAGCACCGTGGACGGATTGCTCTTGAGCTGGCGGATTGAAAAAGCCTTCATGGTGTTCCTACACCCTGCGACCCTAGCGAGGGAGAACGCCGCCAGCAACGACGACCTCCACTAGCTGGGCCGCAGGGATCGCGACCCCTGCGGCGCGTTGATGCGCTGATGCGGGGATGGACTGAAGTTGAGGCTGGCCATGCGAACCACGCTCGACATCGAGGACGATGTGTTGGCCGCCGCCAAAGAGTTGGCGCAGCGCCAGGGCGTTTCCGCCGGGAAAGTGGTTTCGAGGCTGTTGCGCTCGGCCCTCACCGGTGAGGCACAAGCCATGCACTCAGATGTTGCGGTTGTGGCTGGATTCCGCCCCTTTGCGGCCAACAATCAACACCTGGTGAGCAACGAAGAAATCGATCAATTGCGCGATCTCTAAGGCATCTGATGCGGGCCCGGCGCCACCGCGAGCCATCTCTGTGCCATTTCACCAATTTGAGCCTGGTGCGTGCGCTCAAAACGACATCAATGGAGGCGCACCGCCTCGCCGGCCCCTTCAGCCCCCAACCCCCTCCGCCACCACCGGATTGCGGAGCGTGCCGATCCCCTCGATCGTGATCTCCACCTGATCGCCGGGCTTGAGCCAGCGGGGCGGGTTGGCGGCCATGCCCACGCCCTCGGGGGTGCCGGTGAGGATCACGGTGCCCGGCAGCAGGGTGGTGCTGCCGGAAAGAAAGGCAATGATCTGGGCCACCGAGAAGATCATGTCGCTGGTGTGGCCGTGTTGCAGCCGCTCGCCGTTGAGGTGGGTGCTGAACGCCAGGGCCTGGGGATCGGGCAATTCGGCGGCGGGAACGAGCACCGGGCCAAGCGGTGCGAAGGTGTCGAAGCTCTTGCCGCGGCACCACTGGCCGCCGCCGAGTTCGGGGCGCTTCTGCCAGTCGCGGGCGCTCACATCATTGGCGCAGGTGTAACCGAGCACCGCCGCCAGCGCCTCATCCACCCCCACGTTCTTGCAGCGCCGGCCGATCACCACCGCCAGCTCGGCCTCGTAGTCCACCTGGTGGCTAGCCAGGACGGTGGGCAGCTCGATCGGCGCCTCCGGATCCTGCACCGCCCCCGGCGACTTCATGAACAGCACCGGCCGCTGCGGGATGGCGGCGCCGGTCTCGGCGGCGTGGCGGCGGTAGTTGAGGCCGATGCAGAGCAGGGCCCGCGGCTCCAGTGGCGCCAGCAGGCGGGCCACCTGGGCCAGCTCGCCGCTGGGGTGCTGGCCAGAGAAGAGATCACCCTCCAATCGCTCGCGGCTGCCGTCGGCATGGAGCAGGCCGTGGTGGATGTTGCCCAGGGGATCGGCGTAGCGGAAGATCGGCATCGGCGGGCCGTGGAAGGAACGGACGGCGCTGACTCACAATTATCACAGGCAACGGCAACAGCTGACGGCGATCCGAATCATCAATCGCGTCTTCGACTGGGGCCACGCCACCAGCGATGGCGATTCATTTAGGGCCGCAGCTGATTGGTGCCGGCAGGTTGACTCCAGAGCCCGAGCTTCCTTGTCTTGGCGCTCAACTCAGCCTCTCGATAGCTGTGCTTGCTGCAAAGGCTCGAGGCGTTCCTCTCCATCAAGGCCATACCGGCCTGCACCTGTCTCAGGTTGATCGACACCGTTGTGCCAGCGGCAATGATCTCCGCCAGTTCCACGCCATCCGCGGCCATACGGCGTGTCGCCAGCGTGACCCAGGCCCCGGGTTGGAGCAGGCTCTCCAGCGCTGCCTTGGCCGCCAGTCCAGCGGTGCCCTGGTGAAGTTGGGGAGAATGGATGCAGGCGAGCCGCACCTGGAACGGATCGCCATAAGGGGTCACCACAATCGTGTTGCCGTCAATCACCTTCACGATGCGAACATCGTCGGGCGGTGGTGGTGGAATCGCACGAACGGTCTTACCCACGATCGGCAGGCACATAACGAACAAGCCCAAAAAGGCGCACTTCATCGTGGGATCCATCGCTCAAGAGAGGCCTCAGCCGCCCACCACCAAGGCATCGACAATCTCATAGCGCTCGAAGTTCTCCCCCAGATTGAGCAGCGAAACATCGCCGCGCTTCTGCACCATCAGGTGCTCGGGTTGATCCGAAGCAACCGCCTTGCCGTTGACGAAGAGAAACTGACGCTTCTGCCCCTCGGGGTTGGTCACCACCAGCGTGGCGCTGTTGTTGGCCCTGCGAATCACAGAGGCTTTACAGCTGGCAGCTTTACCGCTGCTCCCAGAAATGCAGGGCACCTCCGCAGAGGCGTGATAAGGAGTGCCGGGAATTAGGGCATCGCGGGATGGGGAAATCGGGGCAAGGGGAGCGCCGTCGATCCCCAGGCGAAGGCTGTAGCTGCTCGATTCGAGGCGCCGCGCCGCCGGACGCATCAGATACACCCTCACCCGAACGTCGCCATCGCTCGGCAGGAGGCCACGGAAGCTGTTGCCGGCGCTGCTGCCGATGAACAGGGCGTTGTCAGTGCCGGCCGCCAGCACGTTGAAATAGTTCTGCAGATTGGAACCCTTGAGCTCCACCGTCAGGGTCTGACCGGCGCCGGCCCGCAGGATGTAGTCGATGGTCTGATCGCCCTTGAGCTGGCCTTTGACAAGGCTGGAATCGGTTGCGGCGCCAAACGTGACCCTTCGGCTCTCAATCGCGGACTGGGCAATGCCATCCCCAGCCTGGAGGCTGATGGCCAGGAGGCCGGCGGCAACGGAGGCGAGTGGAGCGCGCATCGGATCCCTCGAGAGTGGGCTTTCATCAACCTAGCTCTTGATTAGGCAGCAAGCTCCGCGAACGCCCTCTCAGGCTAAACTGGTACGCATGTACCAATCCTGATTCCATGCCCATGAACCGGATCCAGTTCCAGCCTGGAATGTCATTGTCGCAGTTCCTTGAGCTGTACGGCACCGAGGAGCAATGCGAGGCAGCCCTAGAGCAAA
>BJHE01000053.1 GCA_014191755.1 Cyanobium sp.
ACATTGCCCAGGATGTGCCGCGCTATCGGGAGCTGTGGAAGAACATCAAGGGCAAGATGCCCAAGCAGGGGCGGGGCAAGGGGGGTAGCAAGGATCCTGAAAGCTTGCCCACAGAGCTGAAGACAGCCATCGAGGCCCTCTATGGGCATTATGAGAAAACCTTTGAGGAGTGGAAGAAAGCAGGATTTGATGTACCGCCCTGTTTCATCATCGTCTGCAACAACACTTCCACCTCCAAGCTTGTTTACGACTACGTGAGTGGCTATGAGATCGACAATGAACGGGGCGATCCAGTACCTCGCAAGGGTGCCTGTCCACTGTTCTCGAACTACGACAGCTTCGACCAACCGCTGCCACGGCCTCGCACCCTGCTAATCGACAGCGAACAACTGGAGAGCGGTGAAGCCCTCGATGCCAACTTCCGGGAGATGGCGGGTCCTGAGATTGAACAGTTCCGCCGCGAGATCATTCAGCGCGAGGGTGCTGGTGGTGCAGACACCAAGCTCAGCGATGCAGATCTGTTGAGGGAAGTGATGAACACGGTGGGCAAGCCCGGCAAGCTAGGGGCCGACATCCGCTGTGTTGTGTCGGTGGCGATGCTCACGGAAGGTTGGGACGCGAATACGGTCACCCATGTGCTGGGCGTGCGTGCGTTCGGCACCCAGTTGTTGTGTGAGCAGGTGGTGGGCCGTGCCCTACGCCGCCAGAACTACACCCTCAATCCAGACTCGGGGAGGTATGACGTGGAGTATGCCGACATCCTCGGCATCCCCTTTGATTTCACATCCCAAGCTGTACCGGGCCCTCCGCAGCCGCCGCCACCCACCATTCAGGTAAAGGCAATCAGCCCCGCACGCGATGCCCAGGAGATCCTCTTCCCCCATGTGATCGGATACCGGGCCGAGCTACCTGATGATCAGGTGAAGGCCACCTTCAACGACGACCACATCCTGAATCTGACCCCCGAATTGGTTGGTGCCACGGTTACCAACAACCAGGGAATCATTGGCGAGGGTGTGAATCTCACGGTGGATCGAACTGGAGATTTCAGGAAGTCAACTGTGATCCTGCATCTGGCCAAACATCTGGTTTACACGAAATACCGTGACGCCGATGAACTTCCCAAGACCCATCTCATTCTCCAGATGAAGAAGGTGGTGCGCGACTGGATGGACCAGTGCCTGGTCTGCAAAGGCGGAACGAACCACGGTCTGCTGATGTTCCGGGAAATGGCTGATATGGCCTGTGAGCGGATGATTCAAGCCATCGTGGTGAGCGCATGCCAGGAACAGCGGCGCCTGGCGATCCTCGATCCCTACAACCCCAGTGGCAGCACGATGCACGTGAACTTCAACACCTCGAAGACGTTGCGGTGGGAAACCGATTCCAGACGTTGCCATGTGAACTGGGCCATCTGCGACAGCACCTGGGAAGAGGAGTTCTGCCGGGTGCTCGATCATCATCCGCGTGTGCGCCGTTGGGTGAAGAACCAGACGCTGGGCTTCGAGGTGCCGTATCAGCTGGGTGGTGTGGCCCGCAAGTACATCCCCGATTTCATCGTGGTGGTGGATGATGGCCGCGGTGATGACGACCTGCTGCACCTGGTGTGTGAGGTGAAGGGGTACCGGGGCGAGGATGCCAAGGTGAAGAAAGCCACGATGGAGGCCTTCTGGGTGCCAGGCGTCAACAACTCAGATCGGTTTGGCCGCTGGGGCTTTGCGGAGTTCCGTGAGGTGTATGCCATGGAAACTGATTTCGCCTCGGCGGTGGACGACGAGGTGAATCAGGTGCTGGATCAAGTGCTCACCATGGAGGTGGTCTGACATGCCGAAGAAGCCTGCCAGCGAGAAGCAGATCGAGAGCTTCGTGCACGACGACGCCTCACGGCGAAATATCCCCCCGGCTGAGTTTCAGACGATGGTGCGGAACCAGGAGAAAACACCGCTGCAGGTGGCCTATGAGCGTAGGAACCCAGATCTGGACCCCCAGCTGATCTGGCGGGGCAAGGATCTGTTGGATGACTCACCGTTGGTGGTGAACGCACCGCCGCTTTACATCCAGGAGAAGATTCACCCGAAGGTGTTGATTGATGATCTGAAGCGGCGCAGCAAAGAAGGATCTGAGGGCCAAGAGCTGCAGATTGATCTGTTCGCTGCCTTTAATGGCTTGCCATCTGAGGAGGCAAAGACAGAGTTCTACCAGCATGAACAGAACTGGTCGAATCGGATGATTCTTGGGGATTCCCTGCAGGTCATGGCCAGTCTTGCGGAGAGGGAGGGTCTGAGGGGGAAGGTGCAGTGCGTTTATTTCGATCCGCCGTACGGGATCAAGTTCAATAGTAACTTTCAATGGTCAACGACAAGTCGGGACGTTAAAGATGGCAGCATTGAGCAGATCACCAGAGAACCTGAGCAGGTCAAGGCATTCCGCGACACCTGGAAGGATGGAATTAACAGCTATCTGACTTATGCAAGAGACAGGCTTCTTGCGGCGAGTGAACTGCTTACAGATGAGGGTTCAGTGTTCGTCCAGATCAGCGATGAAAACCAGCACTTGCTACGTTCTTTGCTAGACGAAGTTTTTGGCCGCCAAAACTTTTGCTGTCAAATTGTTTACAGGAAGACGTCTTCTGCGAATAGTCCAAATGCAAAGGTCAATGTTTTAGGGACCGTGACCGATGTCATACTTTGGTATGCCAAGAATCGCGAGCAAGTTAAGTATCGGCAGCTTTACCTCCCCAAGCGCGTGGAGGCCGACGACTTGGGAACATACAGCCGCTTCCAGGCCTCCGATGGAGTTAACAGGCGAATCGAGCGAAGGGATGTAGAGGGGGCCTCAATCCAGGACTTGCCAGTTTGCTGTTCCGACAACATAACGTCCTCTGGCTTTAGCAAGAATCTTTCAGACTTCTTTTCACATCAAGACAGAGAGTATCGTTGTGGGGATACCAAGCACTGGAAGACACACCGTCTCGGCCTGACTCGTCTTCAGAAGGCAAGCCGTCTCGCTACAGCTTCCAATAGCCTTAGATATGTTCGCTTTCTGTCTGATTTCGCGGTATACCCACAGAGCAATACTTGGATGGACACTGGAACCGGAAGTTTTACGGATGAGAAGATCTATGTAGTTCAGTCAGGCATCAAGGCAGTTGAGCGGTGCCTCTTGATGGTTACTGATCCAGGTGATTTGGTCCTAGACCCCACTTGCGGATCAGGCACTACTGCAACAGTTGCCGAGCAATGGGGCCGCCGTTGGATCACCATGGACACATCACGTGTGGCCTTAGCTTTAGCGCGCGCGCGCATCATGGGCTCTCGTTTTCAGTATTATTTGCTTAGTGACTCGACAGCAGGAAAGCATAAAGAAGCTGAGCTGGCTCGCTCAATCACAAGCGCAGACCCAGTTTCTCACAATATCCGCCAAGGCTTTGTCTACGAGCGGGTTCCCCACATCACCCTCAAGTCGATCGCCAACAACACCGAGATCGACACGATCTGGGAGAAGTGGCAATCAACCCTCGATCCCCTCCGCGAACAGTTGAACATCACACTCGGCAAGACCTGGCAGGAATGGGAAATACCCCGCGAAGCCCAGCCCACCTGGTCCGATGAGGCTAGGAGCTTTCATGCCAACTGGTGGGACGCCCGCATCGCCCGTCAGAAAGAGATTGATGCCTCCATTGCCGCCAAGGCCGATTCCGAATACCTCTACGACAAGCCCTACGAAGACAAGTCCAAAGTCCGAGTAGCCGGTCCGTTCACGGTGGAGAGCCTCAGCCCCCACCGCACGATGATCGTCAATGACGACGACACCATCACCGATCCCCTAAAGCAGGGAGCCACCGCCGAGGGAGCCACAGATTTCGCCCAGATGATCCTCAACACCCTGCGAGTGGCCGGGGTGCAACAGGCCCACAAGCAAGACCGCATCAGCTTCGAATCCCTCGATGGCTGGCCAGGCGAATTGCTGGCAGGCAAAGGGAACTATCGCGATGCCGATGGCACTCTCAAGACCGCAGGCCTCTTCATCGGACCCGAGTTCGGCACTGTCACCCGCGTCGATCTGGTGGAGGCTGCCCGCGAGTGCGCGGATGCGGGCTTCAACGTCCTGATCAGCTGCGCCTTCAACTATGAGGCCCAGTCCACCGAGTTCGACAAGCTCGGTCCGATCCCCGTTCTCAAGGCCCGCATGAACGCCGATCTGCACATGCAGCAGGATCTGGCCAACAGCGGCAAGGGCAACCTCTTTGTAATCTTCGGCGAACCCGACATCGATATCCTCGACGCATCTGATAACCAGATTCAGGTAAAAATCAACGGCGTCGACGTGTTCGATCCCTCCACCGGCGAGGTCCGCAGTGATGAGCCCGACAATATCGCCTGCTGGTTCATCGACAGCGACTACAACGGTGAGAGCTTCTTCGTTCGCCAGGCCTACTTCCTTGGACAGAACGACCCTTACAAGAGCCTTAAAACCTCTCTCAAGGCCGAGATCGACCTTGAGGCCTGGGAATCCCTCAACAGCGACACGTCCGTTCCTTTCGCCAAGCCTTCAACAGGGCGCATCGCCGTGAAGGTGATTAATCACCTTGGGGATGAGGTGATGAAGGTGTATCGAATCCCTTGATGCTGACTCTCTGCCATGACAGCACTTGCCAACTTCGAGATCAACATTAAAGCCTGTGACCAGCTTCTGGCCATGTACTCCGAGTTGCGTCGGTCTCGTGGAATCGGCTCCAGGGGGTCGCTTGGCCAGAAAAATCAGGATCTCATTTGGTTGCCCCGTTCAGCGGTAGTCGCTGCTATTTCGGCCCTTGACTCCTATGTCCATGATGTCATATACGAGCAGGTCCCCATCGTGCTGACTTCTTCCACTGAAATTCCTGCCTCTTTGGCGACAGCTATGGCTGCTGTTATTCCCATCAAGAAGCCAGAAGACTTCCAGGCAGCCAGGACCGTTCTTGCATCGCACAACACTTTGCATGAGTTGTTTGGGGCATTTCGTCGGACAAAGCTGGAGTTTGCCTCTTACCAGGCTCCAGATAAAGTCATAGCTGCCTACTCGCTGATCGGGAAGGCGGATGTATTCGACAAGGTCTCTGACCTGTGGCAAGGCCATGACTCTAGCCCCGAGGACATAAAAGATACATTGGCCAAATATGTGATAAGGAGGAATAAGATAGCTCATGAAGCTGACTTAGAGCATAGTGGAACTCCAAGGCCTATGCAGTCCACATACGCCGCCGGCTGCAAGACATTTGTCGAGAATCTCGTGATCAGGCTTGACAAAATCGTCTACCCCGGCTCTCCCTCTTGAACTTCCTTCTCTCTGACACATTTCAGTCTAGCCTGCAAAGGCTCGGCGCAGAAGAGCAAAAAGCCGCAAAACTTGCTTGCTTCGAACTTCAGGTTAACCCGGGAAACCCCGGTCTACAGTGCCACCGGCTCGGCAACATCAAAGACAAGAACTTCTGGTCAGCTCGTGCCAGCCGTGACATCCGTCTGATCTTCCATCGGGTCGAGAGCAGCGTGATGCTCTGCTACGTCGACCATCACGACCCTGCCTACGACTGGGCCTCGCGGCGCAAGATCGAAACCCATCCCGTCACCGGCGCAGCCCAGATCGTCGAGATCCGCGAAACGGTTCGCGAGATCCAGATCCCCCTCCTCGTCCCCGCCGAACCAGCCGCCGCTGCGGAGCCCAAGCGACCGCTCTATAACCTTACGGAAGCCGAACTGCTCAGCTACGGCGTACCTGCCGAGTGGATCCCGGATGTCCGCACGGCGGACGACGACATGCTGCTGGTGATCGCCTCCCACCTCCCCGGTGAGGCTGCCGAAGCGATCATCGATCTGGCCACCGGCACCACGCCAGCCAAGCCGGAGGTCAGGCAGCCAGACCAGAGCAATCCCTTCGAGCATCCTGATGCCCAGCGCCGCTTCCGGGTACTCACCGGCACCGAAGAGCTGGCCAGGGCGTTGGACTACCCCTGGGAGCGCTGGATCGTCTTCCTCCATCCCAGCCAGGCTGACTGGGTGAGCCGCTCCTTCAATGGCCCCACTCGGGTGCAGGGCTCAGCTGGTACAGGCAAAACCGTCGTGGCCCTGCACCGCGCCGTTCATCTGGCTCGCAACAACCCCGAAGCCAGGGTGTTGCTGACCACCTTCTCCGAGCCCCTAGCGGCCCTACTGCAGGACAAACTCCATCGCCTGATCCAGGGGGAGCCCAGCCTGATTGAGCGACTGGATGTGCTGGCGATGCAGGAACTTGGCGAGCGGATGCACTCAGCCCAGCTCGGTAAGCCGCAGCTCATCACTCCCGAGGACCTTCGCGCCTTGATTCAGCGGCATGCGCCGGTGGAGATCAGCCGCGTCTATGGAGAGGCCTTCGTGGTGGAGGAGTTCAGCGAGATTGTTGATGCCTTCGGACTCCGCGACTGGGACAGCTACCGCGATGTGCGCCGCCTCGGTCGCAAGAGCCGCCTCAACGAGGCCAAGCGCCGCCTGCTCTGGGATGGATTTGCCGCTGTCCTCCAGGAGCTGGAGCGCTTTGGTCAGATCACGCCCCACCAGCTCTTCCATCGCACCGCTGAGCAGCTCCACCGCAGCGGCGCCAGGCCCTATCAGCACATCGTGGTCGACGAATGCCAGGACATCACCGCTGGACAGCTCCGGCTCCTGGCCGCTCTGGCGGGCAACAGCACCGATGCCCTGTTCTTCGCGGGAGATCTCGGCCAGCGCATCTTCCAGCAACCCTTCTCCTGGACCCAGGTCGGCGTGGACATCCGCGGTCGCTCGCGCACTCTTCGAATCAACTACCGCACCTCCCACCAGATCCGCAGCCAAGCCGATCAGCTGCTCGATCCCGAGTCCCGCGACGTGGACGGCAACGTGCAAGACCGGCGCGGTGCCATTTCCATCTTCAACGGCCCGGAGCCCGACATCCGGGAATGCGAGGACTCAGGCAGCGAAACCGAGCAGGTGGCGGGCTGGATTGAACAGCGCCGCAGCGAAGGCCTCACCCCCAGGGAGTTCGGCATCTTCGTGCGCAGCGAGGCCGAAATCACCCGCGCCGAATCAGCACTGCAGCTGGCTGAGCTGCCTTACGAGCGTCTGCAGCCTTCGGCCATCCGTCTTGGCAGCAAGGCCACCCTCTCCACCATGCACCTGGCCAAAGGGCTGGAGTTCCGGGCCGTGATCGTGATGGCCTGCGATGAAGACGTAATCCCCAACGCCGAGCGTATCAAGGCCATCACCGACGACAGCGACCTCGATGAAGTGGTGGCCACCGAACGCCACCTGCTCTACGTGGCCTGCACCCGCGCCCGAGATCACCTACTGATCACCAGCGGCGATACCTGCTCGGAGTTTGTGAAGGATCTATTGCCCTGTAAATGTAACTGACAGCATGGGACTGTCAAGTTGGTGTTGCGACCTGCCAGTTGAATGGAATGCGTGCCCCTGACGCTGAAGCATGATCCACACCCTGCAGGAATTCACCCCCAATCCTCTGGGCGTTTGGCCACGCTGGTCTGACATTCCAATTGGTGGGGAGCTGCAGACCTAGCTCTTCCAGGCTCACAACGGATCCCGCCGGCACCGCAATGGCCGCGATCGTGAGCTCCGCCACAGTGGCCCAACCTGGACGACTGACCACTGAGCGACCTGGCACGCATCGGCTTGGCCGTGTACAGTTGCTTTGTACAATGGGATACGTCTGGCATGATCCGCGTCTCCGTATCCAATCTGCGGCAAAACCTTCCCGCCTACCTCAAGCGAGTTCAAGCCGGCGAGCAGCTGCAGATCACATCCCGTGGCCGGGTCATCGCTCGTATCGAGCCAGAGCGCGACCCGGCTGAGGATGCACGCCAATGGCTGCAGGCTCTTCGTGATCGCGTTTCCCTGGGTGACGTGGTTAACCCCATTCCCGATCTCGAATGGAGTGGTGATGCGGATCATCTGTGACACCCACATCCCCCTGTTTTGGGCCAATGCTCCCTCACGGCTCAGTGCCAGTGCCGCCGCAGCCCTCGAGAAAGGCCGGCAAGAGGGCCAGCTGGCCATCGCCGACATCTCGCTGTGGGAGTTAGCCCTCCTGATCGATCGCGGCCGCCTTCAGCTTCCAGGCGATGTAAGCCCTGTTGACTATCTCTCACGGCTGCTGCAGGCCCTTCGTTTGCAGGTCCTGCCAATCACGGCTGATATCGCTGTTCTCTCCCGCAGCTCCCTGTTTCTGCATGGTGATCCAGCTGATCGCCTGATCGCGGCCACGGCACTTCACGGTGGCTGGCCGTTGATCACCGCTGATGAAAAGCTCCGTGCTTTGCCAGACCTTCACTGCATCTGGTAGCAGCAGTTGTCTGCTTGATCCCATGCCATTCCTCCTCGCCGAAAGCTTCCAATCAAACCTGGACAAGCTAAACGGCGAAGAGCAGAAAGCCGCCAAGCTCGCCGCCTTCGAGCTGCAGATCAATCCCGCCCATCCAGGTCTGCAGTGCCATCGGCTCGACAACATCAAAGACAAGAACTTCTGGTCTGCCCGTGCCAGCCGTGACATCCGTCTGAACTTCCATCGTGTTGAGAGCAGCATGATGCTTTGCTACGTCGACCATCACGACCCTGCATACGACTGGGCCTCACGGCGCAAGATCGAAACCCATCCCGTTACTGGCGCCGCACAGATCGTCGAGATCCGTGAAACGGTTTGCGAGATTCAGATCCCCCTCCACATCCCCGCAGTAGCAGCGAGGGAAAGCGCAAGATCCCTCTTGTGGCACGGGGTCACGAGGTTGGCCACGGCCGCGACATCGCCTGGACGCTGCGCACCGCCGCCATGACCCTGTTGCGCCTGGCTGGGTTGCGCTCGATCCGGACTGGCTTACGGGCGGTGATGCACGACATCACGGCGCTTCTGACAATGGCGCAGCGCCGGCCGGAACCGACTCCTGGCTGAACTTTGAATCAACCCTGGCATCCAGCCATTCATCCCCCCGACTGACCGATTCACCATCGGGAAAAAGTGACAAATCCCCATGGGTTGCAGCACTCGAAGGGAGCGCTACCCTAAACAAGAAAAATCTCGCAAATTGGAAGTCAGCATGTCAGTCTTGAGCACCCTATTCCCCCGCCGCAATCCGACCCTTCCCCAAAACGATAACACCAGCGAACAAACCCGCCGCCACAAGCAATTGAACGAAAGCCAGCGCAACTATGCCTGGACCGACGAGCTGGAAAATGTCGTGGGCGTGCCGATGGCAACCAAAGTGCCGTATGACGAAAAACCCAGCCAATCCTGGCTACTGCTGGTTTTTGATGTGGGATTGCAATTGGCAGAAAACCTGTTGGCGGCGCGCCTTAACAACCATCGTACAAACAGCAAAGAAAACAAAAAGCTTCAGGGTAAGCTGGACAATATTCACAAGCAAATCCAATCGATCACCACGCTGCAAATAGAACACTTCGATAAACCCGATGCTGATCTGACCGAGAAATTCATCGTCTTCACTAAGGAATTATTGTCGCAAGGCAGCTTTTCTTTCGAAGCGATGTTGCAGACCTTCGAGAAGCTCTGTGACGATCTGGACGCAGACCTGGGGGATCTAGACGCAGATCTGGGGGATCAGGCAAAGACAGACGAGCACAACATAGACAGTCTGGCCGAATTCCGCTCGCTGTTCCAAACCATCCCCTTGCCCGCCATTGCGGATACTTTCATGGACGATCAAAGCTTTGCCCGCTTTCGCGTGGCTGGGCCGAACCCGATGCTGATCGAGTGCATCAAGTCCATCCCAGCCAAACTGCCCCTGACCGAAGCGCAGTACCAGGCCGTGATGGGGTCGGACGACAGCATCGCCAGCGCATTGAGCGAAAACCGCCTCTACTTGCTTGATTATACCGAACTTGACTATTTAGCCGCCGTACCGGGAGAAGCCGATGGTCTAACCAAACACGTGTTCGCCCCATTGGCGCTGTTTGCCGTGCCGAAGGGCAACAGCAGCCTTGTGCCAGTAGCGATTCAGTGCGGCCAGGACCCGGCTACTAACCCGCTGTTGTTCCCGGCAGAAAAAGACAGTCCTACCTTTTGGGGTTGGCAAATGGCAAAATTTGCGGTGCAAGTCGCTGAATGCAATTATCACGAATTATTTGTGCATTTGGCCCGCACCCATCTGGTGCTGGAAGCATTCACCATAGCCACCCACCGCAATCTGGCCGAAACGCATCCACTGAATGTTTTGTTACAACCAACCTTTTATGGCACTTTGTTTATCAATAATGCCGCTGCAAAATTCCTGATTTCTCCCGGCAGCCCAATTGATCAATTTTTTGGTGCGCCCATTAAGCGCTCGCAACAAGCTGCAGGCACCGATCGCCTGAATTTCGATTTTTACGCCAATATGCTTCCCGCCGATCTGGAACGGCGCGGCATTGCCGACCCTCAACACTTACCAGACTTTCCTTGGCGCGATGATGCGCAGCTGCTGTGGGAAGCGATCCACACCTGGGTAGGCAACTATGTAAGCGTCTATTATGTCGATGACGAAGCTGTAATCGCCGATACTGAACTGGCGGCCTGGACTGAGGATTTGATTCTTAACGGCAAGGTAAAAGGTTTCAAGCCAATTGTTCTTCGCACCCAGTTGGTCGATGTGCTGACGATGGTCATCTATACCGCCACGGCACAACACGCCGCCGTCAACTTCCCTCAGCGCCCGCTGATGAGCTATCCCCCGGCCATTGCCGGTGCAGGCTGGCAAGTCGCACCGGACGAACCCGCCAAACACACCGAAAAACAATGGCTAGAGATGATGCCGCCACTGAAATACGGCATGGATCAACTTAATATCATGTATGCTCTTGGCTCGGTGTACTATCGTGCCATAGGGGATTATCGCAGCAATCATTTTCCCTATCGCCATTGGTTTGAAGACGACTCAATCATCAAAAAAGATGGTCCGCTTGATCAGTTCCTTAAAACTTTAAAGGAAGTTGAAAATACTATTAATGTGCGCAATACTACTCGCATTAGCTATGAATTCTTGCTGCCAAGCAAAATTCCGAACAGCATTAATATTTGAGGGAGACAACCTCAAAGTAGAACCAAGCGTCATGATTCACCCTGTCCCGGGTCACTAGCACTCTGATTGGGCGTACGCCTCTGCGGGCGGATGATGTTGGCTATTATATTTTTACTCACCTGATCAGCCTATCTAGAATTCTTTGTGTCGGACGACAATCTGTTTGAGGGGTGCCCATGGGGGTTGACGCGGGACAACCCCCAGGGAGTTCGGCATCTTCGTGCGCAGTGAGGCCGAGATCCCACGTGCTGAGGCTGCTCTGCAGCTTGCTGAGCTGCCCTACGAGCAGCTGCAGCCCACCGCAATGCGCCCCGGCAGCACGGCCACCCTCTCCACGATGCACCTGGCCAAAGGTCTGGAGTTCCGCGCCGTGATCGTGATGGCCTGCGATGAGGACGTGATCCCCAACGCCGAGCGCATCAAGGCCATCACCGACGACAGCGACCTGCACCCGCGCCCGCGATCACCTGCTGATCACCAGCGGCGATACCTGCTCGGAGTTTGTGGAGGATCTGCTCGGGTGACCCAAACAGCACCGGACCAGCTCAAGATCGCGCAGGCCGCACGCACGATCGCCCAGCAGATGCTCAAGGAGCGTGGAATGGGGCGGGGGGAGATTTCTGTCAGCCACCACCGAGGCCCATGAGCGGAACTGAGCCCCTGCCCCCCTGGCGCCCCCTTCTCAGAGGCGCCCGAGAGCGTGAGGGGCGCTCACCCCAGGCCCGCTGGCTGCAGCTGGCCACGCTGGCGCCCGATGGCACGCCAAGGGTGCGCACCCTGGTCTTCCGAGGCTGGGCTGGCGCCACGGCATTGGATCTGCTCACCGATGGCCGCAGTGCCAAGCCCGCCGAGCTTGTCCATCAGCCTTCAGTGGAATTGTGTTGGTTGTTGCCCCGTGCCCGCTCGCAATTCCGCCTCCGGGGCAACCTGCAGACCTTGGCGCCTGAGCAGGTGCAGAGGGAGCGCGAACGCCATTGGCAGATGCTCTCGCCTGGTGGGCGCGCCTTGTGGGGATGGCCCCCGCCCGGGGAGCCCTTCGACCCTGAGGCAGCCTTCCCCGAGCAGCTTCCCGATGGATCGCCGCTGCCGGATCACTTCCAGCTGTTGCGCATTGCGCTGGCGCGGGTGGAACTGTTGGAGCTCACGGGCCATCCCCACCGCCGCCGGCGCTGGCGAGGCGAGAGCGGCTGGGCGGAGGAGCGCCTGAATCCATGAATGCGGGCGATGCCCTGGCAGCGCAGCTGCAGCAGCTCCAGGGGGTGCATCGGCGTCCATGACACAGGAGCGCATCGGATCTGCAGCGGCAACCATGCTTCCGCCGCCATGGTTTTCCCACAACTTCCGGGAGCCCTTTAGCGTCATCGCTCGACCCTCCAGATTTGCTCACCCCCTCCTGCTGCAACAACAACAGCTGCAAAGGCGGAGGCCCGCAACGGCATAGGCCTGCAACGGCAGAAGCTGCAATGCCAGAGGCTGCCACAACAGCAGGCCAATCCACCCCTTTCTCGTTTGATACCGCTCCTGATACCGCTCCTGTCTGATGCCGCTCCCTTCCCTGTGATGCTGCTTACGTCCCTGGCCCAGCGGCACAGGCAACCCGAGTGGATGGACCAGCCCGGCATCGATCCGCTCGCCCACAGCCAGGCCCTGCAGGGTCTGCGCAGGATCAATGCCTTCAGCGGAGCCGTGGGTTCCCTGTTCGCGCCGATCCGTTCCCTGGCCCGCGAGCACGGCGGCCAGCCGCTGCGGGTTCTGGATCTGGCCTGCGGCGGTGGGGACAACACCACCGCCCTGGCGGAACGGGCTCGCCGAGAAGGACTCGACATTCAGGTCGACGGCTCCGATCTCAGCCCGCAGGCGGTGGCCATCGCGACCCGCAGCGCCGAGGAGCGGGCTCTGGGCACCCGCTTCTTCCAGGCCGATGCCCTCAACGATCCCCTCCCCGAGGACTACGACGTGATCCTCTGCAGCCTGTTTCTGCACCATCTCGATGAAGAACAGGCGGTGGATCTTCTGCAGCGGATGGGTCGCGCCAGCCGCTGCCTGGTGTTGGTCAACGACCTGATCCGCAGTCCCCTCGGCTACGGCTTGGCCTGGGCGGGCTGCCGGCTGTTGAGTCGCTCCCCGATCGTCCATTTCGATGGTCCGGTCTCGGTGCAGGGCGCTTTTCAGTTGCAGGAAGCACGGGCTCTGGCGCTCCAGGCAGGCCTTGAGGGTGCCGCCCTGCGGCGCAGCTGGCCCGAGCGCTACCTGCTGAGTTGGCGTCGTTCGCTCGCTTCGCCACAGCCGCAATGAGTGCTCCCGAGTGGGACGTGATCGTGATCGGGGCCGGACCCGCCGGTGCCCTGGCCGCCCACCAGTTGGCGCGTTGCCAGCTGCGAGTGCTCCTGGTGGACAAGCGAACGTTCCCCCGCTGGAAGATCTGCGGCAGCTGCCTCAATGGCGTTGCCCTCGGGGCCCTGGAGACCGCGGGACTCGGCCATCTGCTCGATGGTCTCGGCGCGGTTCCGCTTCAGCGGATCCGCCTCGGTCTGCAGGGGCGTGAGCTTGAACTCGCCCTGCCGGCGGGCCGTTCCCTCTCCCGAGGCCGCCTCGACCTGGCCTTGAGCGAGGCCGCCGTGGCTGCCGGCGCCGTGTTGCGTGCGCCTTGCGAGGCCACCGTGGCTGGGTCCCACCCCGCCGGCAGGGAGGTGCTGCTGCGCTCCGGGGCCGATGTCCAGAGCACCAGCGCCCGGGTCGTGCTGGTGGCCTCGGGTCTGGGCAGCCCAGCTCTGGGTCCGGAGTTGCCGATCGAAATCCGGATCAGCCCCCAGGCCCGGATCGGCGCCGGCTGTGAGCTGGATGCCGGGGTGAAGGGCTACGGCAGGGGCACGATCCACATGGCCATCGGCAGGCATGGCTACGTGGGATTGGTACGCAACGAAGCGGGCGATCTCAACCTGGCGGCCGCCTTCGATCGGCCTCATTTGATTGCCGCCGGCGGTCCGGCCGCCAGCGCCGCCGAAGTGCTGGCCGAGGCCGGCTTTGATCCCCTGCCCGAAGCCGCCGCTGCCACCTGGCGGGCCACGCCAGCCCTCACCCGTCGGTCCAACCCCCCGGCGGCCGACCGGGTGCTGCTGCTGGGGGATGCCGCCGGCTACGTCGAGCCGTTCACGGGCGAGGGCATGGGCTGGGCCCTGGTGGGGGCTCTGGCGGTTGTACCGCTGGTGCTGCAGGGACAACAGGAGTGGAATCAGGGCCTTGAGCGCGATTGGGCTCGCCGCCATGCGCTCCTGATCGGTTCGCGGCAGCGCTTCTGCCATGGGCTGGCCTTCGCCCTGCGGCGCCCGGGGCTGAGCCGAGCCCTGCTGGTGGCGGCCGGGCGTTGGCCGGCCCTCACCGCGCCCCTGCTCCAACATCTCGAAGGTGCCTCTCGCCAACAGATCACCCCAGAGCCATGTCGCTGACGATTCATGGCCTGGGTACGGCCCTGCCCCCTCACCGCCTCGCCCAGGGCGATGCCGCCACGGTCGCGGCCCGGGTGGCCCTGCCGGAGCAAGTGTCCTCCCCGTCCAAGCGCCGGCTGCTCGAGACCCTCCACCGTCGCACCGGGGTCGCGATGCGCCACATCGTGCTGGAAGACCTCACGGGCAAGAACGCCGGTCACGAGCAGAGCTTCTTCGGCAGCACCAGTCCCGGGACCGGCGAGCGGATGCGTCGCTACGGCCAGGAAGCTCCGCCCCTCGCCTTGAAGGCCGTGCGGGCTGCCCTGGAGCAGGCGCAGCTTGCCCCCGAACGCATCACGCATCTGGTAACGGTGTCCTGCACCGGCTTCCACGCGCCCGGCGTCGATTTAGCCCTGATGGCCGCCCTGCCGCTGCGCCCCAGCGTGGCCCGTACCCATCTGGGGTTCATGGGCTGTCATGCCGCCCTCAACGGTCTGCGGGTGGCGGCCAGCTTCACCGGCGCCGATCCCGAGGCCTGCGTGTTGCTCTGCGCCGTCGAGCTCTGCAGCCTGCACCTGCAGTACGGCTGGGAGGCCGAAAGGATCGTGGCCAATGCCCTGTTCGCCGACGGCGCCGCCGCTCTGGTGGCCTCCGGGGCAGGGCCGGCGGCGGCGCTGGAAGCCGCGCCAGGGCTGCGGCGATGGATCGCCAGTGGCTCCTTCCTGGTGCCCGCCAGCGCCGAGGCCATGTCGTGGGCGATTGAGGATCACGGCTTCGTGATGGGCCTGTCCCCCCAGGTCCCTGATCTGATCGGGGCGCATCTGAGACCCTGGCTAGAGGGGTGGTTGGCGAACCATCAACTCACCCTCGAATCGATCGGCTGCTGGGCCGTGCATCCCGGTGGCCCCCGCATCCTCTCGGCGGTGAGCGAAACCCTGGAACTCGATCCCGCCTTGATCGAGCCCTCCCGATCGGTGCTGAGGGATCGCGGCAACATGTCGTCGCCGACCCTGCTGTTCATCCTTGAGCGCTTGCGTCGCAGCGGCGCACCAGGTCCGTGCCTGGCGATGGCGTTCGGCCCGGGGCTCTGTGTTGAGGTGGCACTGTTGGAGTGAGAAGCGGCGCAGGAGCTGCTCCTAACCTCGCTCCATCTCGGCGAGGCGAGTTCATGGCGAGCGTGCAGGAGATCCGCCAGCGGCTGCGCGGCCAACGGATCGAAACCTTGCGCAGCTCCATCGAGCCCCTGCTGGCCGGAAAGGCCGGAGCCGAGGTGTGGCTGTTCGGCTCCTTGGCCCGTGGCGACTGGGATGCCCGCTCGGATGTGGATCTGCTGGCGGTGGCGCCCGATCAGAGCGCTGCTGACCAGCTGGCCGAGGCTCTGCTGGGCGCATGCCTGGCCGACGATGTGATCGGCATCAGCCAGGGCAGCTGGCTGGAGCGCCAGCGGGGCGATGATCCCTGGTGGCGGGGCATTTGCCGCGATGCGATTCGTCTTCAGCCGCTGCAGAGGCCATGACAGGTCGTCTGCACGCCTGGCTGCGTCAGGCACATAGCGATCTCGCCATGGCGGCCTACGCCAGCGAGGGAGGGTTCTATGCCCAGGGCTGCTACCACTGCTCCCAGGCTGCCGAAAAGGCACTCAAGGCGGTGTTGCTGGCTCTGGGGCAAGAGCCGGAGCGAACCCACTCGATCGAGCGGTTGCTTTTGTCCCTGGAGCTGCTTGGCATCGAGACAGACCCGTTGCGCCAACTGCCGCTGAAACCCCTGCAGCGGATGACCACCGCCAGCCGCTACCCGGATGGCGATGAGGCTCCGGTGGATCTGTTCGACGCACGCGATGGGGCGCTGGCCCTGGAGGTGGCGAAGGCCGTGGTGGGCTTTGCGGATCAGCAGCTTGGGGACCTCGCTCAGCCAAGATCCACCTGAGGCGCCTCACTTAGTGCGACTGGCGAAGAGGATGGCGCCCTCGATCCGCTGCTTGTGGCGGTAGACGGGCTGAGCGTCACGGGGTCAGGTAGGGCGCTCGAGGCGCTGCAGGCGCAGCGCACTCACCGCGGCGAAGGCCTCGAAGTCGGCGTCGAAACTCACCAGCACCGCGTTGTGGTGCAGAGCCACGGCGGCCACCAGGAGGTCGAGGCTCACGACCGTCCGGACGCTGCCAGGGTCCCCCCTCTGAGCCGGGCGTAGCCAAGACGCATAGGCTGCCGGGCAGTGGATCAGCCTTAGCGCAATGGCTTCCTTTTCCTTCGATGTGGTGAGCGACTTCGATCGCCAGGAGTTGGTGAACACCCTCGATCAGGTGCGCCGCGATGTGGCACAGCGCTACGACCTCAAGGACTCGGGCACCGAGATCGAGCTGGAGGAGGGCAGCCTCACGATCACCACCGCCAGCGACATGACCCTCGATGCGGTGGTGGATGTGCTGCGTCAGAAGGCCACCAAGCGGGATCTCTCGCTCAAGATCTTTGATTTCCAGCCCGCCGAGGCGGTGGGGGGCAACAAGGTGAAGCAGCAGGTATTGCTGCGCAAGGGGCTCAGCCAGGAGCTGGCCAAGCAGCTTTCCAAAACCGTGCGCGACGAGCTCAAGAAGGTGACCGTGGCGATCCAGGGCGACAGCCTGCGCATCACCGGCAAAAGCAAGGACGACCTCCAGCAGGCGATCCAGCTGCTCAAGGCCCAAGACGTGGAGGTGCCGCTGCAGTTCGAGAACTACCGCTGAGGCGACCGAAGTTCAAACTGTTGGCAACCAGGGGGCTACAGACCACCTGCGCGATGATCGCCCCCACATCGCTCGCCACCCCCACGACCGCCATGGCGTCATCGGGTTCGGAGGGTGGCCGTGGGGGCTGGCGGTTCTGGATCGACCGGGGCGGCACCTTCACCGACCTCGTGGGCCAGGCCCGGGATGGCGCCCTGGTGGTGCGCAAGGTGCTCTCGGAGCGTGGCCCATCGGCACGGGCCGCTCCCCCTGCCGAGCGGCCTGATCTCCCTGGAGCGGAGCCCCCCCGCGATTCAAGTGATCGCCGTGATCCCGCCCAACCCATCGACCCCGCGGTGGCCGCCATCCGCGAGGTGCTCGGCCTGGCGGCAGGCCAGCCCCTGCCCGAAGGCCTGGTGGCGGAGGTGCGGCTCGGCACCACCGTGGCCACCAATGCCCTGTTGGAGCGGCGTGTGGAGCCGGTGCTGCTGCTGGTGAATCGGGGTTTCGCCGATCTGGCGGCCATCGGCGAGCAGAACCGTCCAGACATCTTCGCCCTGCAGGTGGAGCGCCCTCCCCTGCTCCCCTGTCGGGTGCTGGAAGTGCCGGGCCGCCTGGCCGCCGATGGGGGCGAAGTGGAACCCTTCCAGCGCGATTCCGCGCTGGAGCATCGCTTGCGACAGGCCCGGGCCGAGGGGCTGAGCAGCTGCGCCGTTGCCCTGCTCCACGCCGTGGCCGATCCCTCCCATGAGCTGGCGATGGGGGCCTGGCTCGAGGAATTGGGCTTCGCTCCGGTGCTGCTCTCCCACCGGGTGGGCGGCCTGCCGCGGCTTCTGCCTCGCCTGCACACCACCCTGGTGGAGGCTGCCGTGCGGCCGGTGCTGCAGGCCTACCTCGCCCAGGTGCGGCAGGCCATTGGGCCCAGTACAAGGCTGCGGGTGATGACCTCCGCCGGCGTGCTCAAGCCCCCCGATCAGCTGCTCGCCAAGGACACGGTCCTTTCAGGACCCGCCGGGGGCCTGGGGGGCGCCCTGGCGGTGGCTCACGCCGCTGGCCTGGCGGAGCGGCCGATCCTCGGCTTCGACATGGGCGGAACCTCCACCGATGTGTTCCATCTGGAGGCGGGCGCTGGCATCGAGCTCAGCCCTGAAACCGCCGTGGCGGGCCTCCGTTTGCAGGCCCCCACCCTGCCGATCCACACGGTGGCGGCCGGTGGCGGTTCGGTGCTGCGGCTGGAGGGCGGTCGGTTGCAGGTGGGACCTGAGTCGGCCGGAGCGGTTCCTGGGCCGGCCTGCTATCGCCGTGGCGGGCCGCTCACCATCACCGACGCGAACCTGCTGCTGGGGCGTCTGCCGGAGGGGGCCTTGCCGTCGGTGTTCGGGCCCGCTGGCGATCAACCCCCCGACGCCGCGATCGTGCGGCGCGGCTTCGAGGCGCTGGCCGCCGAGCTGGTTCAGGGGTCTGTAGGCCAATCGGCGGCCACTACGGCGGCCACTACGGCGGCGACTTCGGCGGCGCACCAGGCGGACGGTGGGAGCGATCAGGCCGGGGAGGAGATCCAGCCCGATGCTCGGCCCGAAGGACCTGGGGCGAGCGTTTCCGGGGTGGAGCCGAGGACTCTCCTCGGGATAGAGCCGATGACTCTCCTCGGGCCAGAGCCGATGGCTCTCCTCGGGCCAGAGCCGATGGCTCTCTCTGGGGCGCCATCGCTTCTCACGCCGGAGGCCCTTGCCCAGGGCGCCCGCAGCATCGCCCTCGAGCGGATGGCCGACGCGATCCGACGCATCTCGAT
>BJHE01000054.1 GCA_014191755.1 Cyanobium sp.
CGATCGGGCCCGCAACCGCACCCGCTACCAGGTGTCGATCGAGAACCAGGTGCAAGCCGGCCTGGTGCCCTGGCGCGATGTGATCACGCCCCACCCCGATGTGATCACCGGCAAGTACCAGCAGGCCGAGTTCGCTGCTGACCTCGACCAGGTGCGTCGCAGCATCGGCAGCAAGGAGTACACCGATCCCAGCGAGTTCTACCGCCGCACGTTCATCACCTCCGGCCTGCGCGCGCTGCTGCGCAACGCCCTCGAACGGCTCAACGGCCAGGGCGGCGAACCGGTGATCGAGCTGCAGACCAACTTCGGTGGCGGTAAGACCCACTCGATGCTGGCCCTCTATCACCTCTGCTCCGGCCAGACCCTCGCCAGCCTGCCGGGCCTCGATGAGGTCTGCAGCGAGGTGGGCATCTCATCCATCCCGAGAGCCTCCCGCGCCGTACTCGTGGGCACCGCCTTCAGCCCCTCGAAGGCCACCACCTATCCCGATGGCACCGTCGTGAACACCCTCTGGGGCGAGCTCGCCTATCAGCTCGGTGGGCCCCAGGGCTACGCCCTGATCGCCAGCAGCGACCAGCAGCGGGTCGCCCCCGGCGCCCAGGACCTGGCCGCCCTGTTCACCGCCCATGCCCCCTGCCTGATCCTGGTGGACGAGTGGGTGGCCTACGCCCGCAACCTGGTGAGCAACGCCACCCTGCCGGCGGGCACCTTCGATTCGCAGGTGTCCTTCGCGCAGGCGCTCACCGAGGCCGTGAAGCAGGTGCCCAATGCCCTGCTACTGATCTCCGTGCCCCAGAGCGTCAACGAGATCGGCGGCAGCGATGGCGAGAAGGCCGTCTCGGCTCTCAAGAACGTCGTCACCCGCATCGCCTACCAGTGGCGGCCCGCCACTGGCAACGAGGGCTTCGAGATCGTGCGGCGGCGGCTGTTCGAGCCGATCACCACCAAGGAGGCCGGCGCTGCCCGCGATGCGGTGGTCCGCAGCTTCACCGACCTCTATTCGCAGAACCCCTCCGAGTTCCCGGCCGAAACACGAGAAGCGGGCTACCGCGACCTACTGATCAGCGCCTACCCGATCCACCCGGAGCTGTTCAAGCGCCTCTACGACGACTGGAGCACCCTCGATCGCTTCCAGCGCACCCGGGGAGTACTGCGCCTGCTGGCGCTCACGATCGAAGGCCTCTGGAACGGCAACAGCAAGGACCTGCTGATAATGCCCAGCTCGATCCCTCTTGACGACAACGACGTCAAGAACGAGCTCGTTCGTTTCCTGGACAACCAGTGGGAGCCGATCATTTCCCAGGATGTGGATGGTCCCCAGTCCACACCCACTCGCCTCGATACCGAGAACCCCAACTTCGGCCGCGTCAGCGCCTGCAAGCGGGTGGCCCGCTCCCTCTACATCGGCACCGCCCCGGATGCGGATGCTCTGCGCAAGGGGATCGGCGATCAGCGGGTGAAGCTCGCCTGCGTGATGCCGGGCGAGCCGATCGGTGTGTTTGGCGATGCCCTGCGCCGCCTCGGCGATCGGGGCCGCTTCATCCAGCAGGACGGGGACCGCTACTGGATCGACACCCGCCCCAACCTCAACCGCACCGCCGAGGAGCACCGCGAGAGCTACCTGCGCCAGCGCGATGAACTCCTGGCCGAACTCAACACCCGCCTTGCACAGGAGGCCACCAAGCGGGGCGACTTCGCCGGTCTTCATGCGGCCCCTCTGGAAAACAGTGCCGTACCCGATGAGGCGGCCACCCGGCTCGTGCTCCTGGCGGCGCAGCACACCCACCGCAGGGGCGTGGAGTTCAGCGCGGCGAGGCAATGGGCCGCCGGCTGCCTGCAGAGCCGGGGCAACAGCCCCCGCCAGTTCGCCAACACCCTGATCTTCCTGGCTCCGGATGCAGGCAGCCTCGACAACCTGTTCCATGCGCTGGCCGATCGCCGAGCCTGGCAGCACATCATCGACAACGAGCTGGAGCTGAACCTCACGGTGGCCCAGAAGAACCAGGCGATCGGCAAGATCGCGGAAGCCACCCAGGCCGTTGCCAGCCGCATCCCCGAAACCTGGTGCCATCTGCTGATCCCCTACCAGAGCCAGCCGGGCCCCGGTGGGGCGCTCTGGGACGAGAAGAAGCTGACCAGCGGCAAAGGCAGCCTGGCCGAGCGGGCCAGTGAGCGCTGCGTGCAGGAAGACGTGCTGTTCCTGCAGCTCGGTGCCCGCCGCCTCCGCGACGACCTCAACCGCTTCCTGTGGACCGACAAGCCCCACGTGGCTGTCCGCGACCTCGTCGACTGGAGCCGCAAGTACCTGTACCTGCCCCGCGTGGCCACCGATCAGGTGATCCTCAACGCCCTGGTGAATCAGCAGGCTGCCCTCACCGGTGAAGCCACTTTCCACCTGGCCAATGGCTTCGATGAGGGAACTGGGCGCTACAGCGGCCTGAGGCCCCAGCAGGATCCCAACGCCGGCCCAGCGTCTTTGACGAATCTGGTGGTGAAAGACGAGGTAGCGGCCGTCCAGATCGAGGCGGATCGGCGGGCTGAAGAGGAGCGGAAGCGGCAGGCATCGAAACCAGAAGTGGTTGGGGGTGGTGGAACGGGGCCGGGCATTACCAAACCACCGATCATTGGCCCTGGACCAGATCCCATTCCCCCATCACCGCCGCCAAAACCCAGCCTCCCCACCACCTACACCGCCTCGGTGAAGTTGGACTCGGTGACGGCAGGCCCCCAGGTCGGCAAGTTCCTGGTCGAGGTGATGTCGCACCTGCAGGCGCTGCCGGGGGTCGAAATCGAGATGTCCCTGGAGGTCAAGGTCCGGGCGCCTGGCGGTATCGATGAGGCCACAGCCCGGATCGTGCTGGAGAACTCGGCGGCGCTGAAGGTTGATAAGCCGGGGTTGTATTGATGACAAACGCAAACTTTGCTGGATTCAAAAAAATATCGCCGCAAGATATTATCCTTCTCTTTGCTACATCTTAAATCGATCATGGCCAACCCATTTCAACGCGGGGTTCGATCGGAGCGCAATCAAAAACCCGAAGAGGACGCGAAGCGCCTCGCCTCAGCCCTTGCCGAACCGAGCAGGCCAGCGCAGCCTTTGGGTGCTCCTCACCGGGACCAATGATTCCAGCTCCACCTGCCTGGCTGCCCAGGATCCACCCAGTTCAAGCCGAGGCCCAGCTGCTGAATAGCGCAGAGCTTTGACACTTGAGATATACGAGATAATTGAGAAGCGCGTCACATCATCCCGTCGCTACCGCGGGCGAGTCAAGAATAAAGCGATAGCGCACATCACCCAGGCGCAGGCGCTCGATCGCGTCGTTGACCCGATCCATCGGCAAATGCTCCACCACTGGGCGGATGTTGTGGCGCACGCAGAACGCCACCATCTTCTGCAGGCTGGCTGGGGAGGAGGTAGGGCTGCCGGTGATCGAGCGCCGGGTTATGATCAGGTCGAACGCACCCACTTGAATCGGCTCAAGCACAGCGCCGAGCTGGTGCAGCCGGCCGCGGGGAGCAAGGGAGGCCATCACCGCGCCCCAATCGAGGGAATGGTTCACGGTATTGATCACCAGGTTGAACCGGCCGGCCAGGTTGGCCAGGTTGTCGAGCGCTTCCACCTGATGGGCTCCGAAACGCTTCGCCTCCTCGGCCTTGGCCAGGGTGGTGGTGAGCGCCGTGACTTCACAGCCCCAGGCCCGGGCGAACTGCAGGGCCATATGGCCCAGACCACCAATTCCGATCACGGCCACATGGTCCGTGGGTGAAACGGCCTCATCAATCAATGGGGCGAACACGGTGATTCCGCCGCAGAAGAGAGGGCCAGCTACGGCCGGATCCATCCCCTCGGGCAAAGGAATGGCCCAGTCTTGATGGGCGGTGACATGGCTGGCGAAGCCCCCTTGGCGGCCAACGATCGTGGCCTCCAAGGACGGGCAGAGATTGCCGGTGCCGCCCAGGCATTGGCCGCAGTGACTGCAACTGCCGCTGATCCAACCCAAGCCGCGCAACTGGCCGATCACACCGGGATCCACACCCTCACCCACCTGCACGACCCTGCCCACCACCTCATGACCCGGAACCAGGGGGAAACTGCTCACACCCCAGTGGTTATCCAGCATCGAAAGGTCGCTGTGGCAAAGGCCGCAATGCAGCACTTCCAGCACCAGCTCATCGAGCGCCGGCTCCATCATCGGCCGCTCCGCTCGCTCCAGGGGCGCGCCGGATTCACGGGCCTGCCAGACAGTGATCGATACAACAGATCGGCGGTGAACCCCTGTTTTAGTGGGAGCTGTGGCGCTCCTGTGCAGCGCGGCGGAAAGCCGAGACGCGGGTGGGCGGTGAACCCGCTGGGGCTGCAGGCCCAGGCCTTCCAGGTGGACTGGGGCGATGGCACCAGCGATGGCCTCGATCCAATGGCCAGGCCCGCGTTGGTGGGGTCCCGAAGCCAGCCACACCGAAGGGAGGGGACTTGCGAGGATCAACGTTCCCAACCGAGCCACGATGCCCCTCTCCCCCCTGGTGCGGCAGCTGCAGCAGGTGCCCCTCACCCGGGAGGTGCTGGCCCGCAGTGAGCGGCCGGAACGGCTGCGGCTCGGGGGGGCCGGCCGGGCCGGCCGGGCCCTGATCACCAGTGCCCTGGCGAGGGTGGCCGAAGCACCGTTGCTGGTGGTGGTGCCCACCCTGGAGGAAGCGGGCCGCATGGCGGCGCTGCTGGAGCTGATGGGCTGGCAGAGCTGCCAGCTCTATCCCACCAGCGAGGGGTCGCCCTACGAACCCTTCGATCCCACCAGCGAGATCACCTGGGGGCAGCTGCAGGTGCTGGCGGAACTGCTCGATCCGGAGGCCGGCGGCAAGCGGCTGGCGATCGTGGCCACCGAGCGGGCCCTGCAGCCCCATCTGCCCCCACCGGATGTGCTCGCCGGCCGCTGCCTCACCCTGCGGCGCGGCGACACGCTGGACATCGAAGAACTAGGCGCCACCCTGGCGCGGCTCGGCTACGAGAGGGTGCCCAGCATCGAGCAGGAGGGCACCTGGAGCCGCCGCGGCGACATCATCGACCTCTTTCCCGTCAGCGCCGAGCTGCCGGTGCGCCTGGAGCTGTTCGGCGAGGAACTCGAGAAGCTGCGGGAATTCGATCCGGCCAGCCAGCGCTCCCTTGATGCGATCGAGCGGGTGCGGCTCACCCCCACCAGCCACGCGCCGCTGATCGCCGACGCCCTGCGCGAGCGGATGCCCGAGGGGTTGGAGGCCCTGCTCAGCCCCGAAGCCCTCGATCAGCTGCTGGAGGGGGGCACCCCCGAAGGAATGCGGCGCCTGCTGGGCCTGGCCTGGGAGGCGCCGGCCTCGCTGCTCGACTATCTACCCGCCGGCACCCTGATCGCCCTGGAGGAGCGGCGCCATTGCCTCGCCCACGGCCAACAGTGGTTCGACCACGCCGCCTCCCACCACCAGGAGGTGCTGGAGAGCCTGAATCTGGAGGCCGCCGGAGCCGCCGCCCCGTCGGCATCGCCCTCCCTGCTCCCACCGAGCCTCCACCGCCCCCCCGCCGAGGCCCTGGCAGCCCTCGACGCCTTCCGCGGCTTCGACCTGGCTGAACTGCAAGAGAGCGACCGTCACCCCAACAGCTTCGATCTGGCTAGCCGGGCGGTGCCGGCCCACCCCAACGCCTTCGGCCGCCTGGCCGGCCTGGTGAAGGGATATCAGGCCGGGAAAGCCCGGGTGTGGCTGGTGTCGGCCCAGCCCAGCCGAGCCGTGGCCCTGCTGGAGGAGCACGACTGCATCGCCCGCTTCGTGCCCAACCCCCTCGACACACCGGCGATCGAGCGGCTGATCGAGCAGAACACGCCGGTGGCCCTCAAGAGCCGCGGCACCGCCGAGCTGGAGGGCCTGGAGCTGCCCGCCTGGAAGTTCGTGCTGCTCACCGACCGGGAGTTCTTTGGCCAGCACAGCCTGGCCGCCAGTGGCTATGTGCGCCGCCGCCGCCGCGCCGCCAGCCGCACGGTCGATCCGTTGCGCATGGTGCCCGGCGACTTCGTGGTGCACCGCAACCACGGCATCGGCCGCTTCCTGAAACTCGAGAAGCTGGCGATCGGCGGCGAAGCGCGCGATTACCTCGTGGTTCAGTACGCCGATGGCCTGCTGCGGGTGGCGGCCGACCAGCTGGGCAGCCTGGGCCGCTACCGCGCCAGCAGCGAGAGCCCGCCCGAGCTCAACCGCATGGGCGGCAGCGCCTGGACGAAGGCCAAGGAGCGGGCCCGCAAGGCGGTGGCCCGGGTGGCGATGGACCTGGTGAAGCTCTATGCCGAGCGCCACAAGGCGCCGGGCTTCGCCTTCCCCCCCGATGGCCCCTGGCAGAACGAACTGGAGGATTCCTTCCCCTACGAACCCACCCCGGACCAGATCAAGTCGATCGCCGAGGTGAAGCGCGACATGGAGAAGCCCCAGCCGATGGACCGGCTGGTGTGCGGCGATGTGGGCTTCGGCAAAACCGAGGTGGCAATCCGGGCGATCTTCAAGGCGGTCACCGCCGGCAAGCAATGCGCCCTGCTGGCTCCAACCACGGTGCTGGCCCAGCAACACTGGCGCACCCTGAGCGAACGCTTCGCCCCCTACCCGCTCAAGGTGGCCCTGCTCAACCGCTTCCGCACCGCGGCAGAACGCAAGACGATCCTCGATGGTCTGGCCGCCGGCAACGTGGATGTGGTGGTGGGCACCCACCAGCTGCTGGGGAAGGGCACGGGCTTCAAACAGCTGGGGCTGCTGGTGGTGGATGAGGAGCAGCGTTTCGGCGTGAATCAGAAAGAGAAGATCAAGGCGCTGCGCAAAGATGTGGACGTGCTGACCCTCAGTGCCACCCCCATCCCCCGCACCCTCTACATGAGCCTCTCGGGGGTGCGGGAGATGAGCCTGATCACCACGCCACCACCCCTGCGGCGCCCAATCAAGACCCACCTGGCCTGCCGCGATGAGGAAGCGGTGCGCAGCGCCATCCGCCAGGAGCTCGACCGCGGCGGCCAGGTGTTCTACGTGGTGCCGCGGGTGGAGGGGATCGAGGAGGTGGCCGAGCAGCTGCGCCAGATGCTGCCGGGCCTCAAGCTCCTCGTGGCCCATGGCCAGATGGCCGAAGGCGAACTGGAGAGCGCCATGGTGGCTTTCAACGCCGGTGAAGCCGACCTGATGCTCTGTACCACGATCATCGAATCGGGCCTCGATATCCCCCGGGTGAACACGATCCTGGTGGAGGACGCCCAAAAATTCGGCCTGGCCCAGCTGTACCAGCTACGGGGCCGGGTGGGCCGCAGCGGCATCCAGGCCCATGCCTGGCTCTTCTATCCCGGCGATGCCTCCCTCAGCGAGGCGGCACGGCAGCGGCTGCGGGCGATCCAGGAGTTCGCCCAGCTGGGCTCCGGCTACCAACTGGCGATGCGCGATATGGAGATCCGCGGGGTGGGCAACCTGCTTGGGGTGGAGCAGAGCGGCCAGATGGAGGCGATCGGCTTCGACCTTTATATGGAGATGCTGCAGGAGTGCCTGGCGGAGATCCAGGGCCAGGACATCCCGGCGGTGGATGACACCCAGATCGACCTGCCGCTCACCGCCTTCATCCCGGCCGAGTGGATCCCGGAGAACGAGGAGAAGATGGCCGCCTACCGGGCCGCCGCCGACTGCATCAGCAAGGAGGCCCTGGTGGAGCTGGCCGCCGGCTGGACCGACCGCTACGGCGCGATCCCGGCGCCGGTGCAGAGCCTGCTGCAGCTGCTGGAACTGAAACTCGTTGCCAGGCGGTGCGGCTTCTCGCGGATCAGGCCGGAGAAACCCAACATCGCCCTGGACACACCGATGGAGGAGCCGGCCTTCCGACTGCTGCGCCAGGGTCTGCCCCAGCACCTTCATGGGCGGCTGGTTTACCAAGGCGCGACCGGCAGCACGGCGAAGGTGCTCGCCCGCGGTCTGGGGGTGCTGCCGATCGAACGGCAGGTGGAGGAACTGATGGGCTGGCTGCGCGCCATGGCCGACCAGATTCCGGGCTCCGATGGCCTCCGGGATGCCCAGCGGGCCGAGGAGACCTCGGCGCGGAATGCGGCGGTGCTGACGGTGTGAGCGGCGCCCAGTGCGGAAGGGCTCAGGTGCAGCGGAGCGGAATCGGGAGCGATGCGTCGCAGCCTTCACGAAACTTCGTTAAGATCCTGAGAGTGTTTGTTACGGACTGCCATGGCTGGCTACCTCGGGGAGGTGATTGACATCGGTGGCGGCTTCGACGTCTCCTCCATCTCCACCGCACTCCTCTGCCTGGGCGCACTCGGCCTTGTCGTGCTGTTGCGAGAAAAACCCAGCAACGACGACGACGACTCCTCCCCCGGTGGCGGCCTGATGCAGCCCGTGGCCTGAGCCGCCCTGACCCAGCTGGTCGGTGCTATGGAGGCCGTGGTGATCCAGGTGGACTCAGGCGGCGATGGCCTGGCATACATGGCTGAATTGGCCCTGATGGGTCCCTATCGATTCTGGGAATGCTGTCTGAATGAAACGCATCTCATTCACTTGCTGTAGGCCGATCCCCTCTGGCCAAGGCTGATCCTGCTGGAGCCCCTGAACCGTGGCTTCGAGGATGAAGCCACCCGCTTGAACCGCATGTACCCCTTGGCGGCAGCCAAACCCAACACCCGCTACATCGGCGAGATCTACAGCATCTCCACCTGCCGCGATCTGCGCTCCGTGCTCGAGCCCCAGAACATCCGCTTCGTGTATCCGGACGAAGCCAGCGTGGATGTGCCCCTCGACAGCCTTGCGGCCCTGGAACTCGGAGATCGGGTGCTCCTTGATGCCGAGTCGCTTGAATTGCTTGAAGCGGCATGTCTGAAGCACCATCGCCATGGCCTAGCGGGTCGCGTGCTGGGCATCGATCACCTGGCCAGCCGCGTGCTGGCTGGGGAGAGAGAGGATGCGCTGCTTGAGTACCTCACAATGGTGCCCTATTACTTCTGGGGTGCTTACAACATCGCCGAGATGAACTCCTCCACCAATGTCACCCGGCATCTCTCGATCGGTGATGAAAAGCAATCACCAGCAAGGTTGTTCACCGCCAACAACACGCCCTCCTATCTCAATTCCTTCGACAACCTGCCGATGCCCACCGAGGATTTTGTCGTGGATGTGCTGCCTGGGTTACGACGGCTTCTTTACCCGCGACAACGTGGCGGCCCTTACAGCGGCGGCGGGAGAGGCCGAGCGTTAGCAGCACGGCCATGTCTTCGACTGAACGGGGCGGCGGGTACGGCTTCCCCGACCCCCGGTGACGGTTGCCGCACCGCGCAGGCCCTGGCTGCGCGGGCCAAGTGGCTGCAGGCTGTGGTGATGCGGCCGATCTCCTTTGACCCGCGCCCGGTTCCCCCTCCCCACCGCCGCCCTAACAGCGGCATCGCGTCGTCCGGCCGCCTGGTCGATGGCCGTGGCTGCCCTGCTGCTCACGGCCCCGGTTCCGGCCAGCCTGGCCCAGGCAGGAACCGCACCCGGGCGTAGGCCAGCCAGCTGGGCGGACATCGACAACCTCCGGAGCCTGCTGATGGCCCGCGGCACCAAGGTGCTGCAAAAAGACTGCAACCAGGGCGGCCTGCAGGGTCTCTATCACGACCGCAGCGACACGATCGTGATCTGCCGCGTGCACCGCGATCCGGAGGCGGTGTGGAACACCCTGGCCCATGAGGCCACCCATCGCATGCAGGCCTGCGCCGGCGGCAGCATCACCGACCCCCGCCACCATCAGGCGATGGCCCGGGCCCTGGCCACCTACGAACCCCAGGAATGGCGCTCGATCGCCATCTACCCGCGGGAACAGCAGCTCAGCGAACTGGAGGCCCGCTACACCGCCCGCCTCCCACCGGAGCAGGTGCCGCGCCTGTTTCGCCGCTACTGCACCGGTTCCGGCCCGTCCACCCTGTCTCGACAACCCTGAAGCCATGAACGATCTCCTCCTCTCCCTCGCTATGGCCGCCCTCGGCCAGCTCGGGGGCTATGGCGCGGCGCCCGGCATGGGCGGCGGCCCCGGCATCGGCTACGGGCCGGGTATGGGCCCCGGCATCCGGATCGGCATCCGCGGAGGGGGCTCTCCCATGGGGGTGCCCCTTCCCTACGGCGGCTACCCCGGGGGAGGCCAGGCCCCGGTCTATCCTGGTGGCATTGTCCCAGGCACGGGTTATCCGGTTCAGGGATACCCCCGGGGCGGCTTCCCAGGCCAGGGCACCCGCCTTGTTCCGGGCTATCCCACCACGGCGATGCCTCAGCGCCCCTCAAGCGCTGGGCCGGCGCCCAGCAGCGAAGCCGAGGCCTTCGGGTTAGCCCCATACCGATGAAACCTGCCCTGCTCAGGGGCGTTTGCGGCTGAGGTTCATCAGTCCACAGATGCCCCGGGCGGGGATGGGGCTGCTGCCACCTGGGACTCCCGGCGCCAGGCGGCGGGCACGAGCACAAGAAACAGCCCCCACCAGAGAAGCACCCCGATCGAAACCACCAGGGTCAGCCACCAGCGACCAAAGAGCAGCCAGCTGATTGTCACCACAGCCACGCCGGTGAGCAGAATCGACCAGGGTTGGCACCACCAGGGCTTATGAGTCCAGATCGAGAGGTCTTGGGCCTCCGTCATCGCCTCGGCCAAGGGGAGGTCCCGGGGCATTTCAGCCCCGGGATTCGACTCACTTAACACCGACCGCTGCGGGCACGTTGGCACTGCCGGGTTTGTAGGCCCGCTCCAGGGTTGCTCCGGTCTGGATCCCCCGGATCAAGGTGGTTTCGGCTACGCGGTACTGGGGATCCTTGCGGGTCCCGAGATCCTCGATGGTGAGAGCCTTGGCATCCTCCTCGGAGAGCTTGGCCGGCACATCGGGCACGATGCCACGGTGGTGAATGTCGTGGTTGGCGGGGGTGAGGTACTTGGCGATGGTCACGGTCATGCCGGAACCATCAGAGAGCCCCCGCACCGACTGCACCAGACCTTTGCCGAAGGTCTTCTGACCTACCAGGAGCGCACGGTTGTTCTCCTGGAGAGCGCCGGAGAGAATCTCGCTGGCGCTGGCGGAGCCTTCATTCACCAGCACCACCAGGGGCTTGGAGGTGAGCGCCTTTCCCGTGGCCCGCTTCACATCCTGAATGCCGTCGCGGGTCTTGGTGGAAACGATCACCCCTTCATCAAGCCACTGACGCGCAATCTCCACGCTGGCCACAAGCAGTCCACCGGGGTTGCTGCGCAAATCCAGCACGTAACCCTTCACCCCCTGGGCCTCCAGATCCTGAAGGGCAGCACGCATATCGGCTGCAGCATTGGCATTGAACTGCTTAAGGCGGATGTAGCCCAGTTTCTCGCCATTCGGGCCGATGTTCACCTGGTGCTGAACAGCGTGGAGCTCAATCAGTTCCCGCACCAGGGCGAGCTGGATCGTTTCGCTCTTGCGCCGCAGGGTGAGATTCACCGGCGTGCCCGATTTGCCGCGGATCAGTTTCACCGCGTCCTCGGTGGTCATGCCCTTGGTGCTCTTACCGTCGATGGCGGTAATCACATCCTTGGGCTTCACACCGGCGCGTGAGGCGGGGGATCCCTCGATCGGAGCGATCACCACCAGTTCTTTGGTGTCCTTATCGAGGCTCAGTTGGATGCCCACCCCGGAAAGCTCTCCGGATGTGTCGATCTGCATCTCTTTGAACTCGCGCGGATCGAGGAAGCGCGTGTATGGATCATCAAGGGTGCCCAGCATGCCGCGGATCGCGACATAGGCCTCCTTGGGGTTGTCATAGCTTTTGGCAAGCAGATCACGCCGCAGCTTGCGCCAGCGGTCCTGGGTGTACTTGCCGGTTGTGTCCAGGTAATCGCGGAAAACGATCTGCCACACCTGGTCCATCACCTCCTTCGGACTGTCGGTGATGGCCAGACTTCCGGGGGCCAACCCCATATCGCGGGCCATCACCGCGGTGGCGGCACAGGCTCCCAGACCGAGAAGCACCACGAAAGTGGTGCGACCGCTGCGCATGCGGAGAATCCTTGAAGGGGACAGAAACTCCCTTCAAGGTAGCGCCGCCGCTTGCCACTCACGCGAGGGTCAGGGGTCAACCCAGCGGCCGTCCTCCCGGATCAGGGCGATCAGGGCTTCCACTCCCTCAGCTTCCGGCACCCGGCGGATCTCGTCGCGGCCGCGGTAAAGGGAGATGGTGCCAGGGGTCTTACCCACATAGCCGTAGTCGGCATCGGCCATCTCGCCGGGGCCATTGACGATGCAGCCCATCACCGCGATATCGAGGCCGGTGAGATGGGCGGTGGCGCTGCGAACCTGATGCAGCACCTCCTCGAGGTTGAACAGGGTGCGACCGCAGCTGGGGCAAGCCACATACTCCACCATCGTTTTGCGCAGACCGAGCGCCTGAAGAATCGAGTAGCAGACCGGGATCTCCTTCTCCGGCGCCTCGGTGAGGGAAACGCGAATGGTGTCGCCCAGGCCCTCGGAGAGCAGGGTGGCGATGCCGGCGGTGCTCTTGATGCGGCCGTAATCACCATCACCGGCTTCGGTGACGCCTAGGTGGAGGGGGTACGGGAATCCCTCGGCATCCATCCGGTCGGCCATCATCCGGTAAGAGGCCAGCACCACCGGGGCGCGGGAGGCCTTCATCGACACCACGATGTTGTGGAAGTCGAGGCGGTCGCAGATGCGGATGAATTCCAGGGCGCTCTGCACCATGCCCAGGGGCGTGTCGCCGTAGGTGAACAGCATCCGCTCAGCCAACGAACCGTGGTTCACGCCGATGCGCAGGGCCTTGTCCTGAGCCTTGAGCAGGCTCACCAGGGGCTCGAAGGTGGAGGCGATGCGCTCGCCGATCGCGGCGAACTCTTCGGAGCTGAATTCGCTGCGATTCGGGTCGGGCTTGTCGAACACGAACAGGCCCGGGTTGATGCGCACCTTGTCGACGTGCTGAGCCACCTCCAAGGCGATCTTCATGCCGTTGTGGTGCACATCGGCCACCAGCGGCACGGGGAGGTAGGTGTCTTCCAGGCGCTTACGGATCTCTCCCATCGCCTTGGCATGGGCCAGGGAGGGCACGGTGACCCGCACGATTTCGCAGCCGACCTCGTGCAGGCGGCGGATGCCGGCGGTGGCGCCCTCGATGTCGAGAGTGTCCTCGTTGATCATCGACTGCACCACCACCGGGTGCTCGCTGCCGATCCAGATGTCGCCCACCCGCACGCTGCGAGTCTTGCGGCGGCTGATCGTGGTGGCGTAGCGGGGATCGTCCGCCCAGGACGGCAGGGCATCAGCGGCGAATCCCGGCGCAGCGGCTGTGGTCCCGGAGGCAGCAGAGGCAGCGTCGGGGCGGGACGGGGCGGCGGTCATCGCGGGGGCTGCGCTTGGCCAAAGCCTGTCACAGCGGCCGGAAAACTGGCGAGGGCGGGCGGGGTTGCGGCGAAAAAGTGGATGCCAGGTCGGCTCAGCATCAACCTCTAGGGGTAGCTTGGAAACAACGAACCTATGATCAAAATTCTAGAGCTTGAGGCATACGCCATGGGCCCGAAAGCCGTCATCCCCTCGATCCAGCCAGGTCGGCGCGGCGACGCACGTCGCCATGCCCGTTTCAGCGTGGCTGAATTTCATCGGCTGTGCGATCAGCTGCCGGAGCGGAGGTTTGAACTGATTGATGGGGAGGTTCTGGAGGTGATCGCCAAGGGGAGCCGCCACACAGCGGTTGTGCATCGGCTGGCGCGGGCCCTGACTCCCCTGCTGGCGAGCCCCCAGGACGGGGAGACTCTGTTGTGCGGCCATGAACTGCGCATCAAGGCACCCTTGGATCTGGGGGAGCATCAGGAACCGGAGCCCGACCTGGCGGTGGTGACGGCCCGCTCCGATGCCTGGCTCGAAGCCCACCCGACCGCCGCCGATACCTTGCTGGTGATTGAAGTTGCCGATGCCAGCCTGGCCTATGACCTCGATACGAAATTGAGGCTTTATCAACAGGCCGGGATCGCCAATTACTGGGTGGTGGATGTGCGTGAGCCCATGGCTTTCTTCCTGTTGCAGGGCAAGAGCGCTGCGTCCCTGCTGGCGGCGTTGCGGGAGCCGGTGGAGGCCCTGGTGGCGGAGTTGCGGGCTCAGCCCTTGGCGTAGGGCGGCAGGGTGAACGCGGCAACGAATCAGGCCGCTCCCGCCAGGCTCGGGCGCAGCTCAACCCAGGGCTCGCGATCGTGCCGATGCTTCATGCGCGGGGCGGGGTGGCGGAGAGAAACGCCGCAAGGGCAGCGTTGCCGCCGTTGTTCAGGTGCAGCGGGATCCCCTGCGGGGGTGGAGCTTGGTCCTCCAGCAGGCGGAGGAAGTCGCGGTCTTTGGTCATCATCACGACTTGCGCCTTGCGCGTTGATCCAGCCCGCCAGGAGCGGCGGCAACTGGGCATCGCGCCAGAGGGTCATGCCAGCGGAACGGGGTGGTCAAACTCCGGCGCCGCATCGGCCATGGTCTGCCGTCGCAGTGGTGGGAGTTGTGGGTGATGGGGCTTGCCTAGGCGCACAACACCACCTCATCCGGTGAGGATTTCAGCGGCTCCGATACAAGCGCAACTGTGGCGAGGGCTGTGCCTGAGGTAGCGGGCCTCCCCAGCGCTGTGCCAGTCGAACAACCGACTGCCCCCCCCTGATGAGTGAGCTTGAGAATGGGACTAAAGTTAAATAGATATTGACAATCAAAACTTGTCATGGATTTATCCCAATTCAGTCTATCACGCTTTCGCCAACAGTCTACGCGCAACGGGCTCAAACTTACCCTCGTTGGCGCCACTCTCGCGACTTGCCTCAGCGCGGGGGCTGCCTCGGCTCTCGATTTTACATTCTCCTTTTCAGGCGATGGTTCGGTCACGGGCTTGATTCAAGGGCTTGTGGACAACACGAACGACCAGTCCTATGGTCTTACTGCTACTATCACATCAGCTTCATATGTTCCCACTTGGGGCTGGCCTGTCTTTGCCAATATTGATTCTGGTGGAATTAATGTCTCCGGTGGGCTTGTAACATATTCCGCGATTAGCTTTAGCGACGTCATCAGCGGATCCTCTTTGCAGTTATACACAGCTTCAGGATTCACCTCTTCTCTTATCGATTTTGACAATGGCCAATTTGGCGATAATTTAGTTTTTTCACCTGTGTCCCCTCCCCCCTCGGCAGCTACTCCTGGCCCCTTGCCCCTCTTCGGTGCCGCTGCAGCTCTCGGCTGGAGCCGTCGCCTACGCCGCCGCTGCCGCACCACCTCCTGAAGCGCGATCTGCTGCATGTTGCCGGTCCCTTCCCTCGCCAGAGGGAGGGGCTTTTTTGATCTCTCAAGAGAAGCGCATCCCGGGCCGCAGCCCTCATCCCACCCAGCGCACCGCTTCGCCGTACTCCGCCAAGCTGCGATCGGTGGTGAACAAACGCAGGCCTTCACTCTGAGCCTGGACCACCAGCAGGCGATCAAAAGGATCGCGGTGAATCCAGGGCAGATCCCGCACCGCCAGCACATGCTCGGCCTGAATGGGCAGCTCTTGGAACCCCTACCGCAGCAATCCCCTGCGCAGGGCTGGAGGGTCCACCTGGAAATCCTCCCGACCGAGGGAGGATTTGATCGCCACTTCCCAGAGGCTCGCCAGGCTGTAGCGAATGTCGTTGTGCCGATCCACTAGTTCTGCCGCAAAGGGGCTGGCCAGCCGTTGCGGGGCGTAGGCAGCCCAAATCAGGAGCTGGGTGTCCAGCAACACTCCTGTCATTGCCGTTGCCAAGGCGGCTCGTCCTGCAGCTGGAACACGGCGTTGATCTCCGCCTCGAAGTCGCGCTTGAGATCGGCCTCCACCCGGGCGGTGCCGGCCAGAAAACCAAGCCGTCGCGACGGTGGATCGGACCCCACAGGCATCAGCCGCACCAGCGGCTTGCCGGCCCGGGCAATCACCACCTCCTCGCCGGCCAGGGCCTGATCCACATAGCGGGAGAGGTGGGTCTTGGCGTCGTGAAGATTGACCTGCATGCTGAAAGCCAACGCCGGACTTAGTCGAGGCTAGCGGCTAAGCCAGCCATCGCAGGGCTTCAGCCTGCGCTCTGGCTGAACAGCAACGACCAACTGCCAGCAGACCGATCGGGCTGGGCGCGCCTGAAGGGCGGCAGAGGTCCCGAAGGCGCAGGCCGCGTTCCCCGATGCGGAACCGGCCCTGAGCCAGGGCCAGCCGGCTACCCCTGGGCGACACACAGCACGCCGGGCGCGTGCCAAGCCCTCTGGTGATGGCTGCCCGTGCTTCACGGGATCCGTGTAACCTAGCCGAATGACGAATCTCACCCTCGCCATCGACGAAACCCTGTTGCAGCGGGCGCGGGAGGCGGCGCTGCGGGAGAACACCTCGGTGAATGCCTTGGTGCGCGACTTCCTCGGCCGCTATGTGGAGGCCCGCAGCCGCCGCATCGAGGCCCTCGATCAGTTTGAAGCGGTGGCTCGCGGCAGCCACAGCGCCAGCCAGGAAGCCTGGAGCCGCGAGTCATTGCACGAACGCTGCTGATGCGGGTGTTCATCGACACCAACCTCTGGGCCTACCGCCTCGATCAGCGTGAACCGGCAAAATCAGAGCGTATGCATCAGTGGCTGGCGAACATCGTTGCCGACCATGAGGTGGTGATCAGCACCCAAGTGTTGATCGAGTTGCGCTCGGTGGTGAGCCGCAAACTGCAACCGCCGCTGACGGATCAGCAGATCACCGCTCTGCTCGAGGCGCTGGTCGGCTTTGAGGTGGTCAGCACCGACGCCAACCTGATCCTCGATGCCCATCAGCTGGCGATCCGGGAGCAGCTCAGCTGGTTTGATGCCCTGATCGCCGAAGCCGCGATCCGCAGCCGCTGCTCTGTTCTCTATTCGGAAGCTTTCGGCCATGGGCGCAGGATCGCCTCTCTGGACGTGGTCAATCCCCTGAGGGGTTAAGGCAATGCCAAGTGCGGACGAGCTCCAGCAAGAGGCGCCTTGACCAACGGCGCCAGGGCGAACCCATGGGCGCAGACCGGCAGCCGCTGGAAACATCCGGCCTCCCGCGACGACGCACCGACCGCCGTGGGCAAACCGTGACAGACCCTACGGGCTATCCACTCATTCATGAGTAGCCCAATGGTGGGGCCGGCACACAATGACAAGCAAAGAGAGGGGCAATTTTACTGCAGTTTAATACACTCTGGCGGCTCCTTTTTCATCCTCGATCAGGAAAGAGTTCATTTCCGGCATTTCTTCGCCCAGTCCAGTTTCGCCGAAACCGGCGCGGCCGCGCCGCCTCCATCGCCTCATGGCCCGCGGTGCGGTTGGTTGCAGGAATTGTTGATGGCTTGGTCGCCAACCTCTCCGGTCAGAAATCGGGACTTACCTTTACTGTTACATCGTCAATCAATACACCTTCTGGCGACTGGGATGTTCTTACGCGATACAATCTTGGAATTGGAATTGATGTATCTGGAGGTAAATATAGGGTGTCAGTAATGGCTGCTCAAATTTATCAGGCACTCAAAGAGTATATTTAAATAATCTTAATCTTTCAGTCCAGCGTTGATAGGTTTTACTGTTGGAAAAGCTGATCTTGATACTGATAGTTCTTCGGCAAAATCTCTCGTCTTTCCGCCCTCGACTTCTTCTACTGCCCCAGCCCCTGGCCCACTCCGCTTCTTCGGAGCCGCTGCCGCCTTCGGCTGGAGGCGCCAGCTGAGGCGCCGGATCAAGTCTCCGGCCAGAATCCAGGCGCATTGACGCAGCCAGCCCTTCTCGGATTGAGAAGGGCTTTTTTGTGGGCTGGTTTCGCCTCCGCCACAATTGAGCCCCCTTTTTCGTCGCTGTTTCAGCCGCTACTTACTCCACTGCCTCAACCCTGCCCGATGGCCAACAGATTCGACCCTTCAGGTGAGGACGGTTCACAGAGGTGAGCCTGCGCCGGGGCAAGGCTCCAGGCAGCGCTGGCCCTCACAACGATCGAGATCGCCTTGAACCGGTGGTGGTGAATTCCGGAACCGCCGCTCAGACCTTCTGAGAAGGGGATTGATCCAGCCCCCACGGATCGGCAAGCTCGGAGGCTGCAGGTGGATCGAGCTGCTGCTCCTGCAGCGCCTCCGGCGTTTCATCGGTGGCACCCCACAGGTCCGCCTCGCCCAGATCAAAACCTGCCCCGCGGGCGATCTCCGCCACGGCGGCGGCATCGGCGGCGGTGCTGAGTGCCTCCTGCAGATCGGGATCCACCTCCGCCTGGCGCAGGAAGGCCTCCAGCGCCA
>BJHE01000055.1:0-9329 GCA_014191755.1 Cyanobium sp.
CCCGGGTGCGGGCGATCCTCACCGATGAGGCCCTGCCCCTTCAGGCCATGGCCCGGCTGCGGGAGCGCTTTCCCCATGCGGTGGAGCTGCGTCACCAACCGCCGGCGGTGGAACGCTCCAGCGGCGACGAGCGCAGCCGGCGGATCCGCGAAGCCCGCTCCCCCCTGGAGCTGGCTGGTCTGTTCCTGGCCGATCAGCAGGGCCGGCCGGCCAGCAGCGCCGAGCTGGATCTCCTGCGCCTGGCCCTGGAAGCCGCCGGCCGCGGGAGGGAACGGTGAAGCCCCACCACCTGGTGATCGAAGCCTTCGGCCCCTATGCCGAACGGGTGGCCATCGACTTCGACGCCCTCAGCGACGAGGGCCTCTTTCTGATCCACGGCAGTACCGGCGCCGGCAAGACCTTCCTGCTCGATGCGATGAGCTTCGCCCTCTATGGCGAAGTGTCGGGGGAGCGGGGCGTGAAGGGCCTCCGCTCCGACCATGCCCCGCCCCAGGCGGTGCCGCGGGTGGAACTCGACTTCTCCGCCGGTGGCGCCCGCTACCGGGTGGAACGCACCCCGCCTTACACCGCCACCAAGCTGCGGGGGAGCGGCACCACCGAGAAGCTGGCGGCGGCCGCCCTGTTCCGGGTGCTGGGAACGGAGCAGCAACCCGTGGCCAGCCGCACCGGCGAGGTCACCCGGGAGGTGGAGAGAATCGTGGGGCTGAATGCGGCCCAGTTCCGGCAGGTGATCCTGCTGCCCCAGGGCCGCTTCGCCGAGGTGCTGCGCGCCAAGGCCGAGGAGCGCGAAGCCCTGCTCAAGACCCTCTTCGAAACGGAAATCCACGAGCGGGCCGGCAGCTGGCTGGAGGACCAGGCCCGCACGGCCCAGCGGGCGATCGAGGAGCAGAAGCGGCACCTGGCCTGGTTGCGCGAGCAGGCCGCCGAGGAATGGCTCCCCTTCGCCGATCAACCCCACGGCAGGGCCGAAGGCGAGGGCGCCAGCCGCTCCCAAGACCCCATGGGAGCCGAGAGACCCGCATCAGCCAGTGACCCCGGCACACCCACCGACCAGGCCAGCCTGGATCGGCTGCTGGAGCGGATCCGGCGAGTGGTGGCCGCATGCGAGGAGACCCGGCGCCTGGCCAGCGAGGCGCTGGAGCAAGCCCAACGGCAGCGCGCCTCGGTGGTCCAGGCGGCTGATCGCTTCGATCGTCGTGCCGCAGCCCGGACCCAACTGGCGCAGCTCGAACCCCAGCAGCCGGAGATCGAAGCCCTGGCCCTGCAGCTGGCCGCTGCCGACCGCGCCGAAGCCCTGCGGCCCAGCCTGGAAGCAGACCAGGCGGCCCGCCGGGACCTTCAAGACCAGGGATTGCGCCTGCGGCGGGAACTGGAACGGGCGGCGGCGGTGCGGGATGGGGCCCGGGGCCTGCCGGATGCGGTGGTGGCCCTCGGCCTATTGAGCCTCCCGGAGAGCGCTGATCTGCAGGATGCCCGAACGGTCCTGGCCACCCGGCGGGTGGAGGTGGAGGGGCTTGCCCGCCAGGCCGAGGAGGCCCGCCAGGCTCGGGACCGGGCCGCCCGGGCCCTGGCGCTGCAGCAGCAAGCCCAGGCGGAGATCGCGCAGGTGCAGCGGCAGCTTCAGCTGCTGAGGGATCAGCGGCTCTCCGCCGAAGCTGCACTGCAGGCCGCCCGATCGGCCGCCGATCGCCTCGACGGCCTCACCCAGGCGAAGAACTCGTTGGCCGAGCGGGCCTTGGCGAGCCGCCAAGTGCGCAAGGGCCGCCGGCTCGAAGGCGAAGCGATCGAAACCCTGCGCGCCGCTGAGCAACGGCTGCAGCTAACCACCACCGCCCTCAGAACGCTGCGTGAACGCCAGCTCGCGGGCATGGCGGCGCGACTGGCCGGCGACCTCAGCACCGGAAGCCCCTGCCCGGTCTGCGGCTCCAGCCACCATCCCCAACCCGCCCGGAGCGCCGCCGACGCGGTGGACGCAGGACAGATCGAGGCCGCCGAAGCGGCCCTGAACCAGGCCAACCAGGAGCAGCAGGCCGCCGTGATGCACCTCGCCGACATCCGCATCCGGCTGGAGGCCGTGCTGGAGAAGGCGGGGGCGGCTGCCGAGGATCCGGCGGCGGCCATCCAGGACGCCGAACAGGCGGAGCTGGCCCTCACCGCCGCGCGGCTGCAGGCCGAGCGGCTGCCGCAGCTGGAGCGGAACCTGGCGGAGCAGGGCCGGCAGATCACATCCCTGGAGAGCTCCCTGCAAGCGGCCAGCACCACTGCGGCGGTGCAGGAGCGCAGCGCGGCTGACGCGATCCAAAGAGCCGGTGAAGAGGAGGTTGCCGTGGCGGCCGAGCTGGGCGAGGGGGTGGCGCCTCGCCAGGTGCTCGATAGCCTCGCGGCGGTGGCGCAGGCCCTCGAGACCCTCGCCCGCTGCAGCGAAGCCGACGCCCGGCTGCGGACCCGCCAGGAGCAGGCGGCCGCCCGCCTGGAGCGGGACCTGGAGGCTGCGGGCATCGCCGATGCGGCGGCCCTGGCGGCGGCCCTGCGCAGCGAGCAAGAGCGAACGGGCTGGCGGCGGCGGATCGAAGCGTTCCGCGAGGCGCTCACCAGCCAGCGGGCGATCCTGGCCGCCCCGGACCTGCTGGAGCTGCCCGAGCTGCGGCCCAACACGGCGGCAGCTGAGCTTGCTGAAGTCGCTGCGGACGGGGCCCGCACCGCCGCCGTGGAACGCCACAGCGAAGCCCGCGGCGCCGAGGACGATATCCACCGCCTCAGTGAGGAGCACCGCCGGCTCGCCGGAGACCTGGCGGACCAGGAAGCCCGCTCTGAGCTGCTAAGCGATGTGGCTAACCGCTGCCAGGGCAAGACAGTTCCCTACATCTCCCTGCAGCGCTGGGTGCTCTCGGCGTACCTGGCCGAGATCTGCGCCTACGCCAACCAGCGCCTCGACCTGATGACCTCCGGCCGCTACCAGCTGCGACTCACCGACGCCGGCGGCCGTGGCGGCCGCAACGCCGGCCTCAACCTGCGGGTGCGCGATGCCTTCACCGGTGAGGAGCGGGAGGTGACCAGCCTCTCGGGGGGCGAGACCTTCCAGGCCTCCCTTGCCCTGGCCCTAGGCGTGGCCGACACGGTGCAGGCCCATTCCGGCGGCGTGCATCTCGATGCCCTGTTCGTGGACGAGGGCTTCGGCAGCCTCGATCCCGACAACCTCCAGCTGGCGATGGATGAACTCGATCGCCTGCGGGAGGGGGGCCGCCTGATCGGGGTGATCAGCCATGTGGCGGCCCTGCGGGAGCGGATCCGCAGCGGCCTCCAGGTGATCGCCAGCGACCAGGGCTCCACCCTGCGGGTGGGCAGCACAGCCATGCCCTGACCGGCAGCCCCCGATGGCGGCCGGACGCAGCGGCGGCATGAACGACCGGCCATCGCGATGCTGATCAGGCCCGCCGGGGTCAGCGACCCACCTTGAAGGATCGACGGATCTGAGCGAACCAGTGGCCTGGACGATCTCCAGAGCGCAGTTGAAGGCTGGCCATGGAACGGACCAGCGGCAGGCCACCGCGCTGCAGCGCCGCCGTGATGTGGATGCTCACGGCGAGGGCAATCAGAAGCCAAGCCAGCAGATGGACGGCGTAGACGATGTGATCCAGCCGGCCATCCCGTAGCCAGTTCTCCTGCATGAGCTTGCCGCTGCCCACAGCAAGGCTCAGAGCCAGGAGGGCGATGGCGTTCGCAGGCTGCCGCAGCCGGACCCGACCGGCTGTGAAGGCATAGAAGCCGAACAACAGGGCAATCGGCCACAGCACGACCCCCACGGTGCCGTGGATGTCGATCCACTCTCCTGGAGGCGTGAACGGCAGCCGGCCGAAGCGCCCGTCGTGGGCGGAGTAAACCAGCAGGCCCGTGATCCAGGCCAGAGGCACCAGCAAGGCGATGGCGCCATGCAGCAGCCGCAGCTGGGAGGGTTGGTAAGGAGGGGGCATGGCAGGGGACGACAACATTCAGAACTCAGCTCGGGTGCTTCACCAAAGCAAAGATTCCTGGGATTCAACACTGCTCCCAGCGGATGTTCTGGTCAACCCGGAACTGACCTCTCAACCACAGCGACACATACACCAGGCTCACCAATACCGGCACCTCAATCAGGGGGCCGATCACGCCGGCCAGGGCCTGCTGGGAAGTGACACCCCAGATGCTGATGCACACCGCAATCGCCAGCTCAAAGTTGTTGCCGGCGGCGGTGAAGGCGAGGGCCGACGTTCTGGCGTAGTCCAGGCCGCTCTGCTTGCCCAGCGCAAAAGCGATGCTCCACATCAGCACGAAATAGAGAAGCAGCGGGATGGCCACTTTGATCACCTGGACTGGATCCGAAGTGATCGCCTCCCCCTGGAGGGCGAACATCACCACGATCGTGAACAGCAGTCCATAAAGAGCCAGGGGACTGATCCTGGGCAGGAAGCGCTGCTCGTACCAGCGGCGGCCCTTGAAGCGCACGCCAAGCAGGCGGGTGAGGAAGCCGGCCACCAGTGGAATCCCCAGAAAGATCAGCACCGCCCGGGCAATCTCGCCGAACGAGAAGCTCACGATCTGGCTGTCGAGCCCCAGCCAGCCTGGAAGAATCTGCAGGTAGAAGGTGCCGAGCAACGCATAGATAAGCACCTGCAGCACCGAATTGATCGCCACCAGCAGGGCCGCCGCTTCCCTGTTCCCCTGGGCCAGATCGATCCAGATCAGCACCATGGCGATACAGGGGGCGATGCCGATCAGGATCAGTCCGGTGCGAAAGGCCGGCTGGTCCGGCAGAAACAACCAGGCCAGGCTGAACATCAGCAGCGGTCCCAGGCCCCAGGTAAGCGCAAGGGTGAGGCTGAGCAGGCGCCGATCCTGGGCCATGGAGCCGAGCTCGCCATAGCGCACCTTGGCCAGCACCGGGTACATCATCAGCAGCAATCCCAGGGCGATGGGGAGAGAGGTGTGCCCCACCTGCACGGCTCCCAGCCAGGCCTGTAGACCAGGCACTAAGCGGCCCAAGAGAAGACCTGAGGCCATCGCCAGCAGGATCCAGAGAGGGAGCAGCCGGTCGAGCCAGGGAAGATGGACGAGCACACCGCTCTGCCTGGTAGCGCGTACAGGACGATCGGAGCCTGGATCGGTCATGGGTTATCAGGAACAGGGAGTCGCAGGGGACTGACAGGCCGCTGCGAGCTCACCTAGCCAGTCGTGCAGCACCAGCAGAGCGGAAGACTCGAGGCGGTAGTAGATCCAGCGTCCCTCCTGTCGGGCGCCGATCAGGCCGGCCTCCTTGAGCACCTTGAGATGAAACGAGAGTTTCGACTGGGCCAGATCCAGGTCGCTGGTGAGGTCACAGACGCAGCGCTCACCGCCAGCTAGGGCCAGAACCACCTGCAGGCGGATCGGTTCGGCCAGGGCGCGCAGCAGCCGCTGAGCCTGATCCGGAGCCAGCGGGTCAGCTGTTGACCATGGTGCGGCAGTGGTCGTCACGGTTGACAGGACTAGGACAGCTGGCACGAGTCTGTCGGCAAAGGGGCCGGCTTCGGGGAGCGCCGGTACGGAGGCGAAGGCCACGTGACGCAGAACACCCCTTCCATCAACCTTAGTTGATTTATGGTTGCGTCGTTCCTGGCCGGCTCGGCGGCTGATCCCATGAAAATCGGCATCAATGGTTTTGGCCGCATCGGCCGCCTGGTGTTCCGCGCCCTCTGGGGCCGCCCTGACATTCAGCTGGTGCACGTCAATGACCCGGCCGGTGACGCCACCGCCGCCGCTCATTTGCTTGAGTTCGACTCGGTGCATGGCCGGTGGCCCCTGGCGGTGGCAGCCGGGGGAGAGGCCTTCCTCGTGGAGGGCCAGCCCGTGGGCTACAGCCAGCAGAAGGATCCCACCGCCGTGCCCTGGGCCGGCGCCGGTGTGGATCTGGTGCTCGAATGCAGCGGCAAGATCAAAACCCCCGAAACCCTCGAGCCCTACTTCAGTGCGGCGGGCCTCAAGCGCGTGATCGTGGCCTGCCCGGTAAAGGGAAAGATCGCCGGAGAGGAGGCGCTCAATATCGTTTATGGCGTCAATCAGCACCACTACGACCCGCTCCGCCATCGCCTGCTCACCGCTGCCTCCTGCACCACCAACTGCCTGGCGCCGGTGGTGCAGGTGGTGCAGCAAAGCTTCGGCATTCGCCACGGTTCGATCACCACCCTGCACGATGTGACCAACACCCAGGTGGTGGTGGATGCCTTCAAGAGCGACCTGCGCCGGGCCCGCTCCTGCCTGCAATCGTTGATCCCTACCACCACCGGCTCGGCCCGGGCGATTGGGCTGATCTTTCCCGAGTTGCAGGGCAAGCTCAACGGCCATGCCGTTCGGGTGCCGCTGCTCAATGCTGCCCTCACCGATGCGGTGTTCGAGTTGGAGAGTGCCGTGACTGCAGACGAGGTCAATGCCGCCTTTGAGGCCGCCGCCAACGGCCCCCTGCAGGGAATCCTTGGCTACGAAACCAGGCCCCTGGTATCGATCGACTACGTCAACGATTCGCGCAGCGCCATCGTTGACGCCCTCTCCACGATGGTGACGGGCGGCACCCAGCTCAAGGTCTACGCCTGGTATGACAACGAGTGGGGCTATAGCTGCCGGATGGCCGATCTGGCCTGCCACGTGGCTGCGTTAGAACGTGTCGCCCTGCAAGCTGCAGCCCGATGAAACAGCTCACGGGATTGCAGCAGTACGCGGTCGTGACGGCCAACTACTGGGCCTTCACCCTCACCGATGGGGCCCTGCGCATGCTGGTGGTGTTCCACTTCCACCAGCTCGGCTACTCCACCCTGGAGATCGCCTTTCTGTTTCTCTTCTACGAATTCTTCGGCATCATCACCAACCTCTACGGCGGCTGGCTGGGCGCCCGCTTCGGGCTGCGGCTCACCCTCTGGGCGGGAACGCTGATGCAGGTGGCGGCCCTGCTGATGCTGATTCCGGTGGCCGACGACTGGCCGCGCTGGTGGAGTGTGGCCTACGTGATGGTGGCCCAGGCGATCAGCGGCATCGCCAAGGACCTCAACAAGATGAGTGCCAAGAGCGCCATCAAGACGGTGGTGCCGGAAACCCCAAGCGACCCCAGCCGAGGCGAGAACCAGCTGTTCCAATGGGTGGCGATCCTCACCGGCTCCAAAAACGCCCTCAAGGGGGTGGGCTTCTTCATGGGGGGATTGCTGCTCACCAAGATCGGCTTCAGCGCCGCCGTTGGAGCCATGGCCGCGGGCCTGTTTCTCTCCTTTCTGATCACCCTGGTGCTGCCCGGAGAGATCGGGCGCATGAAGGAGAAGCCCGCCATCACCGCCCTGTTCTCCAAATCGAAGGGCATCAACGTTCTTTCTCTGGCCCGCTTCTTCCTCTTCGGCGCCCGTGATGTCTGGTTCGTAGTAGCCCTGCCGGTGTTCCTGCAGGCGGCCCTGGGTTGGAAATACTGGGAGGTGGGCGGTTTCATGGGCCTCTGGGTGATCGGCTACGGGATCATCCAGGCCTCGGCACCGGCCCTGCGGCGCAGCTGGGGCAAAAGTGCGCCTCCGGGGGTGTCTGCCGTGCAGTTCTGGAGTGCCGTACTGACGGCCATCCCCGCCCTGATCGCTATCAGCCTGTGGCGCGATGTTGGCAACCCCGGCATCGCCGTGGTGTTGGGCCTAGCGGCCTTCGGGGCCGTGTTCGCGATGAATTCCTCGATCCACAGCTACATGGTGCTGGCCTACACCGATGCCGAATCGGTGAGCCTCAACGTGGGCTTTTATTACATGGCCAATGCTGCCGGCAGGTTAATGGGCACCTTGCTCTCCGGTGCCCTGTTCCTGGTGGGCGGCCTGCAGGCCTGCCTCTGGACCTCCGCGGCTCTGGTGGCCGCCGCAGCGCTGGTGAGCTGCTGGCTGCCGGCGCCGCCGCGGGCTGTCGTAACAGCCCCCTGATGCCATGCCCTGATGCCATGCCCTGATCCCACGCCAAGGCCCTTCGAGGTTTGCCTCGCGACTGGGCAACGGGGAGCTAGTCAGCGAAGCCAACAGCAGTGTCCTGCCGTGCTGAGCAGCCAGCATGAGCAGGCGATCGCTGCGGGTCCGCCTCGACCTGGGAGATGATCAGGCTCACGATTGGGTAACAAATGCGGATGGGCAGTAAATGCGGATGGGCATCGAATGCGAATGGGCAAAAAATGCGAAGAATTGGCAAGGTCAACCTGTTGGATTTCGTTACAATATTCATCACTTTCAACTCATGCAGCGACCGCAGCGGCCAAACCGCTGCAGCAACCAGCTCAGCAAATGCCTCAATGCCCCAGGCGATCAGGTTGCCGTAAGACCAGGGCAAGGTTTTCCAGAACACTTGCAAGGCCTTGGTCGGCCGAATAGGGTTTGAAGGTGCGCGCAACTGCGCCGGTTGGTGCACTGCAACCAGGTTATCGGATCCCTTCTTGTCCAAAGGATCCAACGGATTTAATCTTTCTGAAATCATTCAGAAGTTGATCTCCTGGTGCACCAAAATCGTTCTCCCTCACTTAAAACCACCCAATGGCTACTCGTACCGTCATCGGTCTGTTTGCTGAGAATTCCCACGCCGCCAAGACCCTTGAGGATCTGGCCGCTGCTGGTCTGCACCGCGATGCCCTCGATCTGCTGAGCGCCGATGATGCTTCGGATGCTCCCAAGCTCCGCGCCCTCGCCGATCTGGTGCCCGAGCCCGATCTCAGCATCTACGTCGAAGGCGTCCGTCAGGGTGGCACCCTGCTCACCGCCCAGGTGCCCCTCGATCGCGAAGCCCGCGCCGCCGAAATCATCGGTGCCAACACCCCGGTCAACATCCGCGAGCACGCCGTTACCCTCAAGGCGCGCAACCCCGAACTGAAAGCCGAACTGATCGACGCCAAGCGCGATCCCAACGTGCTGGAAGTGGTGGAAGAGTTTGTTGAACTCGGCAAGGAGAAGGTCGAAGCCGGCCGGATGCGCATCTACAACGTGGTATCTGAGTCCAAGGTTTCCAAGTCCATCGACCTGGTCGATGAAACCGTCACGGTTCAGCGCCGCGCCGTCGACCGCCCTGCCCTGGAAGATGCCTTCAAGGAGCGCGTGTTTGAACTCTCCGAGTTCGACGAGCGTGCCCTTGTCAGCAAGCGTGCCCAGGTTGTGGAAGAAGTCAACCTCGCCAAGCTGGCCGAAACCAAGGGTCAAACCGTCACCGAAACCGTTCGTCGTTCCGATGTGCGCGTCGATCGGGTGGATGCCGATGGCAAGGTGATCGGCTGATCTCCGTTGGGGCTGGAGCTCCGGCCCCAGCCCCTCCTCACACGGCCCCTT
>BJHE01000055.1:10009-18150 GCA_014191755.1 Cyanobium sp.
CCCCAACGGGTGACCCTGCGCAAGGAAGTGGTGGCCGTGGAGCGTTTTGGCGAAGACGGCAGACCACTGCCCTCCTAATTTCGATCATCTTCACAGAAACAAGTTGTTCACACTCTGAAATAACGCAGACAAACTTGATTTTTCAGGCAAAATTACTGGTGGGCTTATCACCCAAACAGGTCCCTCACACCTGATGGTGATGATCATCCCTATTCAGTTCTTCCTGCATCCATTTCTTCCTGCATCCATCCCAATGGAAGTCCCTACTTCTCCCATGAGCCACCGCAAGGTCAGAACACTGATGGCCAGCCTTGCATCGCTGGTTTTCTGCATCACTCTCCTCTTCAACGTATCCACCGCCTCTGCTGCAACCCTGGCGGATGACATGGTGCAAGCCAGTAAGGATGCGTGCATCAGTTTGGCCAAGAAGCGCGGTTTCGCGGTTGAAACCGTTATCGACGCCCAACCGGCAGATGGCGACAGTGCTCACATTGTGCTGAAGCTGGCCAAGGGCGGTGATCGCTACGAATTCAACTGCGGTTTCTCCCAGAATATCCGCCAGTTCGTTGAAGCCACCCCGGTAGCTACCACCAAGCAATCAACCCCCACCGCCTCGAACCAACCGAGCAATCGCGTTGTCGATACCAACAGGGATCGCACTGCGGTTGTCCAACGTGATCGCAATGCGGTGGTCCAACGTGATACACAGCGCCAGCGTGATCAGGTTGTGGTGGCTGAGCCCAAGCGTAAATCAGGATTCAACCCTGCCTGGTTGCTGCCCCTGTTGCTGTTGCCACTGGCCTTCCTCTTCCTGCGCAACCGTGATGCGGAGTCGGGTGAACCCACCAAGGTGGGTGTCTACACCACCCCAACCAAGCCTGCGGCAGTGAAGGTGGACACCACCGCCACCACGGCGAACAAGGTGGTGGAAGCGCTGATCCGCGTTCAGGATTCCGCCATTGAAGTCCGCTCCGGCGCTGGGCTCACCAACTCCGTAGCCAGGACCATCGCGGCGGGCTCCAAGGTTCGCCTGAGCGGCCGCTATCAGGACGACTGGGCTGAACTCGCCGAGGGTGGCTGGATCGCCATCCAATCCCTGGCGTCCGACCCCCGCCAGAGCTGAGCGTTGCTTCAGGGGAAGGAAGGGGTCCGCTGGGCATCCAGTTCCTTCCTGGGCTTCAACTTGGCCAATCCAGCTGCGGGCTGGCGGGCCTCACACTCGCTCACGGCCTGGCCTCATCCAATGAAGGCCAGGCCGATTCCTAGGCTGCATCGATTGGCAGCACCGCCTTGAGCGCAACAGATTTCCACCAAGAATCGCTGCATCGCGAAGCGAGCCCTTCCGAGCCCACCGCCAGCGAGACAGCGTTGGATTGGGATGTGATCGTGATCGGCTCCGGCATCGGTGGCCTGGTCACCGCCAGCCAGCTGGCCGCCAAGGGGGCGAAGGTGCTGGTGCTGGAGCGCTACTTGATCCCAGGTGGATCGGGCGGCAGCTTCAGGCGCGCGGGCTACACCTTCGATGTAGGCGCCTCGATGATCTTCGGCTTCGGCCAGAAGGGCCACACCAACCTGCTCACCCGCGCCCTGGCTGATGTGGGCGAGCACTGCACCACCATCCCCGATCCTGCCCAGCTCGAATACCACCTTCCCGGCGGCCTCAGCGTGGCCGTCGACCGCAACTACGAATCCTTCATCGCCGAACTGACCGCCCGCTTCCCCCATGAAGCCAAGGGCATCCGCGCCTTCTACGACACCTGTTGGCAAGTGTTCCGCTGCCTTGATGCGATGCCGTTGCTCTCGCTCGAGGATCCGGCCTACCTGGCCAAGGTGTTCTTTAAGGCGCCCCTGGCCTGCCTGGACCTGGCCCGCTGGCTGCCGGTGAATGTGGGATCGGTGGCCCGCGCCCACATTCAGGATCCAAACCTGCTGCGCTTCATTGACATGGAGTGCTTCTGCTGGAGCGTGATGCCCGCCGATCGCACGCCGATGATCAATGCCGGCATGGTGTTCTCCGATCGCCATGCCGGCGGCATCAACTACCCCAAAGGAGGCGTGGGGGTGATCGCAGGCAAGCTGGTGGCGGGGCTGGAGCGCCATGGCGGCGCGATCCGCTACCGCTCCCGGGTAGTGAAGGTGCTGCTGGAGCAAGGCCGGGCGGTGGGGGTGCGGCTTGCCGGTGGCGAAGAGCTTCGGGCCCGCCGCGTTGTGAGCAACGCCACCCGTTGGGACACCTTCGGGGATCCGGATGGCGACGGGCAACAGCCCGAAGGCGCCGGCGAGCTTCCGGCCAGCGCAATGCCCAGCCAGACCCTGATCGATGGCGCCGACACCCCCGCCGCCGAGCGCACCTGGCGGCGCCGCTACAGGCCCTCCCCCTCCTTCCTCTCGCTCCACCTCGGTGTGCGTGCCGACCTGATTCCAGAGGGCACCCACGTGCACCACCTGCTGCTGGAGCGCTGGGAGGATCTCGAGGCCGAACAGGGCACGGTGTTCGTGTCGATGCCCTCGCTGCTCGATCCCTCCCTGGCGCCGGAGGGCCACCAGATCGTGCACACCTTCACGCCCTCCTCGATGGAGGCCTGGCAGGGCCTCTCACCCTCCGAGTACCGCGTCAAGAAACAGGCCGATGCCGACCGCCTGATCGCCCGCCTCGAGGCGATCCTGCCGGGCCTGGCCGGCGCCATCACCCACCGCGAAGTGGGCACACCCCGCAGCCATCGCCGCTTCCTCGGCCGCATGGGCGGCAGTTACGGCCCCATCCCGGCGATGCGACTGCCGGGCCTGTTGCCGATGCCCTTCAACCGCACCGGGATCAGTGGCCTCTACTGCGTCGGCGATTCCTGCTTCCCCGGCCAAGGCCTCAATGCCGTGGCCTTCAGCGGTTTCGCCTGCGCCCATCGCATCGGCGCTGATCTGGGCCTCAATCCCTGGGCGCTGCCGGCCTGAATCGGGCTCCAAACGTCCCCAGGGCGAAGCGGCGTGGCCAGATTCAGCAGCCGGGTGAGGCGATCGAAGTTGGGCCGGCTGCTGATGAGAGCCTGCTAAAGCGGCACGGAGACCCTCAGGCGCCCACGCCAGAGGAGCCAGGCACCGAGGGCAGCTCCAGGCAAACCGCTCCATTGCGCCGCGGACAGAGCGGCGATCTGGGCGGCGTAGGTGGAACGGCTGGGCAGCCCCCAGCCCTGGCCCCAGAGACCCAGGCGAACGGCGACCACCGCCAGGCCCATGGCTACCAAGCAGATCAAAAATGTCAGCACGGCGATGGTTACCGCCACCCGGGCGGAGGATCGGGGACCGGCCGGCGGACGTCGCCCCAAGCCAGCCCCGGAGGCCAGGGCCACCGCGAGCACACCCCCCCAGCGCCACCCCCAGTCGAGCAGCTCACGACTCTCCAGCGGCTGATCGACACTTGTCCGCGCGAGCAGCTGAATCAAGAGGAGCGCCACCAGTTGCGCCGCCAGGAGTGCGGCAGCTCCGGCTGCAACGCCCGCGATCCAGCGCCTAGGCGCTCCGTTCTCCCAAGCTGGCGCCGTCACGGTCGGATCCTCGCCTCTCGTGACCAGTTGAGCCAGGGGCTGCCCCAATATCGGCGCAGCGGGGCGGCGGCCGGATCGCGCTGCAGGTCCATCCAGGCCGGACCCACGGGGCCCAATGACCTAGGCCGCCCGCCGACAGCGTTGAGAATCGAGCCATCCCATAGCCCCTGGCGCCAGCGGGGAAAAGAAATGATCTCGTAGCGATTCGCCCGCCACTGGATCTGATCGGCCTGGGCCAGGCCGTGATCACGTGGGTTGAGCAGGGCAAAGCCATTCGCTTCGATGCGCAGATCGGTGAGCGGTGAATCGGGTGAGCCGTTGCCGAGGCTGTAACCCAGATAAAGATTGCGTTGCAACGTGACATGGCGGCTAGGGCCACCCAACAGTTTCAAGAGGACGCCATAGCCAACCTTTACAGGTCGGGGAGGAATCAGCACAATGTTGTCGCTGATCGTCAACGGCCCGGTGGAAACCGGACTGATCGCGAAAGCGACAAAGGGATTGATGATCAGATTGTTCTCAACCCTGAAATGACGCGCTGCACCATCAAACTCAAACGCATCATCGGTGATCTCCACGATCAGATTCTGCCGCGCCTGATTGCTACCGCCCGCCGGGCTGAGCTTGATGCCGTCGCCAGCCTGAAGAATGATGTTGTGATCGACCTTAATGTCTTGTCCCCGCAGCCAAACCAACGAGCAGTTGGAATAGGAATAGACCTCCTCCCAGCTCAGCCAGCCGATACGGGCCCATTCGAATAGTGGAAAACAGCTGCTGAGGTTGTGGCGGATGCGGATCGCCCGGGGCTGCGCCAGGGAGGCGTTGTCATTAATGGCTACATCGGCAGCGTCGAACTGATTGCCCTCGATCAGCACGTGATCGGCATCCCAGAGCTGAATCGCCGCCATCACCACGAAATCAAAGCGCAGATCCCGCACCTCCACGTGGGGGGCTTCAATCCACAGACTGGCCACCTGATGGCCGCCGGAGCGGGTGCGGACAGGCATCGGCCGGCGCACCTCCAGCTGCTCGAGCCTGGGCGATTCGCCCCCGGGCAGACATAGCCACAGCCTGCGCTCGGCCGAGCTGAAGGCCGGCCAGGCGCCGGGCCTGGCGCAGATCTGGCGCAGCTGCTCCGGGGAACCTGCGCGATAGGCCGCAACGCCGTTCCAGCGCAGGCCATGCACCCGCCAGGCCACGGCGGTGCTCCAAATCCTGGGGCCATCCGGCCGCCAATGCCAATCCGCCATCACCCCGGGATCGGCGCCGCCGCTGATCACCGCCTGGCCGGGCACGGCGGCGCGCAGCACCAGGGGTCGCCCCGGCAGGCCGCCCCGCCTCAGCCGCACGCTCTCTCGGTAGATCCCCGGCCAGATCAGGATCGTTTCGCCGGGTTCGGCGATCTGGGCCGCCCGCTGGATCGTGCGCACCGCAGAGCGGCGCGACTGCCCCACGAAGCCATCAAAACCATCCGGCGCCACATGCACCACGCCCCGGCGCAGCCAGCCGCTGGGCAGTTGCAGGTAATGCCCGGAGGCGACCAGCGCCAGCGCGGCGGCAACCCAGCCGGCGCTGGCGTGGCGAGACAAGGCCATGGGGCGCCCGTGGCGATCGCTCAGGCTATGAAACATCCTGCCGCCGCTCTTGAAGTCGCTGCTGCAGTCGGCGCCAGCGGGCCTGCCAGGCCTCGATCACGACCGCTGATCGGATCACTGAAGCCGGCGGGCACCAGGTTGAAGCCGGCGGGCACCAGGCTGAAGCGGGCCACCACCCTCAACCAGTCGATCGGGGAGGGGCTGAGGGAGGCACTATGGAATTCGATGCGTAGCCAGTGACCTGGATGCCAGGCCCCATCAGCGGTGGTCCTCTGGGGCCGCCCCTGGGTCCAGCGGGCGCGGGCGATGGCGCGGCGGTAATCGGCTCGGTGAGGATCGCTGAAGTCCAGCAGCTCAGGGCAGCCCGTGGCGTCGTAGGCGGCAGCGCAGCTCAGCAGACAGCACCGCCGCCAGGCGAGCCAGGTCTAACAGGTGATGGAGGTTCATCCACTCATCAACGGCCGCATGCAGACAGCCATGCTGAAAGGCATGGTCAATCCCACGCTCGACGCCGCAGGGGGTGGGCGCATGGGTGACGGGGCTATCTGGATGGGTCCCATCTTGTCGCTCCGATCGATTTCCTATGTACGAAGCCTGATCGCCACACCTCAACCACCGTGATGTTGAGGGCCTGGGCCGGGAGCCCGAACCTGGCGCTCAGCAGGGCGATGGCAGCCCGCCATCCCAACAACCCCGCCTAAATTGGATTGCACGCCCCCACCGGGGAGATGACCCCCGCACCCGCCGCGCCCCAGGCTCCAGCCACTGGCCTGGAGCCCCTTGTGCTGCCGCCTGGCCTGAAGCTCAGCCCTGAGCAGTTCGCCTTGGTGTGCGAGGCCAATCACGAGGCGGTGCTGGAACTCACGGCAACTGGCCAGGTGATTGCGATGACCCCCACCGGAGGCGAGACAAGCCGCTGCAACACCCGCCTGCTGTTTCGGTTGCAGGCCTGGGCGGAGCGTCGAGGAGGCTGGGAGGTGTTCGACAGCTCCGGTGGCTTCCGCCTTTCCGATGGCTCCGTGCTCAGCCCCGATGCGGCCGTGCTGCGGATGGAGCGCTGGCAGGCGCTCACGCCCGAACAACGCCGCGGCTTTCCGCCGCTCTGCCCCGATCTGGTGGTGGAGCTGGTCAGCCCCTCCGTAGCCGCAGGCTTCTGCGAAGGAGTTGAGGGCCCCCGCGGCAGCGAAGCCCTGCGGCGCCGATGGTGATGGAGCGGATCGAGGCGGCCGAGGTGCTGGAAGGGGGCGAACTGCTGCCGGGGCTGCGGCTGGAGCTAGCGGAGATCTGGGAGGACTAAAGCTTCCGTCAACGTGCCTGAAGCGTGGCGGTCCGCTCGCTTCCTCCTCTGGGCCATCAAGAGGGTGGCCAGGGGCCGGGCCTTGGGGCAGGGTTCTGAACAGGCTTTATCCATGGAGCTGGCCCTGGCGATAGTTGAAGCGGACCACAGCGCGGCTTTGTCGGCCAGGAGCCGCAGGGCCGGTCGGCAGCGTTGGGGCCAGGGCCAGGCGCCTGGGCAGGGGAGGCCCTGCCGGATCGAAGCCAGAGGCGGGACCCGCGCTAGTGGCGGAAGGCGCTGCTGGTGGTCGGCTCCGGCATCGGCAGGGTCAGGCTCTCGAACCAGATCACCGACCGCTCGATGTCATCGAGCAGGGCGTCCGCCATGTCGCGGCTGAAGCCGGCCCGCACCACGAAGCGCAGCACGGCCCTGTCCTGGCAATCGGCCGGCAGCGTGTAGGCCGGCACTTGCCAACCCCGCTCGCGCAGCTTGTCGGAGAGGTGAAACAAGCTCCAGTTCCGCACGGCGGGATCCAGCTCCACAGCGAACACCGGCAGTTGACCGAGCGGATGGCTCACCAGCCGCAGGGGCGCCAGAGCGCGGAGGCTGTCGGCCAGGTGGCAGGCGATCGCCTCCAGGCTGGCCATGCGGTGGGCGAAGCCCTCGCGGCCAAGGTGCAGGAAGTTGAAGTACTGCGCCACCACCTGGGCGCCGGGGCGGGAGAAGTTCATACCGATCGTGGGCATCTGGCCGCCGAGGTAGTTGACGTTGAAGCGCAGCTCCTCGGGCAGCAGGTCGTCGTGGCGCCAGAGCACCCAGCCCACGCCGGGCAGCACGCCGCCGTATTTGTGGCCGCTGCTGTTGATCGAGAGCACGCGAGGCAGGCGGAAATCCCAGACCAGATCGGGGGAATTGAACGGCGCCACAAAGCCGCCCGAGGCGGCGTCCACATGGATCGGGATGTCGAGGCCGGTGCGCTCCTGCAAGGCATCGAGCTGCCTGCTCAGCTCCTCGATCGGCTCATAGCTGCCATCGAAGGTGCTGCCCAGGATGCCCACCACCCCGATCGTGTGCTCATCGCAGCGGGCCACCGCCTCCTCGGCGCCGAGCTGGAGACGATCCGTCGTGATCGGCACCAGGCGCGGCTCTACATCGAAATAGGCGCAGAACTTGTCCCAGCAGATCTGGGTGTTGGTGCCCATCACCAGGTTGGGGCTGCCGCTCTCCAGGCCCGCCGCCCGGCGTCGCTGGCGCCAGTGCCACTTCATCACCAGGCCGCCGAGCATGCAGCCCTCGCTGGAGCCGGTGGTGGAGGTACCAACGGCCTGGGCGGGATCGGGGGCATTCCAGAGATCGGCCAGGATCCGCAGACAGCGCTGCTCCAGTTCGGCGGTCTGGGGATATTCGTCCTTATCGATGATGTTCTTATCGGCGCATTCCTCCATCAGCCGCCGTGCCTCCGGCTCCATCCAGGTGCCCACAAAGGTGGCCAAATTCAGGCGAGCGTTGCCATCGAGCATCAGATGGTCGTGGATCAGCTCGTAGGCGTTCTGGGCATCGAGGCCGCGGGCGGGGAGTGAATCGCGGGGGATCTCGGCGGGCAGGTTGGCGGCGGCCAGGCGGGCGCTGAGGCCGGCGCTGATCCCGAGGTTGCTGGCGCGGCGTTTCGGCGGCTGTGAGCTCGCGGTCATGGTGGGAAACGGATCGGGGGGGCCGGCGGAGAGGAACGGA
>BJHE01000056.1:0-15168 GCA_014191755.1 Cyanobium sp.
GTACCACCGATCAGATTGCCAAACTTGTCATTGCAGCCTGCTGACGCAGTAAGAACCTCATCGGGATTGGCGGGCTCTTGGTAGCTGACAAACCGATAGAAGAGTTCGGGAGAATTAGGCAAAGCCCGGTCGGATCCTGAACCAGTAATCGGGTTAATGGCGGGATCGGCCGTCGCTGCAACCCCACAGTCCTTAAGATCCTGGGCCGAGACGTTATTCCACTCTTCAAACTTAGTGACCCAAAGATAGGATTTCGGATCCCGGTTCATCTCCGCTATAACTTCGGTAAAGCCAAACTCCGCAGCCTGCCGCGCCGCCAGGCTGATGGACGAAGACGACGCCGATTGCCTCGATCCGGCCACCCGGGACGCAATCACGAAAATACCGATAGTGGTGACCAATGCCATCACCAACACGGCCTCAACCACCAGCCCTCGATTCGATGGGCCAGACCGCGGGGTGCTGCCATCTCTGGGGATGCTGAAGCGGCCTGGGCCTACAGCCATTCAATTATCAGTGAATTAATGTTGAAACAAATGTTACCTCGAAAAATTCGAATTCCAGCAGGACGCAGCAATTGAGACTCATTCCGCATCAGCCCGATCTTGAGAACGAATTCTTTCGATAGCTGATTTTTGAGGCGCCCTGTAGTAGGAATTTTTTGCCGTCACAGGGTCGGTAGCTACCCTGACCTCGCTCACGGATCCAGCGGCGGAGCCGCCACCACAACGGCTGTGGTGATCCTGTGCAAGCCCCCCTGCGGGTGGGGGAGCTCCTGTTCCATCGAGAGGCGAAACTGACCGATGGCCTGGACCTCCGCCCGGAATCCAGCCAGCACCAGAGCATCGATCACCACACGATTCTGACTCGCCCCCAGGCTGGGCTCGCCATCGAGTCCAAAGGCGGGACCGCAGCGCATCAGCACCCGGCCCCTCCAGATCGGACTGGGGGGCAGCCCCACCGTGTAGGTGATCGGTCCCTCAGCCGTGCTGATCTGCAGCACGGGCTCGCGGCCGGAGAGGGGGCAGGGGGAGCTGCCGGCCGAACCCAACCGGATCGCCACGGCCCGACGCAGATCGTCCCGCACCAGATCCAGGGTGCGGCGCTGCAGGGTCCGCTCGCGCCACTGACGCACCATCACGGCCCCCAGACGGCTTTCGGCCACGAGCAGTTGCACCAGCACGGCGCTCAGCGCAAGCCCCATCCCCAGGACCAGCAACAGCTCCACCAGGGTGAAGGCCCGAACAGGCCTGCACGACCCACCGCCGGATCGGAACTCCACAGAACTGGCCCGGAAGACAACCGCCATCGTCAGAGGTTCGGATCCGGATGGCAGATGCCGTCCCTATGGAGCCCAACCCTGGTCACCCCCAGGGGTAGGGAGACCACCACGCAGCGGTTGAGAGCCGTAGCCCGGTGGGCCAGCAGCACCGTTCCGGCATCAAGCACCAGGCCATTGCTGCTGAAGCGCACGGCTGGCGGCAGGTTGTGCTCCAAGTGGAGCCCCTGCTCGGACCTCAGTCCCTCCCCTAGGGCCAGGGGCACCCCCATGCAGGCGGGCAGATCGCCAGCACGAGGTGGGCCCCATCCAGCGGCATCCAGGCTGAGGGCGCAGGGGCGCCCCTGGCGTTCCGCGGCGATCCGGCCCCGCTCCAACCCCACCAGAACCCTGCGCGTGGCGGCCTCCACCTCGAGTCTGGCCAGAATCTCCGCTCCAGACCCCAGAGCAATCAGCCCCATCAGAGCCAGGAGCGCCACCGCCACGAGCAGTTCCATCAGGGTGAAGGCTTCAGAGCGCGCCATTGCCGCCTCCCTGCGCCAAGCCTTGGGCTGGATCCTCAGCCTGGGCTGGAGCCTCAGCCGGGAGCCCCGCTGGATCGCCACCGCAGCCTCCGAAAGCTGCAGGGCTGTAGAGCCGCCGCCGCTCCTGATCACCGGCCTGAAGGTGGATTAGTAAAACATCCACCCCCGCCGGCATCTCCAGAGTCCGCACCACACCGCTCTGGGGGGGCTGGTTCTCCAGCCGTGCCACGAGACGCTGCAGCTGCTCCTCACAAGAGAGCGGCTGCCCGAGGGGATCCTGGTGCGGATCCCGCAGCCGGGCCTCCAACGCCTGCACCTCCGCCTCCAGGCTCCCGAGCTGTTCCAGCTCCACCCGGTGCTCCTGCAGGGTGGTGGCAACCCGGTTCCACACCCCCATCGAAGCCGCGCTGGAGCCAAGCAGCAACCCTGAGGCCAACATCAGCTCCACCAGGCTCATGGCGCCACCCCCCTCAGGCCCAGCAGACGCGGGGACTGGGCCCGGAGCGGATCGGTATGGAGAACCACCTTGAAAACAGCCCGACGAGCGATCCCGCCATGAACCGCGGGCTCGGCCTCGATCAGGGCCTCGGCTTCCGTAGCCCCTGGAGACCAGGCGAGCAGGCGCCCGCCGAAGGATCCAGCCTCCCCCACCAAAGCCTCCTGCTGAGGGAGGCTGGCACAACTCTGGCCCTCATGGGCCCAACGGCTGAGGGGCAACGACAGGAGACAGGCGTGCCGGAGATTGAGCTCACCTACCAGCCGCTGGGCGGCTCCTACAAGAGCATCGTCATCGCGGCCCCGTCCAGCCTGGCTCACCTGATCGAAGTGGCCCTGCAGAGCCACGGTCTGGAGAGAGAGGCTGCTGAGCAGCAGGAGCATGGAGACCCCCAGGGCCAGGGGCAACACGAAGCCGCCTTCCCGGGAAGGCGGGATTGGTGGTTTGCGGGGAACAACGGCTGCCATGGCAGTGGGTAGTGGGCGCTTGCCGAGGATTCCCGTCGGCGGACAGGCGGAGGCGCGGCCAGGTGGACGCGCTCAGGGCCCGGGCCCAGGGCCTCTCTCTGGAGCAGAGCCTGCGCGATCTGCTTAGCAATGCGGTGCGCACGGACGATTCCCTGCGCGATGAGCTTGCGCGGCTGCGCGCCACCACACCGGCCGCAGGGCGCAGCTTGGATGTGGCAGCCCTGATCCGCGAAGACCGCGATGGCCGCTGAAGTGCGCGCCTGGGTGGTGGACGCCTCGGTGGCCTTTGCCTGGTTTGCGGCGGTGCCAAACGCGGAGCAAGCCTCCCGGCTGCTGGAGGCCGGACCCGGCACGCTTCTGCTGGCCCCCGACTTGGTGCTCGTGGAGCTGCTGAACGCGGCCTGGAAGTGTCGGCGGCTGGGGGCGATCACCAGCGAACAATTCCAGATGCTCGCGAACCGTGGCTCGGAACCCTTCAGTCGCCTGTTCCCCTCTGCGGCGCTCCTGGCTCGGGCCGCTCACTGGTGCCACGAACTCGACCACCCGCCCTACGACTGCCTCTATGTGGCCCTGGCCGAACGGGAACGGGCCACCCTGATCACGGCGGATCAGCGGCTGTTGCGCAAGCTCCAGCAGCCGCGAACGGGTCTGCCTTTGGTGATGGATCTGGCCAACTTTTAGGGTTGAGCCTGAGGCCTACTGATTCAGCTTCAGCACCGCCATGAAGGCCTCCTGGGGCACCTCCACCTTGCCCATCGCCTTCATGCGCTTCTTGCCCTTGGCCTGCTTCTGCAGCAACTTCTTCTTGCGGCTGATGTCGCCGCCGTAGCACTTGGCGAGCACGTCCTTGCGAATGGCGCTGATGCTCTCGGAGGCGATCACGCGGCTACCGATCGAGGCCTGAATGGGGATCTTGAACTGCTGGCGAGGGATGAGTTCCTTCAGTTTTTCCACCAGGCCTTTGCCCACGTTGTAGGCCTTGTCGCGGTGCACGATCGTGGTGAGAGGATCGGCCTTCTCAGCATTAATAAGTACATCGAGCCGCACCAGTTCATTCTTGCGGTAGCCGATCAGACTGTACTCCATTGAGGCATAGCCTTTGGTGCGACTTTTCATCTGATCGAAGAAATCGGTGACAACCTCGGCCAGGGGCATCTCATAGTGCAGGGTCACCCGATCGGTGGTGATGTATTTCATATCGATGAATTCACCCCTGCGCTCCTGGCAGAGCTCCATCAGGGCACCGTTATAGGTATTTGGAGTGTAGATCTCGAGCTTCACATAGGGCTCCTCGATCGATTCGCGTTTCTGGGGATCGGGCAAGGTGGCCGGGTTGTCCACCAGTATCTCGCTGCCATCGATCATGTTCACCTTGTAGATCACCGAGGGCGCCGTCACGATCAGGTCGAGGTCGTATTCGCGCTCTAGGCGTTCCTGCACGATCTCCATATGCAGCAGCCCCAGAAAGCCGCAGCGGAAACCGAAGCCCATGGCGCTGCTGGTTTCCGGTTCGTACTGCAGGGCGGCGTCGGAGAGCTTGAGCTTGTCGAGGGCTTCGCGCAGGTCGGGGTACTGGTCGGCGTCGGTGGGGAAGAGGCCGCAGAACACCATCGGCTTGGCCTCGGTGTAACCCGGCAGAGGGGCGGCGGCAGGATTGCTCAGCAGGGTGATCGTGTCGCCCACCCGGGCATCGGCCACCGCCTTGATCGAGGCGGCCAAGTAACCCACCTCGCCGGCATGGAGGCTCTCCATCTGCCGCTGGTCCGGGGCCATCACCCCCACCTCATCCAGTTCGTAGGTCTTGCCGCTGGCCATCAACAGCACCTTGTCGCGGCGGGCGATGGTGCCGCTGATGACGCGGAAATACACGATCACGCCGCGGTAGGCGTCGTAGTAGGAGTCAAAAATGAGCGCCCGCAAGGGTTCATCAAGCTTGTCGGGTGGCGGCGGCACCCGATCGACCACGGCCTGGAGGATCTCAGGTACACCTAGACCAGTCTTGGCAGAACAAGCAATGGCGTTGCTGGTATCCAGCCCGATAATCGCCTCGATCTCCTCACTGATGCGAGCGGGATCAGCACCGGGCAGATCAATTTTATTCAGCACCGGGATGATCTCGAGATCATTAGCCAGGGCCAGATACACATTGGCCAGGGTCTGGGCTTCCACCCCCTGGCTGGCATCCACCACCAGCAGGGCCCCCTCACAGGCCTGCAGGGAGCGGCTCACTTCATAGGAGAAATCCACATGGCCGGGGGTATCGATCAGGTTGAGGATGTAGGTGAGGCCATCGGCGGCCTTGTATTCCATCCGCGCCGCCTGCAGCTTGATCGTGATGCCGCGCTCGCGCTCGAGCTCCATGTTGTCGAGAAATTGGGCCTGCATGTCGCGGGCGGCGACGGTGCCCGTTTCCTGCAGCAACCGATCGGCGAGGGTCGATTTGCCGTGGTCGATGTGGGCAATGATGCAGAAGTTGCGGATCCGCGCGGCGGGAACGTCGGTCATGCGGGGCCGGGCGGGGGCGACAAGCGGACCGAATGATCCTAGGGAGAAGGGCCTCCCGGCCCGATCCGGTGGGCCCGGCCGCCTGCCCATCTGGCCGGGCCCCCAACGCCCAAGCAGTTCCTAGACTCAATACAAGTACCCAGATTGACCATGACCACCGAGATGAGCACCGAGATGAGCACCGAAACCTCACTCGCCACCGACACGCCATCCGCCACCCCCGACGCTGCGACGGTCGATCCCCGCGCCCTCACCATTCCCAACGTCGAGCGGGTGCTCGATGAGCTGCGTCCCTACCTGATGGCCGATGGCGGCAACGTGGAGATCGTTGAGATCGACGGACCGGTCGTGAAAGTGCGGCTGCAGGGGGCCTGCGGTTCCTGCCCCAGCAGCACCATGACCCTGAAGATGGGCATCGAGCGCAAGCTGCGCGAGGCCATCCCCGAGGTGAGCGAAGTGGTGCAGGTGCTCTGAAGGATCAGCGCCCCCCGAGGGTGCAGCGCTGGCGGGCTGGGAGAGCTGATCCTCAGCCGCTCCTTCCCTCGCCGCGCCTGGCCTGGGCCACGGCAGCGAGGGCGAAGTCTTCGAAGCCACGCACGTAGTCGAGTCGGTCGTAGAGGCGGGCCTTCGCCTTGGCGGCGATCTCCTGACGCAGGAGCTCCCGCCGCTGCGGATCCTGCATCAGGGCAACAGCCAGCTCCACATACTCCGCGGGGGTGGCCGCCACCGGCGGATCCTCCACCTCGATCAGCCGGTAGGCGGCCGCCACGAAGCGGGAACGCAGGAATCGGCCCTCCAGCGTCACCACCGGGGTGCCGGTGTGGATTGTTTCGTAGAGGGTGATGCCGCTGCCGAAATGGAAGGGATCGAGCAGCACATCGAGGCAGCCCGCCAGGGCAAGGAAATCGGGCCAATCCATCCGGCTCAGCATCACCACCTGCTCCCGGGCCGTGGGGGCGGAGCAGGCCAGACGATCGAGGTAGAGGCTGGTGAGTGAGGGTATGTCCTCTTCCACAAACACGAACAGCGAATCGGGAACCGCCCTGGCGATCACCTCCAAGGCCAGATCGAAATCAGGATGGATTTTCTCCAGGCGATGCAGGCAGCCCCATAGCGGTCTGTCGGGCGGCAGGAAGTAATAATTCCGGTCCCGTTCGAGCGGCTCGATTGCCTCGGAGCGATAGCAACAGGGAAGGCCCGGCAACCGCACCAGGGTTTCGCTGTAGTGATCCTGGGCCTCGGGCGGCTCCACTAGATCGCCGGAGACGTAGTACTCGATGCCAGGCAGGCCCGAGGTCTGGGGAACCCCCCAGCCGGTGGCCTGCACCGGGGCCGCTCGCCGGGTGGCCAACATCGTGGCGAAGGGATGCATGCCCAGATCGGTGTAGAAGAGCAGATCGAGCCTTAGCTCCTCCAGCCTGGCGCTCGCGGCATCGAGGGGAGCGGGAAGCACCACCACCTCCTGACAGCAGGCCTCCAGCCAAGCGCTCACGGCATCCCGGGGGGAGGTGGCCAGGTGGATCAGCACCACCTCAAAGCGGTGGCGATTCAGGTTAAGGATCAGGCCATCGAAGGCCCGGGCGTTGCTGTGGTTGTAGAAGAAACCGGAGAGGAAACCGATCCGGATCCGGGGAATCGAAGCGTCGCCGGGCGTGGGCAGGGCCCGTGGCAACCGGGGGCGTTGCTCCGGCGACTGGCCATGTCCCAGGGCCCGGGTGATCAGGCCGCCATAGATCTCCAGGAGCTCGCGATCGTTGCGGTCGTGATAGATGAGGTAGTAGGGATGGCAGATCGCGGCCACCTCCCTGTCGAAATCATGGAACGGCTGCTCCTGCTCCAGGGCCCGGAGGCCCTGCTCGCAGCGCTCCCGACACGCCGCGATCTGCTGCGGCGATTCGGCCACCAGCGGCAGCACGAAGAGGTGATTGAGGTGCAGCAGCAGCGAATCGGGCTGCACGGCCAGCGCCTCCCCATGCCAGTGGATGGCGTCGCCCAGGTAGCCCACCCTGCGGAACAGGTGGCCCAGTTCCGTGCGGCAGGCGGCATTGGCAGGTTCGAGTTCGGCCAGCCGAATCAGGCAGGGAATCGCATCGCCATAGCGGCCCACCGCTAACAGCAGCCTGGCGAGTTGGCTCCAGAGCTCCGGATCCTCGGGAGCGAGCTGCAGCCCTTCCTGAAGGCAGAGAATGGCGGCATTGAAATCCCGTGCGGCGGCCAGCCGTTTCGCTAGGGCCAACCGGCTCTCGCCGGAGTGCTCGCCGGAGGGATCGTCTTGGCGGCGCCGCACCAGCTCGCGGAGCCCGGGATCCGGCTCCTTCACGGGCTCCTCCCCCCCGGGGGGCAGGTCGGCGTCGTGGCGGTCGGATGGCAAGGAGCGGAGCCGGATGGAGCCCTGCAGTGGGCCTTGGATCAACACAAACACTATCCACTCTTAGGCTGCCGCCAAACCGCCTTCCCAACGTGCTGGACCAGCGCCTGCTGCGCGATGACCCAGAGCTGATCCGCCGGCAGCTCAGCCGCAGGGGCCTGGAGGTCGACCTCACCGGGCTTCAGCAGATCGCTCGCCAGGAAAGGGATCTGGAGGAGCAGCGCAGCAGCCTGCAGGCCGAGGGCAACCGCATCGGCCGGGAGGTGGGGCAACGGATCCAGGCCGGTGCCCGTCCCGATGGTCCCGAGGTGGCCGAGCTGCGGGAGCAGGGAAACCGCATCAAGCAGCAGGTGGCGGGCCTGGAGGAGGAGGAGAAGGCCCTGGAGAGCCGTCTGCGGCACCAGCTGCTGGAGCTGCCGAACCTGCCCTCCGCCCAGACCCCCGAAGGCCGCTCCGAGGCCGACAACGTCGTGGTGAAAACCTGGGGCACCCCCCGCCAGGGCCCCCACCCCGACGGCTCACCTCTGCAGGAGCACTGGCAGATCGCCGAACGCCTCGGCCTGGTGGACACAGAACGCTCCGTGCGCATCGCCCAGAGCCGCTTCGTGACACTCCTAGGTCAGGGCGCCCGCCTGGAGCGGGCCCTGATCAACTTCATGCTGGATCGCCACAACGACGCCGGCTACCGCGAGGTGCTGCCGCCGATCCTGGTGAACACCGCCAGCCTCACCGCCTCGGGCCAGCTGCCCAAGTTTGCCGAGGAGAGCTTCCGCTGCGCCGAGGACGACCTCTGGCTCACCCCCACCGCCGAGGTGCCGCTCACCTCGCTGCACCGCGATGAGCTGATCCCGGCGGAGCAGCTGCCGCTTCGCTACGCCGCCTATACCCCCTGCTTCCGCCGCGAGGCGGGCTCCTACGGTCGCGACACCCGCGGCCTGATCCGCCTGCACCAGTTCAACAAGGTGGAGATGTACTGGTTCACCCGCCCGGAAGACTCTGAGGCGGCCCACGAGCAGCTCACCCGCGACGCGGAAGGCGTGCTGGAGGCCCTGGAGCTGCCCTATCGGCGTATCGAACTCTGCGGTGGCGATCTGGGCTTTTCCGCAGCCCGCACCTACGACCTCGAGGTGTGGTTGGCCGGCGCCGGCGCCTACCGGGAAATCTCCAGCTGCAGCACCTGCGCCGATTTCCAGGCCCGCCGCGCCGCGATCCGCTTCCGCGACGGCAAGAAGACCCGGCTGGTGCACACCCTCAACGGCAGCGGCCTGGCAATCGGCCGCACCATGGCTGCCCTTCTGGAGCACGGACAACAGGAGGATGGCCGGGTGCGGCTTCCCGAGGCACTGATGCGGTACTACGGCTGTCAATATCTAACGGTTGAGACCCAATTAACCTAGAGATCACAAGACTCTTCCTCAACCGGCGAGATGGTTCGGGAGATAAATCTGGAAACAATTCGGGAGACAATGCCGGAGACAATGCCGGAGATCAATAAGGGTCGGGAGCGTGACTTCGGGATCTGCAGATTCTCCTACTCAGCAGGACCGCCGGAACCCGGTGGCGCATGCCTTTGGCCGGCACCACCCGGCAGACTCTCGACGGTGGCCAGCAATCTCTATGCCAACGACTGGCAAGCGTGCGAGGGCAGCCGGCAATCGGGTCGCGCACCCCTGTGGTCCCAATCGGCGTGAACTTCACGCGGAGCTGAGCCCGGGCGCCTTGCCCTGCGGCCATCCCTAGGCGCGGGAACCCGGCCCACCCGATCGGCCGGCGGGAACCGATGGGCACCAGAATGGGCTTATCTGGCTGAAGACCTAATGGGAGTTCTCACCGCACTGGCGATCCTGGCGGGGTTGATCGTGGTCCATGAAGCGGGCCACTTTCTGGCGGCCACCTGGCAGGGAATCCGGGTGAGCGGCTTCTCGGTGGGCTTTGGCCCGGCCCTGCTGCAGCGCACGCGGCGCGGTGTGGTCTATGCCCTGCGGGCGATCCCCCTGGGAGGCTATGTGGCCTTCCCCGACGACGACGAGGACAGCCCCTTCCCCGCCGACGACCCCAACCTGCTGCGCAACCGGCCCCTGCGCCAGCGGGCCCTGGTGATAGCCGCCGGCGTGATCGCCAACCTGCTGCTGGCCTGGGCCGTGCTCGTGGCCCAAGGTGCGGTGGTGGGGATCCCGGCCGGCTTCAGCACCACCCCGGGCGTCCTGGTGGCCGGCGTTCAGGCCGGCCAGCCCGCCGCCCTTGCCGGCCTGAAGGCGGGCGATCGGATCGTGCAGGTGGGGGATACGCCGCTGGCGGGCGGCCAGCAGGCCGTAGCCAATCTGGTCGAGACGATCCGCTCCGCCTCCGGCCGCAGCCTGACCATCCAGGCCGAACGGGGCCAGCAACGGTTGAATCTCAGCCTCACCCCCGTCGACCTCGGCGGCATCGGCCGGGTGGGAGCCCAGCTCCAACCCAATGGCAGCGAGTTGTTCCGCCGCCCCAACGGGCCCCTTGAGCCCATCCGCCAGGCCAACCACGACGTGTTGGCCCTCACCCGCCGCACCCTGGAGGGCTTCGGCAGCCTGATCACCAACTTCGGGGAAACGGCCGGCCAGGTGTCGGGCCCGGTGAAGATCGTGGAGATGGGAGCGTCCCTAGCCGACCAAGGAGGGGCCAGCCTGTTCCTCTACACCGCCCTGATCTCGATCAACCTGGCGGTGCTCAATGCCCTGCCGCTGCCGATGCTGGATGGCGGCCAGTTCGCCCTGCTGCTGATCGAGGGCCTGCGGGGTCGGCCCCTGCCCCAGCGCTTCCAGATGGCCTTCATGCAGTCGGGCCTTGTGCTCCTGATGGGGCTCAGCCTGGTGCTGATCGTGAAAGACACCAGCCAGCTCCCAGCCATCCAGCAGTTGCTCGGCCACTGAATCCAGCCCGCAACAAACCCGCAACCAGCCCGAAGCCAACCCGCCCTCGTCAAAATGCGTGCCCAGTAGCGCTCGCACCCACTGGCAGCGATCCACCGCTGCCGCGGTGAGAGCCAGGAGGCTTACTAGCCACGCGCTAAGGTTGAATTCACCTCTACGAACCGAGCACTCTGCCGCATGGCGAAGAAGTCGATGATTGCGCGTGATGTCAAGCGCCAGAAGCTGGTGGATCGCTTCGCCGCCAAGCGCACGGCCCTGAAGGCCGCCTTTGAGGCCGCCGCCGACCCAATGGAGCGGCTCGAAATCCACCGCAAGATTCAGGCCCTGCCCCGCAACAGCGCCCGGGTGCGCCTGCGCAACCGCTGCTGGGCCACCGGCAAGCCCCGTGGTGTGTATAGCGATTTCGGCCTCTGCCGCAACCAGCTGCGGGAACGGGCCCACAAGGGTGAATTACCGGGTGTGGTGAAGTCCAGCTGGTGATCGCTGCGGCAGGCGGTGGTCCCGGCTAATCACGACATCGCTATTGTTCAGAGGGCTGGCCCAGATCCCCACCAGCCCTCCGAACACTGGCCTGTGCATTGGTGGGTACGGGCCTATGCCAGGGGCTGGTTTCCCATGGCCAATCCAACTCATGGCGGACTCGACCTGTGGCGCAGCCAGTCCAGGGCTCTCATCCCCCTGGATCAAAATTTTCGTGTGCCCCGGTCCGTGCGGCGCAGCCTCGGCCGCGGTGCCTTCCAGCTGAGTCTGAATCGATCCTTCGATGCGGTGCTGCGCGGCTGCGCCGAGCGACCCGACACCTGGATCAGCGGCGAGTTGGCTCGGATTTACCGCCAACTGCATCGGGCCGGATGGGCCCACAGCGTGGAGGTGTGGGAAGGGGAGGAGCTGGCTGCGGGGCTCCTGGCGATTGGGATCGGCAGCTGCTGGATCGGGGAATCGATGATGCATCACCGCGATCACGCCGGCAATGTGATGCTGGTGCGTCTCGTAGAAGCCCTGCGGGACAGTGGTTACAGCCTCTTTGATGTGCAGCTGAGCAACCAGCACCTGGAGCGCTTCGGCTGCCGTGAGATCGGTGATCCGGCCTACACGGCCCTGCTGCGCCAGGCCCGGTCGCGGCCCACGACCCTGCGGTTGGGTGAGTCGACAGTTCGCTGTGAAGGCTGGATGCGAGAATGAGATCGACAACAAAAGGACATAAAGCCCAGTGCAAGGACAAACGCAGTCGGTCTCCTTCGATGGTCGGGAGATCCGACTGACCACCGGTCGTTTCGCCCCCCAGGCCGGGGGTTCGGTGTTGGTTGAATGCGGCGATACCGCGGTTCTGGTGACCGCCACCCGCTCCGGCGGCCGCGAAGGCATCGATTTCCTCCCCCTCACCTGCGACTACGAAGAGAGGCTGTATGCCGCCGGGCGGATTCCCGGCAGCTTCTTCCGCCGCGAAGCGCGCCCTCCCGAGCGCGCCATCCTCACCACGCGGCTGATCGATCGCCCCCTGCGGCCCCTCTTCCCATCCTGGCTGCGGGATGACATCCAGGTGGTGGCCACCGTGCTGTCGCTCGATGAGCGCGTTCCACCCGACGTGCTCGCCGTGACGGGGGCCTCAATCGCCACCCTCCTGGCCAAGATCCCCTTCGCCGGCCCGATGGCGGCGGTGCGGGTGGCCCTGCTGGGCGACGACTTCGTGCTCAACCCCAGCTACCGGGAGATTGAGCGCAGCGATCTTGACTTGGTGGTGGCCGGCACCCCCTCCGGTGTGGTGATGGTGGAGGCAGGCGCCAACCAGTTGCCCGAGCAGGACGTGATCGAGGCGATCGACTTCGGCTACGAAGCCGTGGGCGAATTGATCAAGGCCCAGCTCCAATTGCTGAGCGATCTGGGTATCGAGCAGGTGATTCCCGAACCCAAGGTGGAAGATCCAGCCCTGCCCGCCTTCCTGGAGAAGGAATGCTCCAAGCCGATCGGTGAGGTGCTCAAGCAGTTCAGCCAGACCAAGATCGAGCGCGATGACAAGCTCGATGCCATTAAGGCCGCCGTGGGCGAGAAGATCGCCGGACTCAAAGACGACGACACCATCAAGTTGGTGGTGAGCGGCAACAGCAAGGTGCTGGGCAACAGCTTCAAGAGCCTCACCAAGAAGTTGATGCGCGAGCAGATCCTCAAGGAGGGCAAGCGCGTCGATGGCCGCAACCTCGATGAGGTTCGTCCAATCCAGGCAGCCGTTGGCGTGCTGCCCAAGCGGGTGCATGGCTCGGGCCTGTTCCAGCGGGGCCTCACCCAGGTGCTTTCCTGCGCCACCCTCGGCACGCCGAGCGATGCCCAGGAGCTCGACGACCTCAACCCGTCCACCGAGAAGACCTACCTGCACCACTACAACTTCCCGCCTTACTCCACCGGCGAGACGAAGCCGATGCGCAGCCCCGGCCGCCGCGAGATCGGCCACGGCGCCCTCGCCGAGCGGGCACTGGTGCCAGTGCTGCCCAGCAAGGAGAGCTTCCCTTACGTGCTGCGGGTGGTGTCGGAGTGCCTCAGCTCCAACGGCTCCACCTCGATGGGTTCGGTGTGCGGCAGCACCCTGGCCCTGATGGATGCTGGTGTACCCCTCAAGGCCCCGGTGAGCGGCGCCGCCATGGGCCTGATCAAGGAGGGCGACGAGGTGCGCATCCTCACCGACATCCAGGGCATCGAGGACTTCCTCGGCGATATGGACTTCAAGGTGGCCGGCACCGAAAAGGGCATCACCGCCCTGCAGATGGACATGAAGATCACCGGCCTGGCGGTCAAGACCGTGGCCGAGGCGGTCAACCAGGCTCGCCCGGCCCGACTTCACATCCTCGAGAAGATGCTTGAGGCCATCGAGAAGCCACGCGACATTCTCTCTCCCCACGCACCTCGCCTGCTCAGCTTCCGGATCGACCCCGAGCTGATCGGCACCGTGATCGGCCCCGGAGGCCGCACGATCAAGGGCATCACCGAGCGCACCAACACCAAGATCGATATCGAAGATGGCGGCATCGTGACGATCGCCAGCCACGATGGCGCCGCCGCCGAGGAAGCGCAACGCATCATCGAGGGCCTTACCCGCCGAGTGAGCGAGGGCGAGGTGTTCAGCGGCTCGGTGACTCGCGTGATCCCGATCGGGGCCTTCGTGGAGATCCTGCCCGGCAAAGAGGGAATGATCCACATCTCCCAACTCTCCGAATCCCGCGTGGAGAAGGTGGAGGACGTGGTGAACGTGGGCGATCAGGTGACGGTGCGGGTTCGTGAGATCGACAACCGCGGCCGCATCAACCTCACCCTGCGGGGGGTGCCCCAGCAAGACCAAACGGCCAACTGAGCGCTGGGCTGCTCAGCATTGAAAAGCGGCCCTACCGGGCCGTTTTTTTGTGAACAGTTCACTCTTTCGAGTCAAGTCTTATCCTGCCTCGGTTCAGATGATTTCGTCATCCGCATCGAGGAAGCTGTCCAGCATCGATTGTGTCTTCGGGGCTAACAGTGTCGGCCCGCACCACCGATAAGGGTGGGGTATGCCGATTCTCACGCCAAAAGCAGTGGAGGAGTGCCGGGGATCCGAGCCGAACCCCGCCACAGATCGTGAAACAAGAAACAGCAGCTCATTGCTGTTCTTCCGGCTGTGCGGCCAGGGCCGCCAGGGCCCGACGGCACACCTCGCCATGGAGTACGCCATGGCTGGCGATCAGACAGCCGGCCTGATTCAGATCGCCCGTGTTGTAGCCCAGGGGGCGGCCGTCGGCATGGCTGAAGGCGCCGCCGGCGGCGCGCAGCACCGCCTCGGGGGCGGCCATATCCCAGTCCTTTGGAGCCGTGCGCCCCGAAAGCGACACATAGAGATCAGCCTCACCCCGCAGGATCGTGGCCACCTTCCCCCCCACGCTGCCCATGGCCCGGCTGGAGGCCGGAGCGATCGCCTCCAGCAGGCACTCCAACCGGGGATCCCGGTGGTTGCGACTGGCCACCAGCACCATCTCCTCGCACCGCTGGCGTGCACTCAACTCCGGCGGAGTGCGCACGCCCAGGCGATCCTCCCGCCAGGCTCCTGCCGGCTGCCCAGCCTCCCCGAGCAGCCCGAACCAGAGCTCCTCGACCTCCGGCAACAGCACCACCCCCAGCACGGGCCGGCCCTGCCGCACCAGGGCCAGGTGCACCGCGTACTCGCCACTGCCCTGCAGGAAGTCGCGTGTGCCATCGAGGGGATCGAGGATCCACAGCCACTCCGCCGGCAGCGGTTCGCCGGGCCGGAGCTGCTGCTTGGCGGTCTCCTCACTCAGCACCGTCCAGGGGGCATCGGGGAATGCCGCGGCAAGCCCCTGGAGCAGCCACTGGTTGACCGACAGATCGGCGGCCGAAACCGGACCCTCGCCCCCTTCCTCGACAGCCAAGACCGGCGGGAAACCGAAGGGTGGCTCAAGGCCCCGGCTATAAGCCCGCAGGATGTCGGCAGCACCCCAGGCCAGCCGCCTGAGTTCGCTCAGCAGGGTCTCCAGGAGGATCCCCGCCGGCAGGCTGGGGGCCGCTGACGGCAGGGAGCTGGGGGGCATCATGGAGAGGTAAAGGGGCATTGTGCAGGGAGCCGTGACCGTGCGGAAGTCGAGGCCTCCA
>BJHE01000056.1:15249-17807 GCA_014191755.1 Cyanobium sp.
GCCGACGCAGCCAACGGAGCAGCCACGGGCGGCAGGCAGGAGCAACAGCCCCCCCCGGAGCCACAACCGGCCACGGGCGGGAAGGGCCTGGACACCGCTGAACCGAGCGGTGGCACGCTCTATGTGGTGGGAACTCCGATCGGCAACCTCGAAGATCTCTCGCCGCGATCCCGGCGGGTGCTGGAGCAGGCCGATTGCATCGCCTGTGAGGACACCCGCCACAGCGGCCTGCTGCTGAATCGGCTGGGCATCCGCGGGCGTCGCCTGCTGAGCTTCCACGCCCACAACGAGGCGGCCCGGATGCCGCAGCTGCTGGAGGCCCTCGCGTCTGGTGAGGCGGTGGCCGTGATCAGCGACGCCGGCCTACCGGGCATCGCCGATCCGGGGGAGGGCCTGGTGGCAGCGGCCCGCCGCAATGGCCATCCGGTGATCTGCATCCCGGGTCCCTGTGCGCTCACCACCGCCCTGGTGAGCAGTGGCCTTCCCTCGGGGCGCTTCTGCTTCGAGGGCTTTCTGCCGGCCAGGGGCGGGCCGAGGCGCGAGCGGCTGGGGGCCCTGGCCAGGGAGGAACGCACCCTGGTGTTCTACGAGGCGCCCCACCGGCTGGTGGCCCTGCTCGAGGATCTGCTCTCCCAGCTGGGGAACCGGCCGCTGCAGGTGGCGCGGGAACTCACCAAGCGCCATGAGCAACAGGTGGGACCCACCGTGGAAGCCGCCCTGGCGCACTTCCGCGCCACGCCACCCCTGGGGGAATGCACCGTGGTGGTGGGGGGTGCTGAGCCGGTGTCACCCTGCTGGGATCCGATCGCCCTAGGCCAGGAACTGGCCGCGCTGGTGGCCGGGGGCCTCAGCCGGCGGGAGGCCGCCCGAAACCTGGCGGAACACAGCGGCCACAGCCGGAGAGAGCTCTACGCCCTGCTGCACGCGGACCCCGGCACGGTGCCCCCCGATCCGGAAGGCGACCCATGACCTGCGCCTGTGGGCGCGGTGCGGCCCGCGGGTGCCCGGCAGAATGGATCCACCTCCCCCGCTTGTGATGGTGTTGCGACTGCGCCTTCTGCTGGGCAGCCTGCTGGGCGGCTCCCTGCTGCTGGCGATGCTGTGTCTCGGGGCCCAAAACCTCGATCAGCGGGAGCGCCTCAACCTGGGCTTTGGCCAGACCGCCCCCCTGCCCAGCGGTTTCCTGGTGGGGTTGGCTTTAGCGGTGGGCGTGATCAGTGGGGGAAGCAGCGCGGCTCTGCTGCTGCCGGGGCGGCGGGACGACAGGGCCTAAGGGCTGCCCGAAGCCCGGTAACTCCTGCTGCTGGGGTGGCTGCTCAAACCAGCAGGAACTCCAGCCACTTTCAGGCCAGCACTGCTGAAGGAGATGCAAACCCGACTTCTGGAGACTGTCGGCGCGCCGAACCCATCTGCCGCACCGAGCGTCCGATCGGGCTCAACTCCCCGGCAACGCGAACAACGCCCCCTCGATCACCACCCTGCTGATGCCTTGGGCCAGCAAGTAAGGGGCGGTGAGGGTGAAGACCGCCGGATCGGGAATCTTGATCACCCGTTGGGTGCGACCACAGTGCCGCTTGGCTTGGCGGGGGTTCACGAACACCATCAAGGCCTGCCGATCCTGCTCCTCCACCGGCAGGCGGCCGAGCTCGGTGAACTCGCTGAGGGGCTTGGCCTGGAGTTCCACGGTCTTGTCGACCAGCATCCAGGCGCTGCCACGCAGATCGGCGGCTGTGAGAGGCAGGGGGCGGATCTCGGTGTGGTCATCCACCACCTCCAACAGCGGTACCGGCACGAAGATCTGGCCCTCGCTGTCGTCGCCATCAGCATCAAGGGCCAGGTCATCGTCGGACTCGTCGTCGCCGAAGTCATCGGCGTCATCGATCGCGAGCACAGCTGGGCCATCCTCCCGGTCCACCGCTGGGGCATCGGCAAGGGTCCGCTGGCCCGACCGGCGGATTGGGCTTTGCGGAGGGTCGTGGGCAATGGCCGCCACGGGGACCCTCTGCGCAACGGGGGAAGCAATGGGATCGGTGGCGCCGGAGGGACGATCGAACTCCAGCGCTGCGTCTTCCGCCCGGCCGCTGCCCTCGCTATCGCCCTCGTTCGCGCCTTCGCCTTCGCCGGCAGGTTCTTCGCCATCGGAAGCGATGAGCGCAGGCACCAACGGATCCGCCGGCTCCGTCCGGGGGGTGGCGCTGCGCCGATTCCGCTCCTTGATGCGGTCGTACTCGCCGGGATCCAGCGCCGCCTTCACCGCCCGGCTCACGGTGTTGGGACTGCAGCCATAGGCCTCGGCAAGAGGTTGCAGTCCCTCGCCTGAGCGGAACCTCTCCACCACCTCGGCTTTCTGGCTGTCGCTGAGCCGGGCGGCTGGCATGGAGCGGTGATTCTCACAGCCCTCCACACTAGGAGGCTCAGCGCAAAGCATGCGATTTAGTGACCCGATGACGCTCGGTGCCAGTGGCTGGCACAATTCGACCATGCTCCCTTAGCTCAGCTGGATAGAGCAGCTGCCTTCTAAGCAGCCGGTCGTGTGTTCGAATCACACAGGGGGCGTT
>BJHE01000057.1 GCA_014191755.1 Cyanobium sp.
AGGCGGCATCGAGCTTGGTGTTCAGCTTCACCACCTCACCGCTGGTGAAGACCTTCTCGGTGTCGCGGGTGGCGGAGCGGTTGGTCCAGCCCACCAGCACCGTGGCGGCATCGAGGAGGGCGTTGGCTTTCAGGCGAGTCATCGGTCGGTTTCCAGGAAGTGAGTTCGGGGGCGATCAAGCGATCGGAGCAATGGAGTGGAGGCGGCCCGCGGCGCGGGGGTGCATCACGCCAAAGCCCACGTACCAATCGATCCGGGTACGGAACACAGGCGCATCGGGCACCTCGCCGAGATCGCGGACCGAAATCCCATAGCGGCCCTGGAACGGCCCCTGCAGGCCGGTCACCGCCTGATCCCCGAAGGTGCAGCAGTAGATCGAGCTGGTGCCGCCCGCTTCCCCGTAGCCGAGGACTTCCAGGCCCTGGGCGTCGCGGTCGACGGTGAGGATCTGGCACTCCTGGTAGTGATGCACCATCACGCCCAGGTTGTTGGTGGAGACGTTGTAGACGCCTTGGCCGACGGTGGCGCGGGCGAGGGCATTGAGCTGGCGGCGCATCGCCTTGCTCATCACCAGATACTTCTTGCCGCCGTAGGAATTGACCGAGTCGATCAGCTCATCGAGCTTGTCGAAGTCCAGGGCTGTGGCGCCGTTGTTGATCGCCATCTCAGCGCCGGGGTTGAGGCGCTTGGCGAGGCCGTCAAAGCCCCGGCCCTGGCTGGCGGTGGCGTCGCCATTGATCAGGGCCGCCTCGAGCGTCAGCCGCATCGAGCGGACCTTCATCTCGGTCTGAGCAGCACGGGCCTCCGGGCCCTGCAGGTCAACGATCGAGCGGTCCACATCCACGTCACCGCCGAACAGGTGCACGGCTTCTGACTGGGGATCGACGACGCCGTAGCTCTGCTTGTAGCCCTCGTTCACCGCCCGGAAGCCCACCGTGGGGAGCTCCTTCTCGACGGAATAGAAGAGGCCGCCGCCGGCGATGTTCATGAACGGCAGCCAGCTAAGCAGTTCGCCCTCAGCGAAGGTCTTGATCACCGCCAGGTGCTCCAGGCGGGTCTCGTACTTGGCTGCCTCGATCAGGGTGAGGCCCATCGGTGCTGCACTCCCGGGGTTCGGCCCCAGATCACGTCACCGGCTATTGCCATGGGATCGTGCAGCGCGGCGGCGGTGTGTTCACCAGCTCCTGAACGGTCTCCGCTCCGGCCCTCCTCATGGTCGGGGGGCGCCTCAAGGGTTTCACGAGCCCGCCGGTGCTGACGTTGGCTGCGCTCCGCTCCGCATCCCAGTCGTGGACGGGCCCTTGACCCGCCCCCCGCCGGCTGAGGGGTCCTACGCGGAGCCCTCCCATGGCCCCTCTGTCCCGCAAAGCCCGCCTGCAGCAGTTCTCCTGGCAGGTGCTGGATGATCTGGCGTTCTGCAGCGAGCGCTATCCCCGCCTGGCTGAGCTGGCGGCCCAGCTGCTGTTCGAGCAGCAGGCGGCTCGGCCGCTGGTGGCGGTTGATCCAGCGTTGGAGGCGCTGATCCCCTTCTGATCTCAGCCGCCAAGCCGCCAAGCGGGGGGCACCAGGGGGCCTCTTTTTTTGGTCACTGGGCCAGGGGCAGTGCGCTGCCGGCGGCGGACGACGACCCCACTGGCGGAGGGCCTCAGCACTGCCGGGGGCCGAAGCCATCACGGTCGGCGAGGGGAAGAAGGGAAGCACCGCTGCCCCAGCTGTCTCGCCCCGGTGGGTCGCTACAGCCGAGGCCTGACGCGGGTGTCCCTCGCCTCTCTCGTGATGGCTTCTTCTTTCCCCTGCTGCGAAATCCGCCAGCTGCTGGTGCACATCTATCCCGGTGGCAGCAAGGCGGGCGCTGCTGAGCGCATCACGGTCTTCTATGGCCGCCGCGGTCGCCCGGTCAAAAAGCCCCGCTTCATCCCGGCTGAGCTGGCCCATCAGTGGGCTCGCAAGCTCCAGGCCCGGCGCCTCGGCACCGTCTCGGTGCTCTGAGCCGCCAGGGGCTGCGGCCCATGCCCCGGCAGGCCTGCGGGCCTCCGGGGCTTTTCCCTGCGGGGCAGTACAGGCATGCAGGGCAACTCGCGGGCAACGCCCTGACCCTGGCCACCGGCCACAAAATGCCCGAAGCAGACAGCACTCCTCCATGAACCAGCAGAGCCACCAGCCCTCGTTGCTGAACCGCATCGCCCGAGTGCTGCTGTGCCTGGTGTTCATCCATGCCGTGATCGGCAAGCTGACGGGCTTTACCGGCGTGGCCGGAGCCATCGCCGCCAAGGGACTGCCGCTGGCACCGGTGCTACTGGTGGCGGCCATGGCCCTGATGGCGGTGGGTTCAGCACTGGTGATCAGCGGCTGGAAGGCCCGACTGGGAGCGGTGCTGCTGCTGTTGTTCCTGGTACCCACCACCATGCTGTTCCACGGGGATGTGGCCGACAGGATGGAGCGGATTCAGCTGTTCAAGAACCTGGCGATCATGGGCGGCCTGTTGCTGGTGGTCGATCAGGACAGCAAAGGTTGAGGGGTGGTGATTTCCGAGAATCTGAGAAATTTCCGAGGCAGCCGGCGCGGGTTTTTGATATTCGGGGGTATACCCCCCTTTTCATCCTCGATTCGTTCGTCGATTCTGGTTTCACCGGTTCGGGGTTGGCAGCTCGATCGGTGGCGATGTCGGTTGTGGGACTGGTTGGTTGTGGAAGCGATCATGCGTCCGTCAACGACGGCGACGTTGGTCGGCTGAGCGTTCACCTGCCTGCTCGGCAGCATCCATCCGCCGGGCAACAGCCGTAGCCCAGCGCCGGCCGGGGTCTCCGCCCCAGCCATCCCAAGCCTGACGGCCCTTGCCGTAGGTCTCCCAGCCGGAGCCCTGCTTGTCGACTTCGTGACGGGCGAAGTAACTCACCATCCGATCAATCGTCTGCGGTGAGAGCTCCTGCCGGTGGAGCAGCTGCCGGGCGCGGGCCAGCCCCACCGGCGTCATGCCGCGGTTGGATGGCGGCTGCTGGGCCCGGCGCTCCAGGGCACGTCGAGCGGCAACCGCGACAGGGGCTGGCGGCCGGAAGGAGAGGCCGGCGTAGAAGCTGCGGGGCCGACGTGCCATCGGGTGAGCAGTGGCCTCAGCGACGAGCCCCGCGGCCGTTCACCGCGAAGGACGCTCGGTAGAGCTCCGACGCCGACATCGCCTGGGGGTTGATCGGCTCGCCGTTACTGCCGATCCCCGACACGGTCAGCCCACCAGCGGCCTGCATCCCTGCCGGGCCCCGCTGTTGGAACAGGAAGCCGTAGACGGGATGCACGCGCATCTGATCGAGGAACTCGGTGGTCGTCATCGGCCGGCCGTCATCGCCCAGCAGCGGTTTGCCCTGGGAGTCCAGCGGTTCGAGCACGTCCTTGCAGTCACCGCCGGTGGTCAGGCGGAAGCAGGTGCCCAGCTGCCCCTTGAAGATGTCGAAGAACGTGCCCCTGGCATCCCCACCCGTGCGGCCCTCGGCCTGGGAGAAGGCACGCTCCAGCAGACGGTCCTTGCGGAGCTGCAGGATCTGCTGCTTGGCCTCGTCGCGCTCAGCGGCGACGGCGGCCACCTTCTGGGCGGAGGCCTCCTCCATCTGCCGTTCGCGCAGCTCCATCTGCTGCTCGAGGATCTGCTTCTGGCGTTCGGCCTCCTGCAGGCGGGCGTATTCCTCGGGGTTGATCTCCGAGAAGCGGTTGAGCTGCTGCCGCAGGGTGCGGATTTCTTTTTCGAGCTGGTTGCTCTTGCGCCTTTCGGCCCGCAGCGGTTCGGTGAGGCGGCTGTCATCCAGCGGGGGAGCACCGGCTTCGGATGCTGCAGCGCCGAAGCTGTCGCCGCCGCTGGCACCAGAACCGCCCTCGCTGCCGGCGCCGTTGGGGTCGCCGGTGGGGCCACCGGCTGCCGTGGATTCACCGGGCTGGCCGTTGGCGGCGTAATTGTCGTCAGTGCCCTGGCCGCTGGAGGCGGCAGTGCTGGAGGTGGAAGAAGCAGTGGCAGTGGCCATGACCCATCGCGGCTGTCGTGGATGAGCACCCCATCCGGGCTGTGCTCCCCATCTATTGCCAGGACTCTGCGGGTTCAGAGATCAGGCTCCGGTGATGCGCTCGCGGCCACCCTTCGCCGCGGGAGAAACAACCAACTCCCCGGCACCAGTGCTGTGGAAGGCCAGTAGAGCGGCACCACCAGAGATTCTCCACCCGGCAGGGGAGATGCAGGTCTGATCGCGAACAGGTTGAGGACCTCCCCCAGCGGCAGCGGGGCATCACCGGGCCACTCGCGGTAGTCGGCGTAGGTGCGGTTGAGCTTGCGCAGGGTGGAGCGGGTGGTGCCGTAGAGCTGGGCCACGGTGGTGAGGGTCTCGCCCTCAATCACGGTGTGGCCCTCGGGGCGCAGCAGCCAGGAATTGGCTGGCTGATCACGAAGCCAGCTCACCGTGGTGCCGTGCAGCGCGGCCAAGTCGTTGAGCGTGTCGCCGGCCGCAGTGGTGATCCCGGTGGTGCTGCTGATGTCGCTGTTGAGCGAGCGCAGGGTGTCCACCGTGGTGCCGTAGCGCTCAGCGACGGAGAGCAGGGTGTCGCCGGCTTGGACGATGGCGATGCGGTTGGGCTTGAGCACCAGCTCCAGCCGCTCACCCAGCAGCGGCTGGGCCAGTGAGCCAATGCCTCCGGCACCGAAAGGGCCCGCGAACTCGGTCACGGTCAGGCCCGTCAGCTGGCCCCGGCCCATGGGCGGCAGCACACCAGGTGACTGGAGTTGGGCGAACGAGCCGAGCCAGATGGCGCCCTGAGCCGGGGCTTCACAGAAACGGCCATCAGCCAGGGTCGGGCGATAGCCGGTTTCACTCCAGGCCACTTCCGCGGAAAGCCAGTCCCAGGGATTACTGGGCTGGGGAGTCAGCAAGGCCGACCGGCAGATGTAGCCGCCGTAGGTGAAGTCGCCACTGTCGATGCCCAGACCGCTGGCGCTCTCGCCCACCATCCGCCCCCGCTTGAGGAAGGCCTCGCAGACCATCCGGCCGATCCGGGCCGAATCAAAGCGGCCGGGTAGTTGGTGGATGTAGATCAGCAACCGCGCATTGGCGTGGGGCTGCAGAACAGACGTGGGCAGGGCCGCTGGCGTGGGAGTGACGGTCATGGCTCAGCCCCGAGCCAGCGCAGTGGTGAAGGCGCCGCCCTCGTTGCCCAGCTGTTGATCGCGGCTCCAGCTCTCCAGGCCAGGGAGGAGCAATAGCAGGGCCTTTGCATGACCGGAGCGCTGACGCCGCAGGGCGGCCTCGATCGAGAGACCGCTGCTGTAGCGAGTGATCGTTTCCTCCCGGAGGAGCTCGGTGTCGAACTCAATCACATCTGCCTTCTTGACCGGCAGGGTGCCGTCCTCCGGCAGGGCGTCGGGGCTGACGGCCTTGCGGCGGGTCTCGATCGGGGCCTGCAGCTGCTCCGGGCCCAGACCCGCCAGCTCGGTGTCGATGGCAGCGATGGCATCCAGCTCCCTGCGAGCGGTGGGGATGGCATCGGGGTAGAGCTGCTCAAGATCCGCCATGACGTCGTTGATGGCGCGGATCGCGGCCATCTGGGCTGGGATCGAGAGGGCAACGCGGATGCCCTCCAGGTCGGCAGCACGCCAGCGAAAGGGCGAGTTGGTGGGGGTCTGGCTCATGCGGCTGCAGGCGCGGCTGACTTCTCTTGCCGCATTGGCATCGGCGCTGAGCTTCCGGGAGCCCTGGGCTCAAGGGCCTGACTCCCCTCCCCCGCCCTGGTGGCCGGGCTGTCATCCAGCGTCGGGCTGCTGATTGCATTGGCCGTGGCCAGGGCCAGCTGGTGGCGCAGCTCTTCCCGGCTGATCACCCCCTTGTCGAACAGCTCGATCCATTCCTTCACCTGGGGCTGCGGTTGGATCGGCGGTGTAAGGGGGCTCACGGTCACCTGCAGACCGGCGCCGGGGGTGAGGGGTTCGCCGGTGAGGGCGCACCAGTGCTGGAGAAGGGTGGAGAACAGCGACGCCTTCTGGATCGCCATGGCCTGCAGCAGCGCGTAGCTCTGGGAGGCGGTGAGGCTGATCTCCATCTCGGTACGGGCGGCGCCGCGGTTCTGACTGGGGATCAGGGCATCGCGGCGCATGGTGTCATCGAGGATCTGCAGCCAGGCCCGGTGCTCCGCCAGGGACCGTGCCCGGATCTCAACGAACTCAAAGGAGGCGTCTGAGGGAAGGTCCATGCAGGTGTTCGGACCCAGCACGACGGGGCCGGCTTGGCTGTTGCCCATGGCATCGACCATCCCCTTGCGGACGCCCACCGGCAGTGCCGTGCGGGAGAGGAGCTCCTCGTATTCGCTCTTGCAGCGGAAGTGGTTGAGGTACTGGTGCGCCAGGCCCAGGTGCGGCAGATCCCCCTCCCCGAAGGCTGAGCCATCGGAGGTGTACCAGCAGGCCGGCAGTCGCTGGATGCCATCAAACGTGGTGACCACCGGCTCATCGCAACGCCAGCCGCTGGTGGCTTGAGGGTCCGCGCACACCGGGTGGTGGGCCAGCTGCAGGCCGGTCACAGCATCTCCTGCAGTGACCAGCTGCAGGCTCCGGTAATGCCAGCGGTCGAGGGCGTCGGCATCGGCCAGCAGGGCGGTGATCTGCTCAGTTACCGCCGCTTCCACGCCAGCCGGCTCAGCACTCATCGGCCGGTTCACCGGTTCCCGCCAGACGATCCGGCTCGGCAGGCCGTAGGACACCGGCAGCTCCCAGTTCAGACAGTTGGCCCGCGGCACCAGCTGCAGCCGGGGCAGCGACAGTCGATCACCTCGGCGCAGGGCCTCCTGCCGGTTGCCCTCGCTGGGCCAGCTGTGCTCGGGGGGGAGCACCAGTACCAGGGCAGCCCCGTCGCGCAGGACCAGCAGGTCAGCAGCGGCCAGGAACACGCCCAGGTCTGTGCCCCGACCATCCACGTCGGTAAGTACCGAGCTCAGGCTGGCCGGGAGGCTGATCCAGCTGCCCCGGCTGAGCATGCCGGCGTAGGTGCGCAGGGCGTCACGGAAGAAGCCCGAGGGGCGGGCGGCGTCGAGGCGCTTGCGGTAGGCGGTGTCGGGTTCTCGTTCGCCCTTGGGGAGGTAGTGCTCTTTACGGCTGCTGCCGTCAGGGGCGGCGAGCAGGGCCCAGCAGTCGGCGGTGATCCTGAGGGAAGGGCAGAGGGCTTGGACCTTTGCATGCTCTACCCAGGGAGGCAACCTAAAATCCAATGGAAGCAACGAACCGCTCATGGCCTATTGCCATGAGATCGCGGCGCTGACCACTAGAGATATATGTAGAACGATGGCGACCAAGGCGCCAAAGAGCTAGAAAAGAGTGCTCAAGTGCATGAACACTACTCTTGATATACGCCGAGACCGGAAATCAGTCGGCCGTAAAATGCGCTGATTGCTTCAACAACTTGTAATCTATTTAGGCAAAATTTAAGCAGCAAACTCAAACTTAGCTGATCCTTAACTGATGATTCCGCCACTCACGAGCTCTGGCATATTGCCCCCCTTCCTTCCTGAGATAGGGCCTACAAGCTCGGCTGGGATGTCGCCATATGATGCGAGTCTTGCCGATCTTGCCGATAGCTTTGCATTCACACCAAAAAGAGTTGCTATCCTGAAAGGTCTAATTGAGTACAGGGGCTGCCTGCGTAGTCTTGGCATTATGAATGGTTTTCAATGGATAGATGGAAGCTATGTTGAAGATTGCGAGGGGAATAGGCAGCGCCCCCCTGGCGACATCGACATCGTTACATTCGCGGAGAGGCCAGTCCACTGCAAAAGACAGGATCTGTGGGTGAACTTCTTTGATGAAAAGAAGCATGCCTTTGCCGACAGAAGCCATGTCAAGGAGCGATATCATTGCGATGCGTTTTATGTTGATCTAGATCTACCTGGCAGAGCCATTGCGAGTCAAACTCACTTCTGGTTTGGATTGTTTTCTCATCAGCGCATATCTTACGCTTGGAAGGGAATGCTCAGAATCCCCCTTCAGGCTGACGATGACTCGGTACTCTTGATGCTAGGAGGAAAAAACGATGAGACGCAGCTTTGAGCTTCAGGCGCTACGCGCCGAGCTCTCAACGTTAGTTCGCCTTCTTGATGAAGCAAATGAAGTTTGCGATGTAGCTGGACAGTTTCAGCTTTCGCAACGAATAAGCGAAATTGAAGAACTAATAGCACAATTAGAGCCAAGCGCTCACGACAGGGCTGCAGTCAGTCTTTATTTTGATGGAAAGCCTGTATTGGGGTCGAGAGGCATAGAGACTGAGTTTGCAGGCAAAACTCTTGAGAGATTTCAGGATATGGTTTCCAAGCACTTTGCGAGCAAAGAACTTGGACCACTCAAGGAAAGAGGCACTGTTCCCCTTAAGGACTGTGCCACGCTGATGCTGACAGGCGTAACAAGGGGATCTTTTGGTTTCATTCTTGAAGAAATCTTGGACCAAGGGGATTTATTTGAATCATCTCTAAAGCAAATAGTTTCAGAGATGATTGACGTAATCGGTTGCTCAGCTTCGACAAGTGAAGAGGCCTTTGAGAATGCAGTTGTTGATCTTGACCATAGAACACTTCTGGCTCTTCGAGAGTTCTTAGGGTTAATCGACACTAATGGAGCGACGCTTAAGCTCACCGAAGGAAATAAATGGGTAGCCCTCGATGCTAATGGTATTCGTCGAGCCCGGCAGCGAACAGAAGCTACTGATATCGAGGAGTCTGTGTCCATAGTCCATGGTCGACTCATTGGATTCCTGCCTGAGCATAAGCGATTTGAGATGAAGACCAACATAGAGGACAGGGAGGCAATTATTCACGGCTCTACAAGCAAGGAGGCCGCACTCGCTTTTCAGGCGCTCATAGATTTGGGTCGGCCTGTTATTGGAGAAGAGCTAGCGGTCACAATGTTAACTAGGGTAGTCAAGCCAAGAAATAGAGCTCCGCGAATTATTTATCAAATACAAGACTTTGAGGGTGGTGCCTCGAAAGGGGCTGCTTGACCCCGGAGGAGTATCAAGTGCTGCATATGTTTGGGGGCTTAGATGTCAAAGCCTTGGATTGAGGTTAGCCGGTGCTGGCATGCCCCCACGATCTCGCGCCAGCGATCCACACTGACTCCCAGCAGCTCGGGAACTTCCGCCGCCGCCATCCCCAGCCTCAGCAATTTCTGCCCCCGTGCATGAAGCTCCCGCCAGGAGGCTGGCACCTTGATCAGAAAGCCCTTGTCGCGAAGGAAATGGTAAACCTCCCCGTTGGCATAGGTACGTGCATAGGGCCGAAAGGATCCCCGCTCAGGTGAGTAGCGGCGAGCGGCCTGGAGGATGCCGAGCATGGCGATCTGATGCAGATCCTCCCGGGGGTGGCCGGTGCGGCGGGAGATGTTGGCCGCCACCCGTTCGGCGATGTCTTGATGCTGCAGGGCCAGGGCATTGGCGGCGGCATGGGGGTTCACCGGCCGATGGCGCCGCGGGCGGGCCGGTGTGGCAACGGCATGGGTCTGGGGCCGATGCGGCGTTATGGCCTGTGGCTGCGGTTGGGGTTGCTGATCCATGGCCTAACGGGAGAACACCATCGGCAGCGGCGCTGAGCTGTGGCCCCGGCCGCGCCAGTACTGCGCCTCGATCCAGAGCACGCCCTGGCAGAAGGCATCCACTTGGTCGTCCACGCCGCCGCGGGGGGAGAAGGCCAGCAGCTCCTCCACAAGGAAGTCGGACTTGCGGGCAAAGCGCACCTGGCCCGCTTCCACCAACGGCGCCACGGCATGGGCGCGGGAGGCTTTGCTGCCCCTGGGCGGGATCGCGATCAGCCCCGGCAGCTGGCGCTTGAGCAGCTGGCAGACTGCCGGGCCATTGGCGGCGTCCTCGATCAGCACCGCGTTGGGCCGCAAGCCCTGACGCTCCAGCGAAGCCAGGGATGCGAGCAGAAACTTGATCACTCCGGGCAGATCGAGCCGCTGCCGGTGAGCCCAGAGGGCCTCGATCTGGAGTTCGGCCCAAGGGTCGGGCGGGCGCGCCCCCTGTGCGGTGTGCTGCCCAGGCCGATGGGCGTTGCCAGCGTTCGTGGCCAGCGCAAGACCCTGCCGTCGTGCCTCGGCCGCCGGATGCCGCTGGGGCTCCAGCAGACCAAGCAGGGCAAAGCCACAGGCGTCGTTGTCCTTGCCGTCCTTGAAGCTCAGGTCGCAGCTCAGCACCAAGGGTGCAAAGCGACGTGGCTGGCCCGGGGCGATCGGCAAAGGCGGCTGGATCCAGTCCTTCCGGAACAGCAGGCCCTCAGCAGGACTAGGCCGCTGCTGGTACAGGGCATTCCACCAGTAGGAGCCCAGGCGGGTGCGGATGCGCTGCAGCACCGCCAGTGGCACCCGCTCGGGGCAGAGCGGCTCGCCGGGCTGGCGCCAGTCAGGGATTTTCTTGCAGGTATGCGGAATCTGCATAGAAATCGCCTCGGGCTCTGCGATCGCCGGCAGGTTGAGCACGGTCCAGTGCTCCGGGTTCTCCTCAGCCTCTTGCTCGAGGAGCCAGGCAGTCATGTCGTGGTGGTCCCATCGGGTCTGCACCACCACCTGCGCTGCCGGAAGCAGACCTCCCTCTGCAGTGAGGCCTGGCTCGGCACGGGTGAACCACACGCTCTTGAGCCAGTCGATCAGCCGCTCCCGCTGCAGGGCCGACTTGGCATCCTCCGGGCCCTTGTAGGGGTCATCGATGATCCCGAGGTTGTAGCCCTTCCCCGTGAAGGGTCCCCGCACCCCGGCCGCGATGCAGCCACCACGCTGTGGGGTGAGCCAGTTGCCCACGGCCGCAGAGTCCTTGGAGAGGGCATGGCCGGTGAGGCGGAAGTAGTGCCGGGCCTCACGGCTGTGGGCATAGGCCAGTTCACCGGAGTAGCTGGCGATGGCGCAGAACAGCTCCGGGTGCCGGCTCACCCAGTAGGCAGGGAACAGGCGGGACACCAACTGGCTCTTCCCGTGGCGCGGCGGACAGCAAACGATCAGGCGCGTCAGCTGCCCATCGGCCACCTGCTGCAACAGCTCGATCAGGAGTTCGGAGAGCCGGTGGAACTGGAAGGTCGGAAAGGCGGTGCGGATGAAGTCGCGGAACGGCAGCTCGGCAGAAGTAGTTGTCGCCCGGTCCGGATCGGGAACGCCCAGCAGACCCCAGTCGCACCAGAGGTCGGTGGCAGGGGCAAGCAGCAAGCCACCATCAGTAGCTGCCGTGGCCATGGCCCTTGCGGTGGAAGCGATGCGACCCATCAGCCCCTAGCCTCCGGCGGCTTGATCGGGGCCCGGAGCAGGCCACCGATCTCGGCGATCACCCGGAAGGCGCCCACGGCTGCTGAGAATTGCTCCGCGTCCATCGCCCGGCGGGCGCATTCATTCAGCGCGAAAATCTGCTCAGCCTGGTGCCGGCGGCGGTCGGAGATCAGCTCCTCCACCATCCGCTCGCGGGCCAGGTTGAGGTAGCGGTTCACCGTCTTGGTGTTGGTCACCCCCCAGTTCTGGGCAGCATTGTCCCGAATCCGGATCAGCGGTTGCCGCTGGGCGATCCACAGCTGGGCCTCCGCGATCCGCCTTTCCACCTCCCCCCGACTGGGCCTGGGAGCGAAGGGTTTGTCCTTGGTTGATCGGGGAGGCTGGCTGCAGCGGGGACTTCGGGCTCGGCGGGAGCGGCCCTGCAGCGTGGACGTCTCAGCGGCAGCTGGAACACCACCACCGCAGATGGGAGCACCATCGTCATCATCCGTACTGGCCGCCGAGCGCAGTTCGTCGATCGGATCATGATCACAACCGGCTTCGACGAAATCAGCTTCAGACATCGTTCGGGCCGAGTCTGCCGCCGAGCAATTCGGCGCCATGTGTATGTCCTAATTCTAGTGGTGGAAGTCGATTTCAAAGTCAGCGGCGATCATCCAGACCTGCTGAGAGAAGACAACGGAACCCCGCATCATCACCACAAAGTCATTCAGAAGTGTCCGCATGAATCCAGTCACATCAAGCTGGTCCGTCTCGTTTCACTGCTCCACAGGCCTTCTTACTAAAGAGGCACCTGGGCACAAGGACACTGAATGAAGTGTGCAACAAATACATGCTTCTGATCTGCGAGGGGAGTGGTACAGAGGAAGAAGTATGTGTGTCCTTTTTCTCCTTTTCGCACGGATCGCCTGGTGCGGAGGTGGAGCTAGTGGACACAGCGCCGGTGCCCCCGGTGCGCTCCGGTGCGCCCCCGTGCCCCCTGGGTCAGCAGAGGCTCATCTCCTTGGTGGCGCGATAGGACTGGGCGCGCGGTTTGCCGTTGATTCCTCTGCCGGAATCGACCAGCTCGCCATAACCCTGAGCGACCAGCTCAGCCGCGCAGTCGCTGTAGGCCTTGGCCGTGCACTGGCGGCGCAGGAGGCGGCTTCCCTTGTCCTTCGCCTGCTTGCGGGTGATGGGCTGCTGGCTGCTCCAGCTGCAGTGATGAATGTGCTGCAGCAATCTCAGCCGTGATGCTTCAACAGCATCCTCAGATGCCTCTTCATCCTGCCCACCGGTAGCCACTGGGGCGTCGTGGAAGGCAGCGGTTTCCGCCGTCAACTGATCCACGATCGCCATGGCGCAGTCCATGGTGTCCCGGCTGATCCGGGGAAGATCCTCCCCGCCCTTCTCACAGGCATCGAGATTTCTGAGGATGTGCAGGATGCCGGCGAGCCGCAGGGCATGGGCGGATGTCTTTCCCTTCAGAGCCGAGATGATGCCTGGAGTTCCGGGGGCGAGTGCATCCTTCTGATGCTCTTCGAACCAGCGGTTGAACACGCTTCGGGCCTCCCGCGACAGCTCATAGGTCCGAGGTGGAAGGCGATGGAGCCGTTCGGCATAACGATGCAGCAAAAGGATCGCTGCCTGATGGGCATCACGCTGCTGCGGAGTCGGGTCTTCATCCGGCAGGTTCAGCGGTCGGGTGGGCACTCGGCAGAAGAGGAAACGGGCGAACTGGCCGGTGTCATCATGGCCGTTGATCATCTGTCGCAGCCGATCGGGCTGGATGCTGCCGTAGATCGAGACGTGGCAGGCGCTGTACGAGCGGCTGCCAGCAGTGATGCGGATGCTGGTGTAACCCGAGCCGTCGTAGGTCTCCAGCAGCTGGGCTTCGGCGGTGCCGCTGCCATTGCGGGTGTCCTGGGAAATGGCGTTGAGCAGGCCATGGAGTTCATCCACCACGATCAACTGCCCCAGGCCGCGGTATTCGTTGACCTGTAGCTGCTGGCTCAGTGCCGCAGGGGTGTAGTCCTGCAGCACGGGATAGATGGGAGCGGGGGGAGGCGTCCGGTCGGCCGGCTTGACGCCTCGATTCTGTTCCTGCCAATTCTCATGTTCCCGCTTGTTCATCCGCGCGGCCTCCCGCCGGATCTCCAGGATCGGAGCATCCACCATGGCGCGCTTGATGCTGGTCTTGGCGATGCCGGAGATGGCCACGATCGCCACGAAGAGATTGACCGGAACGCTGTAGCCGAGATTCGGTGTGACCTTCGTGCCGAGCTTGAGGATGCCGCTGTAGGCACTGAGGACGGGGAGCACCGCCGAGATCACATCCGTTGGCAGGGGAGCCTGCAACAGCTCCACCGCATCGGCCAGATCCTCGGGAAGCAGTCCTCGGAAACTGAACATCCGCCGGCCTTCCGCCAGCCGCTCCGACAGGGCGAGCAGATCGGCCAGCGGCGAATCACCGCCAGGCGATTCGCCCTCCGGTTCCGGCGGAGGTGAGCCGGCAGAGGCTGAATCGCCATCCGGCCATTCGCGAAAGCCATCTTCAAGACGATCGTCAGCAGCGGAGCGGCCGGCGGCCGGGTTGATCCAGCCGTTGTTCTGTGCCCTGCGGAACAGGGTGGCGATGGTGATGCCGCCGCCTGACTTGAAGCTGCGCCAACGGCGTTCCAGCTCCTTGGGGCCTGGATACTTCTCCCCACGGGCACTCCAGGCATCCCAGAGAGCCAGACCATTGGCGGAATCGGCGCTGTGCAGCGCCATGCCGATTTCCACCCAGGCGTCATGAGCCATGTCTGGATCAAGGTGATCCAGAGCGGAGCTAGCGCGGCTCAGCTCATCTCCACCGCAATCCTGGACGCATGCAGGCGAAGGCGGCCGGGCGGGCTGGTCTGGGCTGAGCAGCTCCAGCGCCAATTCCCACCAGGCGTCAGGGATCAGAGCAATGTGCTGAGGGGTTCCACGCCAGGTGTACTGGCCACCGGAGGAAAGGTGATTCCCAAGCACGATCACCTGGCCGGATGTCCAGAACACTTCCAGCTGTTCGCCCTTCTCGCCGGGTGTGGCCGATTGGGTGACCAGCCTCCCCTTGCCCTTGCGCAGCAGAGGCCAGCGCTCCGGTGGTACCCGAAAGATCAGCTTGAGGTGAACAGTGCTGGTGGTGCGGTGGATCCGCCAGGTGGACGCCTCGGCCGGATCACAACCGCGAGCCACGGCAGCGGCAACCGCAGAGGCCCCATCGGGATCAAAGGCGATCAACCCACCGGCATCCGGCCCGAGCCGCATGCCGACGCAGGCCACCCGACCGTTCATCCCACTGATCTGATCCGGCGTGTACGCCTTGTGCTGCCAGCCGGCCATCTGCAGACCCGTGCCCGGTTCGATCGGGGCCTTGCGATCAGTACCGGCGCCACAGGGCAGCAGCGGCAGGCCGCTCAGCGCCGGCAGGTGTTGTCCCCATTGCGCATCAGCCATGGCCTGCGTCCGGGGGATGGGGGTGGTCCTGGAGACCAGGCAGGGCAAGGCCCTCCCCACCGACCTGCGCACGGCGCAGACGGGGGGCTTCCTGTGGAAGCATGTCTTGCTCTCCTCAACTCGTTGGCGCCGGAGTGGGCTGCTGCGGGTTCCGGGCCATCAGCCCCCGGTGATGGATGGCCTTGCGACAGGCATCCACGTTCCAGGTGATCGGCGCGGTCCGGCTGACGCCCAGGGAATAGTGCACACCGGCCTGCAGAAAGCCGCCCTGGATGTCGCGTTGTCGCTTCAGGTGAATGGCGCTGCAGCCCAGGGCATCAGCGGCGGCTGGGGTCGGCAGCCACCGTTCAATCGGTTGATACGTCATCAGCGGAATCGGATGTCAGCGAGTCCCCTGTGCTTGAGGGCGGCGTACTGAGACCAACGTGTGCGCCCATCGACCTCGACCGTCCAGTTGCGGACGAAGTCTTGGACGCTCTCGCGCAGGTAATTGGCATCGCAACCATCACGAATCGCAGAACGCCGCACCCGTACGGTGCGACCTCCGGCCTCGATCTGGTGCGCAGCAATCTGGGCGAATCGGTTCGGCTTCCTTGCCATCAGCACAAGGGGGTGGTGAGCAGAACCGACTCATCGATCCACTTACTGCCATGGGGGCAGCAGCAGTACGACTGACCTCAGAGAGAGATCAGGGACGGCGGGCCTGGAGCCAGCGGGAAACCAGGGCGGCGCGTCTCGTCAGTGATCACATACTACACGCCATGGGTGGTGGCTGCAAGATGTATCAGTTCGAAATGGCGCTATCCCCAGTGTGAGCAGCCCCGACCACGCGGGAAACGGCGTCGATCAGGCCCGCGTCATCCACCCAACGGCCGTAGTGACGGTGATGGGTAGCGGGGTTGTGCCCCATCAGGGCAGCCACATCACGAATGCTGAGACTGCGCTCGTAGCACTTGTGAGCCCGCCAGGCATATCCATGGCGGAGGGAGTAGGGGGTGATCCCAGGCGCCTCCAAGAGGATGAGCTGCCAGCAGGGAAGCCGATCCAGCAACTGCCGGAACGCATCGCCCACTGGCTTGAACTCCCCGCCGCGGATCGCCGTGCGGATCGCATAGGGCAGCTTGAGCTTGCCGCTGGCATAGAGATCAAGCGCCCGCTGCCCTTCACCCTCCCGGCCGGGAATATCGAGCGGTAGCACCAGCCGGTCCCCCTTGGGCTGCTTCATGGTGCGACGGTTACGCTTGACGTGACCGCCGACACGCAAGTGACCGTCCACTACCCGCAGCGCAGCAAGCTCTGCGGGCCTCAGGCCGAAGAGTCCGACCAGCGCCACCGCCAACCAGAACTCGTCCTTGCCGTCCTCCCTGAGGTGATCCAGCAGACCCGCCAGCTGCTGTGGCTTGACGGGAGGGGTCAACTCATCAGCCCCGGCCCCGGCGTCGGCAGTGCCGATCAGCTCCTCCAGCTGCTCCCCCTCCAGCGGCATCCAGCGAGCGGGAGCACCGGTCCGGGTCACTGCGAAACGCAGCAGGGCGGCCACATCACCGAGATGGCGTTTGCGCCCCTGCCCTCCTGGCGGACTGCGCCTGAAGTTCTGCCTGGCGTAGGCCCGCATGAGGCTGCGGCCATCCTGCGGCCGTGGCCGAGATTCCAGCGTCTTCAGCGCCAGGCCGACGCGACGGTGCAGATCCACCAGCGTGGTGGGCCTGCGGTCCTGGCGTGATTCCAGAAAGGCTGCTGCAACAGCAGGCCAGTCGACGGCATCGTCGTTCCCGGGTGTCCGAGCACCACCCTGCAGCGCGTGAGCTTCCGCCAGACCCAGCTGCTGGTTGTCCATCCGCTCTTGGAGCGAGGCCATCGCGCTGAGCACCGCAGTGCCACAGCTAGGCCCCCAGTGGATTTCGAGACTGACGCTGCTGGAGGATCCGTCCGTGAATCGGCGGGTCAACTTGACCTTTCCTGCCTGCTCACGGATCGACCATCCCTGGCCGTGCTCGAGCTTGATCTGTTCGCGCAGACGTCGGACCCAGGGGAGCGTGAGGCCTGGGTTGACACGTGGCATGGCACCCGCAGGAAAAGAGGCAGGGGGTCAGCCGCAGGCGGGCCGTAGCGCAAAACCTAGCGCAAAAAAGCGCAAAACCGATGCATCCAGAGAGATCCACTTGACCGCAGCTTTCCACTGGATCGACTGCACTGCAATGGTTTTGCCAGTCGCGATCAGGGGTCTCGGAGGGTGCCATTTATTGCATGGCATGCAGGGGGTCAGCGGTTCGAATCCGCTTGGCTCCATTGAAAACCCGAATCTCACCTTCCTTCTCAGGCAGGTGGGATTTTTGTTTTGGACCCTTCTTGCCCAAAATGGTCACAGAAATGGACTCATTTTCCAGGGCGCCGAGCAATCGAAGCATCGCCAAATGCGATGCTTCGCTACGGAGAGGGATCGAGAACTCCGCCATAGTGAAAGCCCTGGGCCAAGGCACAACCCAGCTCGATCAGATGGGAATCCTGCAGGGCGGTCTCCACAGCTTTGGACACCACAACGATGCCGAGGGCGCGAGCCAGCCCGATCACGGCCTTCACAAGGGTCTCGTCATTACGATCGATGCCGAGCCCCTCCACGAAGGAGCGATTGATCTTGAGGATGGCGATCGGGAAACGGCGCAGATAGCGCAGGGATGAGTAACCAGTGCCGAAATCATCCACAACCAGGCGCAGACCCCAGTCCGATGCCATCGATCAGGCGCCCCGGGGCCAGCAGGGCGACCACCTCCGCATCCACGGCCTTGCCGACGCGATGGATCACATTGCGCAGGGCGTCCTCATCCTCAAGGTTGAAGGCCGAG
>BJHE01000058.1:0-3414 GCA_014191755.1 Cyanobium sp.
TTTATAATTGGGAATCCGCCGTATGTTTCTATTTTAGCTCTTAAAGAGGAAGAAAAGCGGAGATTCCGATCGCGCTACAAGTGCGCCATTGGCCGATTTGATTTATATATGCTTTTTTTTGAAAGGGCAATTTCGCTTGGCCGGAAAGGGGCAACGCTTGTATTCATCACGCCAGAGAAGTACACATATGTCCAGGCAGGGTCTGAGGTTCGTAAACTACTTGCATCGCATGATGTAACCGATATCATCCTCCTTGAAGAGGACGCATTTCCTGGGCGGACTACCTACCCGACTTTGTCTAAGCTAAGAATTTCAGCTGTAAGCGAATACACGCAAATACAGACTCGCAATGGTGCTAGTTTTCCTGTATTTCTACCAAAGAGTGGAGGGAGCTGGCGTCATCTCTTTTCAAATGATGAAGTGCCCGAAGTGGCTGGCCCGCTTCGGTTAGAAGATATATGTCTCCGAATTAGTTGTGGTATCGCCACAGGGGCTGATGGGGTCTTCGTAAGAAATATAGAAGACTTGCCAAAGCATCTTGAGCAACATGCATGGCCGACCATCTCGGGTCGCCAATTACAGCCAACATCATCCAAAGTCAAAACATCATCGGTCATGCTGATTCCTTATTCGGCAGAGTCACGACTGAAATGTCTTGAGGAGATTGGTGAGCTGGGCGACTACCTCAAGCGGCCTGACATTAAATCAAAGCTCGCTATGCGCTCTTGTACACAGCGTAAGCCGTGGCATGCTTTTCATGATGCCCCGCAGATGGCTGACTTATTACGTCCAAAGATACTTTGCAAGGATATTTCCGATAACCCAGTGTTCTGGATAGACAAAGACGGCTTAGTAGTGCCAAGACATTCGGTTTACTATATAGTGCCAAAGTGCCCCGGCCAGATCTACCGTATAGCTGAATATCTCAATTCAGATCCAGTGAAAGCTTGGATATCTGGCAACGCTCAGCGGGCTGCCAACGGCTTTTTGAGGATTCAGAGTTCAGTGCTTAAACGGCTTCCTATATCTGCGGAATTGGCTCGGACTCTTCCAACTGAGAATGATAGCAATCAAAGCTCTCACCATGTGAGACAGTTAATGAGTACGGAGGTGCTGAAAGTAGCATGATTACTCCAGCGGACAGGGTTATTGATCGAATTCAACAGGACAAGTACCATGACCACAGATCTGCGCGACATTCAGACATTATCTGCAATCATTTTATATTAGACTTGCTTCAGAAATGTCCTTCCCTTGCCGATGATATTGAAAACTCCAGAGTTAAGTATCAACTTAATGTAGAGGTTTCAGGATTAACACATAAAGTGGACCTCATGATCTATGAAGTAGGTGGCGGTGATAACGGGCCGACTCTCGACCGAGCACGATTGTGCATGGAAAACAAATCAGTTATAACGGCTCACGGGAAGAATAGGAGAAATAGGCAAAGTGACTTATCTGATTTTGCCAATCTTTTAAAAGCCAAGCAACCTGAAGCAATCGTCTTGGGTCATGTTCTTGTAGGGACAGGAATTCAGTACGTCAATATCCCGGATTCCGTGAAGCGCAAGTGTCAGATTCTAGGGATAGACTTTGATCATGATGTGTTGCCACGCCTTTCCTCAGGCGATCAACAACTATGGTCCGAGTTTGGAGCAAAACCAAATTCCGAAGACGCAGCATTTAAAACAATAGAAATGATGAAGTCACTTCCAGTTAAGGAGAAAGGCTTCACGCATGAACTGGGTTTTGATTATCTTCTTATCGAGCCTGTCTTTGTCGACAACATCAATCCACCGCGAGTCGAGCGAGAAAACATGTTTGGTATCAACATCGACTCTCAGTATCAAGAGATGCTTGTGCGGACCTGTAGGACTTATACTTCCAGATGGCATACCTTGGTTGGGTAACTGCCATCCTCCCAACAACACCATGCACCCGATCGAAATGAAGTTGGCTTAATAGTGTCGAGTTTGTACGGCGGGTGATGGGCAGCGTTAGTAGGGGGACTGACCAGCGCTGGTGCCGAGAAAACGACGGCTATCGCGGGTGCTGGGCTGATAGCCATAGCCCCAGCTGCCGCCCTGGGTGTCATCGATGATCCGAGGAGTGACCAGGATCACAAGTTCGCGCTTGGCGCGGTTGCTGCCGCTGTTGCGGAAGAATTGGCCGATGATCGGCATATCACCCAAGATGGGCCACTTGGTGACAGCCTCCGTATCGCGATCGGAGATCACGCCAGTAAGGATGAGGGTTTGGCCATCGCGGACGCGCGCGCTGCCGGTGTCAAGTCGCCGGATAGCGAGAATATCAATCGGACCGCAACCCTGCACCGGGAACTGACGAACCGTTGCCGAAATCGCAGGCGACATCGAGAAGGTCACGAAGCCGTTGTCATCGATCTTGGAAACGCGGGCCCCGAAAGTGAGCCCGGCGATACCGAACTGGGGCTGACAAGAATTGCCATTCCCTTGCGTTCCGGTAGTCACGGTGTAATTGGTGATCACCTGCTCACCCACGGTTACATAAGATTCATTGGCCTTGGTGCGACCAATCGCGGCCGACGAAGAACCAGAACTTCCTGATGATCCGCCGGTGCCGCCCGAGCCGGATCCGCCACTGGAGAGAGACTGAATGTTGACGGCCAACTGATCATCACCGGTTCGCAATTCCTCACTGTTCTCACTCAGAATGAGGGTGGGGCTGGCAAGCACCTTGGTTGACGTGGATTCAATCTTGGCCTTAAGAAAATTATAAAAATTATTAGGTGGATAAGCAAGGCCGGGATTCCGCCTGGTCGCATCAACAAAAATACTTCCTTGATTTCCTGGTGGATAGAACTCCGGACCAAGATTGCCCCCACCCATTGCATTATAACCGGGAGGGGCTTTGGCGGTAATTTTGCCATCCGCACCTATTTCAAAAGAGACATCCTGGGGATAGCCACGGCCAAAGGCATCGGCAGTAGGCGGCAAGAGCGAACCAAACGCACCCAGCATCTGACCCGAGTCGTTCACAATAAAATTATTGCCATAGCGAAAGGCAAAACTGTTGTCAATTTCCTTCTGATTATCCAGCGAAACATCCAGGATCTTCACCGAAAGCGCCACCTGCCGCTGGCGCAGATCCAGCTGCCTCAGGTAGGTTTCGGCCACCGCCACTAGCGCCGGGCTCCCCACCAGGGTGATCGTGGACAGGCGGGAATCGGTGGTGGCCTGGAGGCCCCGCAGGGGGCCGGTTGAGGCCCCGTAGGCCTCCACCGTGGTGGAGCTGCTCGACTGGGTTGTCGCGCTGCTCGGGCTGGTGGCAACCGCCTGGTTCTGGCTGATGCCCTGGGTGACCGCCGTGGTGATCGTGTTGGTCTTGGTGACCTGGGCTCCGAGGTTGGCCAGGTAATCGGCGGCGGAATTAGCC
>BJHE01000058.1:4169-17293 GCA_014191755.1 Cyanobium sp.
TCCCACGCCGCTGATCACCACATCCACGGCATCGCTGCGACGATCCAGCCGCAGTTCCAGCGGGGCGGTGCGGGCCGAAATCGGAATCGTGCGCGGCGGGGCCTGGGCTGGGCCGGTGGGCGCCCCCTGGACCTGGGCCAGCGCCGGGGCGAGATCCAGCCCCGAAACGCATACCAAACTGACGGCCACGCCAGCGGTGTAGATCGGCGAAACGGTTCGGAACACGGATCGAGAAGCGCGAAGGGCAGGGAGGGGAGGCACGGAATTCAGCGGGCTGGAGCGGCGGTTCCCGGACGGGATGGGGCCGAAGGCGGCGCCACGGTCCTGGGTTGCCCGGAAGCGGTCGCACCAGCTCGGGATGGGGGGGGGGCCTCACGGCCGTAGAGCTTGATCTGGAGCTTCATCAGCACCGGCTGCTGCCTGGACTGAGGCGATCCGGAGGCCGTAGCCACGGCCTTATCGGCCTGGAGCACGAGATCGCTCTGCGCCACGAGCACATTCAGCAGCTCGAGCCGGCGCAGGAAAGTCACCAGGGCCGGGTAAGGCCCCCTGGCGTTCAGCAGGATCGTGGTGGTGAGCAGTCCCTTGATCTGAGCGATCCCGGGGGCAGGAGGCTGGCCGGGCTGAACGGGTTGGCCTGCAGGTGCCGGGGTTGCCGCGGCCCCGGCAGGCGGCCGACCAGGGGCGGTTGCCGGAGCCGCGGATGCGGGAGCACCAGGCTGGGCAGGAGGGGGGGCTAGCTGGGGCTGAAACAGATCGAGTTGCACCCCAGCGAGCTTGGCCTCGCGGTCCAGCATCGCCATGAAGGTGGAGAGGTCGCCATTGCCGGTCACGATCTCGAACAGCTTCGCCTGCAAGGCCTGGGCCTTTTGATCGGCAGCATCCAGGGCCTGGAGCTGCAGGCGGCTGCTGGCGACCTGATCCCGCAGGGCTTCCAGCTCGGAGCGTCGCTTCATGTCGTTCTGCAGGGCCAGCCACTGGGGCAGCACAACCGTGGCCAGCAGCAGGAAGGCCAGGAGGCCTCCGAGAGCGATGGGCAGACCCAGCCAGAAACGCCGCAGCCAGAGGCCGGATACCTGGGAGCCACCCTCCTGAAGATTGGTCATGGCATCAGACCCTCAGACCGAAGCAGGTTGAGGCGCCTCGCCATGCCATCGGAACCGAGTTGCTGCAGCAAGGCCAGCTGTTGCTCGGCATCGAGGCTGGCAAAAGGAGCCCGGATTTCAAACGCCAGGGGACCCGCTTCCGGTGTTGGCTCCGGCCCGTTGCCGGATCGGGGAGCGGCCTGAACCACGGAAGGCTGCCGCTCCACCTTGGTGAGCTGCACCGCCTTGGGAGCAAAGAACGCCAGGCCCTGGAGCTGGAGCTCGAACGCATTGATGCGCACCAGGGCGTAAGGGTCGAAAGCCTGGCCCTTGATCAGCAAATCATTGGTTGTATCTACCGAGAGCAACTGCATCCCCACGGGCGTGTTGAGCTGCAACGCGGTAAGCAGGGCTGAGGACGTGCGCCCCGATGTGAGGGCCCGGGCGAGTTCCTGGTTCGTGTTCTTAATGGCCCCCAGTTTCTCCTTGCGGGCGGCGATCTGGGCTTGGAGTTCGGCGGCCTGGCCCTCAAACTTCTCAAGCTGTCCCATCTGGCTACGCAACAGGGTGCTCTGCAACAGCAGCAGGGTCCAGAGGCCCAACATGCTGCCCAACGGGATCAGGCCGATCAGGGCACCTCGCTGCAGGAGGGTTTTCCTCTGAGCCAGGGTGGCAGAAATGGCTTCAATGCCGAGGGTGGTTCGCCGCTCGCGCAGCAGGTCGAGCACCAGGGATCCCTGGGCCTTGCCATTGCCATTGCGATTGCCGTTGCCATTGCCATTGATCCGGGCGGGGGACGTCATGGTTCCAGCTCCGCAACGGCCAGACCTTCGATCACCAGCGAGTCGAAGGGGGTGGTGTGAATGAGCTCCGGCTGCACCCCCAGCCGTGCGGCCAGGGCATCGGCCTCGGCCATGGGCGCGGCCAGCAGCAGGCGCACGGCGCGGACTTCGTGATCGATGCGGCGGTAGAAGGCAACGCTGCGGGCTACCTCCTCAAGCAACTGATGGCCTGCGGCGGCGACGGAGCGCTCGAAGCGAGGCGTGCCATCACGCACCATCAGCAGTCGGGTCGTGGAGGGTCCTGGGGTGAGCAGCAGCACCAGATCCCGGCTGGACACCCCCTCCAGATGGGCACCCAGGGCGAGGAACTCGCAGGACTGGGCCGGGGCCAGGCGCTCCAGCCGGGCACCTGCATGGTTGAACACCTCGATCCAGGAATCCACCAACTCCCGGGAACTGGCGGCAAGCATGGCCTTGGTACCGGAACCGGCGATGGGCTTGATGTCGATCACGGCCTCACTGAGCGAGAAGGGAAGCCGCAGGGAAACGGGATCGAGTTCACGAACCGCTTGGAGGGGATCGTCCGGAACCGCAAGGCCGGCTGGCCATTCGATCACCCGCCAGGCCGCCGCGGCAGGGGGAAGGGCCGCCATCACGAAGGCTTCCATCAGGTTGTCACGCACCATCAGGTCACCGATCAAGTCGCCGATGGGCTCGCGCTCAAGGGGCATGCCATTGCGACAGGTGAGGGGGGGAAGAGGGGCATCGAAACGCACCTTCCCGGGGCTGCCATCGGCGAGCACCTGCCCCTGAATCCCATCATCACGGAGCTCAAGCAGAACCTGGCGAGGGAAAAGACGGGCCTGCAGAGGCCGGATCCGTTCCTGCAGATCCTCAATAAGGCTGGAAATCTCCAACGCAACGCCTACGTGTTGAGCACAATTGATTGATCGGGTGTTGACAGGATTTTTCAGATCCTGTCAACGAAGCGCTATTTTATCGAGAAAATTTGTTCTCTAGCTGGTGCCGACGCGGAAATGAGGCTCATTTGCAGCGTCCCGCTTCGACTCGAATTGCTCAAGGTGCCCTTAAGGAGCTGACCGCCAGGGCAGCCCGGAACCCACCGCCTCCGCCAGGGTTGCCAGACCGTGGCGCTCAAGCTGCTGCACTAGTCCCTCAAGGATCTCCGGCACCAGAATGGGTCCTTCATAGATCCAACCGGTATAAATTTGTACCAAAGACGCGCCGGCGGTGATCCGCTCCCAGGCAGCCTGCGGTCCATCAATCCCCCCCACACCCACCAGGGGCAGGGCAGGCCCCGCCGTGGCCCGAAGCCGGCGCAGCACCTCCAGGGCCCGCTGCCGCAGCGGCCGGCCGCTCAGCCCCCCCGCCTCCTCCTCCAGCAAACGGCCCGTGGCTGCCAGCCGACGCTGGCCCAGCCCCAGCCGGTCCTGACTGGTGTTCACGGCGATCACCCCCGCCAGGCCCTCCTCATAGGCGAGACGGGCGATCGCATCGATGGCGTCGTCCTCCAGGTCGGGGGCGATCTTCACCAGCAGGGGCGGGCAGGCCGGCAGACGCCGCAGCCGCTCCACCAATCGGCGCAGCTGGCTTTCCTCCTGCAGCTCCCGCAGGCCCGGCGTGTTGGGGGAACTGACATTCACCACGGCGTAATCCGCCAGGGGGGCCAGCAGCTCCAGGGAGGAGGCGTAATCGTCGGGAGCTAGCTGCAGGGAGGTGAGACGCGATTTGCCGAGGTTCAGGCCCAGCACCGCCGGCCGCTGCCCCGCCGGGGGCAGCTTCTGGCGTTCCAGGATGCGGCGCACCGCCCGGGCCCCGTCGTTGTTGAAGCCCATGCGGTTGAGGGCGGCCCGCTCGGCCGCCAGGCGAAACAGCCGCGGCCTGGGATTGCCGGGCTGGGCCTCCCAGGTCACCGTGCCCAGCTCCGCGAAGCCGAAGCCGAAACGGTCCCACAGGGCTGCGGCCACACCGTTTTTGTCGAAGCCTGCGGCCAGGCCCACCGGATTGGCGAAACGGCAACCGAAGAGCGTCTGCTGAAGCCGCGGATCACGGCGCTGGAGCTCCAGGGCCAGCCCCTGGAGTGCATCCCGCACCACCGGCCAGTCACGGCGCAGGGCGGTTTCTCCGAGGATCGCGAGGCTGATCCGACTCAACTGCTCGGCGTCGGCTCCCTCATCGGTGCGGAGCAGCGGCTCCACGAAGCGGCGATAGAGCCCGCCGGTGGCTCCCGACCGCGGCAGGGGGGGGGATGGATCACTCACCATGGCGCGACGGTAGTCACTCCGGCTTCCCCAATCCTCCCGCGCCACGGTCCAGGCGCCAGCGCCCATCGCCGAGCGGCTGCACAAGCCAGTCACGCCAGGTCCAGGCGGAGCTGCGAGATTCCAGCTGCCGCAGAGGGAGATCCACCAACTGGGCCAGTTCCACCAGGTTGAGCGCATAGCCGCCCCGAGCCAGCCGATCGGCCACTTCGAGGCGCTCCAGCAGGCGCCCGAGGGCCGGAGGGGCCGGATCGGAGGGCGCGGCTGCTAAAAGGTTGGATTGGACCAAAAGGTTGGATTGGACCAAAAGGTTGGATTGGACCGCCTTCGCGGGTGGGGAGGAGGGCAAGGGGGCAGACGGCCTGCCAACCTCGAGCCCGGCGCTGGTGAGCCGCTCTCCGACCTCCAGCTGGGGGCTCTGGCCGCGGGAGAAAGCCACGGCGATGGCGTCACAGCGGTCGTTGTCGGGATCGCCGCTGTGGCCGCGCACATGCTGCAGCTCCAGGCCTCGGATGCGGCTGCCATCGAGCTGCTCCCAGAGATCCCGGTTGAGCACCGCGCCACCGGAGGCGGTGCGCCAGCCCTTGCGTTTCCAGCCCGGGAGCCATTTCTGCAGGCCGTCGATCAGATAGCGGCTGTCGGTGCGGATCACCAGGCCCGGATGGCGGGGCAGCTCCCGCAGCTCCCGCAGCAGGGCCAGAGCCGCGGTGAGCTCCATGCGGTTGTTGGTGGTGGCGCCCTCAGCCCCTCCCAGTTCGTGCACGGAACCATCGGAGAAGCGCAGCAGGGCACCCCAGCCCCCGGGGCCGGGATTACCGCTGCAGGCGCCATCACAGGCCGCTGCCACCACCTGCGCTGGCCCCTGAGTCGCCCCGTTGCCCATCGGCCACCCCCTTGTCAGGTTCGCTTGAATTGGGGGCCTTTACCGGCGGCCGACCCGGATGCCCCGGGGGCACCGGAGACCCTGCCATGCAGCGAACTTACCTGGCCCTGGCCGGAGGTGCCTTGGTGGCCGCAGCCGGGGCCTTGGCCGGCTTCGGACTGACGCCCCAGGGGCAGGCCGGAGAGCTCTTCGAAGCCGGGCCGGTGGATCCAGGCCGCTATGCGGTGCTGGGTCGCCCCCTCGGCAACGGGGAGTGGACCCTGCTGGTGCTGGAGCAGATCAAGCCAGCGCCCCTGTGCTGGCAGCAGCGCCCCGACGGCCTGGTGGACCCCAGCCTGAACCGCTTCGACTTCACCGGCATCTGCGGGCGCTACCTCGACAGCAACGGCTATTCGTTGCGACTGGGCAACCGGGAGGGCAGCGGCCTTAGCGCCGGCCCCCTGCGGTTGCGCCTGGAGCAGAGCGGCCAGGACCTGCGCTTGCTGGCCAGCTCCCCCGCCCTGAGCCAGGATCTGGTGGTGGGGCGCGCGTCCGTGCCAGCCCGCGACCGCGACGCCTTTGTGGCCCTGCGACTCAATCCCGGCTGGGAACTGCAGCGGCGCCGCTATGGCGGCCAGACCCTTAACCACCTCTACTTCGCGAACGCGGCCAGTGCCGAGCAGCTCGTGGCAGCCTCCCAGCCGGAGCCCACGGGCCCCCTGGGCGGCCGCCGAGCCTGGAGCCCGATGCGGCTACCGCCGCCACCACCGCCGGCCAGCGGCGTGCTGGCACCCTCTGCGGATAAGGGCAGACGCGCCCCCCAACCGGCGAGGGCAACCGGCGGCGAGGGCCGAGCGATCGCCTTGCAGGTGATTCCTTTCCGCGAATGAGCAGCCCACGGGGCGGCCACTTGATGATCCGGACGACCCGCGCTGGCCAATGGGAAGCTTCTGTTTAAAATCGCAACGTGTGAGGAGTGAGGAACGAACCAAAGGGTCGAAACGAGGACAGACTCCCCAGGAACGTTCCAACCTTCAGGCCCCGCTATCAGCGGGGCTTTTTCATGCTCTGGCAGCGCCCCGGCCGCCGGGAGCAAGCTCTGGCGGCCGGGTCGTGCGACGAGCCGGGCACGGACACAAAAAAGCCGGCCCCAGGGACCGGCTTGATCGCATCGAGGCAGAACGCCCGGGGATCACTTGATCGTGACCTTGCCGCCAACTTCTTCGATGGTCTTCTTGAGGGCCTCGGCATCGGCTTTGCTGATGCCTTCCTTGACGGCCTTGGGGGCAGCCTCCACCAGGGCCTTGGCTTCGCCCAGACCGAGACCGGTGGCCTCGCGGACGGCCTTGAGCACCTTGATCTTGGCGGCAGCGTCGAAGCTGTCGAGGATCACGTCGAATTCGGTTTGCTCTTCGACGGGCTCGGCGGCGGCGGCGGCGCCGGGAGCAGCCATCACGACGCCGGCGGAAGCGGCGGCGGAAACGCCGAAGGCCTCTTCGATCTGCTTAACCAGCTCGGAAGCTTCCAGCAGGGAGAGGGTCTTCAGCTGTTCGAGAATTTGGTCAGTGGTAGCGGACATGATTTGGGAATCAGCAACAGATCTGTTGGGTTGAACAGTCGGATCGGTGGAGCTCGGTGGAGCGCAGGCCGGTGTGCCCGAAGGCGACACAGGGGCTGGTCCTCAGCCTTCGCCGGATTCGGCGTGCTGCTTGAGCGCCCGGGCGAGGCCGGAGGGAACTTCGTTGATGCCCACGGCCAGCTTGGTGGCCACGCCGTTGATCGCACCAGCGATCTGGGCCATGAGCACCTCCTTGGAGGGCAGTTCCCCGATGGCCTTGATGTCGGCGGCGGAGAGGAGCTGGCCTTCGAAAAGGCCTCCCTTCGTTTCCGACTTCTTGCTGTCCTTCTGGAAGGACTGCACGGCCTTCACCGCACCACCCACATCTCCTTTGACGAGAATGAAGGCGTTGGTGCCGGTGAGCAGGGATTCGAGTTCCGACCAAGCGCTATTGCCATCAATGGCCCGGCGCATCAAGGTGTTTTTGGTCACCTTGCACACACCGTTGCTGGCCTGCAGACGGGTCCGCAGATCAGACATTTCCTTGATGGAGAGGCCCTGAAAATCAAGGACCAGCGCCATTTCGGCTTCACCGAGGAGCCCCTTGAGCTCTTCGACGATCTGTTGCTTGCTCTCCAGCGTGCGGCCCATGGGATGAGGAACGGATCGAGGGGAACAAGCCGGGTACGCGGCCCCAGGATCGCTGAATTCCCTGAAGGGAAACTCCGCCATCCATCCCCTGAGCCAATCAGCTGAGGGGACCATCGAGGCCGCTGGCCTGTTCCGCTCTCCGTAGGGACAACCCCCAGGAATCGCAAAGTCAGGTCACGGGATTGCCGTGAATGCGTGCACCTCGGCAGGACTTACGAACGAGCGACCGAGCGAACCCGGGCCTTCCTTCACCTGCTGTCTTGGGTCAGGGCGCGTGCCCTTCTGGCCAAAGCCAGCTCTATAACTTACAACATGGCCTCCAACCTCTTAAACCAGAGGCTGTAGGCCTGCGGCCCGAGATGCAGGCCATCCAGTCCCATGGAACGGCGCAGGCCGGCGCCATCGGCCAGCAGGTTCGTGAGATCGAGGAAGTCTGCGCCGGGAACAGCGCCACGGAGCCGGCGGTTGAGGTCGTGCACAGGGGCAAGGCAGCGGGGGCCCCAGCGGGCGGCTTCACAGGGCAGGGTGGCGACCACCACGACCCGGGCCGCCCCGCGGGCCAGGAGTTCCCGCCGAATGCGCAGGATGCGGTCGGCCACCGGAGCCGGGGCTTCGCCCTGAAGCAGGTCATTGATGCCCGCCATCAGCACCACCGTGGCCCCGCCCAGGCCGGGCAGGAGATCCAGGCGCCCGAGCAGATCCACCGTGGTGTTGCCGGAGATGCCGGCATTGAGCACCGAGCGACCAGGAAACGCCTCACTCCAGGGACCGGCCGCGGTGATCGAATCCCCCAGGGCGATCAGGGGGGCTGCTGGCGACACGGTCTTCCCGGCCCGAGGAGCGGAGGGGCTCCGATCGAAACCGGCCAGGGGCCGCCCGGGGGAAAGGGGATGGCATGCCGGCAGAAGCAGCCCGATCCCAGCCCAAACGATCAACACCAAAAACCCCGCCACCGGGGGAAGCCGGAGACGGGGCGACGCTGGCCGAGGGGGCGTCATGGCGGGGAGGACTCTTCAGCCTTCCTGCTTGATGTCCTGCAGGGCGGAGAAGTCCACGGGCACGGAGGGGCCCATGGTGGAGGTGACATAAAGGCTGCGCCAGTAGCGGCCCTTGGCACCGCTGGGCTTGTTGCGGTCGATGGTTTCCTGCAGAGCCTTGAGGTTCTCGAGCAGCTTGGCCCCTTCGAAACTGGCCTTGCCAAAGCGCACATGCACGATGCCGGCGCGGTCGGCACGGAACTCAAGTTTGCCGGCCTTGAACTCGGCGATGGCACCGGACAGGTCGGTGGTCACGGTGCCGGCCTTGGGGTTGGGCATCAGGCCGCGGGGACCGAGGACCCGGCCCAACTTGGCCACCTTGGGCATCATGTCGGGGGTGGCGATCAGCAGGTCGAAGTCCATGGCGCCACCGGCGATGGATTCCACCAGATCGTCGTCGCCGGCCAGATCAGCGCCGGCCGCCTTGGCCTCGGCCACCTTCTCGCCCCGGGCAATCACGGCGATGCGGATGGTTTGGCCGGTGCCGTGGGGCAGGGCCACGGTGGTGCGCAGCTGCTGGTCGGTGTACTTGGGATCGATGCCCAGGCGCACGTGGGCTTCCAGGGTTTCATCAAACTTGGCGGTGGCGTTGGCCTGCACCAGTTCGATCGCTTCGAGCGGGGCGTAGGTGCGGTCTTCAACCTTGGCGGCGGCGACGGCAAAACGCTTGGAGATCTTTGTCATGGCGGGAATGGGGTGCGAGCGACCGGTGTGGTCTCCCCCGGGGGGTCAATGGAAGTGGGACAGGAATCGGGGTCAGACCGGCAGGCGGGCCGACTTCAGGGAGCGTCAGTCGTTGATTCAGTCGTTGATGGTGACGCCCATGTTGCGGGCTGTGCCGGCGATGATCCGCACGGCCGACTCAACGCTGGTGCAGTTGAGGTCGGGCAGCTTGGTCTTGGCGATCTCCTCGAGCTGGGCGCGGCTGATGGCGCCGACGCTGCCCTTGGAGGAGGTGGCGGCACCCTTTTCGATGCCGGCCGCCTTGGAGATCAGCACCGAAGCGGGCGGGGTCTTGGTGATGAAGGTGAAGCTGCGGTCTTCAAAGACCGAAATCTCCACCGGAATCACATAGCCGGCCTTCTCCTGGGTGCGGGCGTTGTACTCCTTGCAGAACGCCATGATGTTGACGCCATGCTGTCCAAGGGCTGGGCCCACGGGAGGAGCTGGGTTGGCTTTGCCGGCATTGAGGGCCAGCTTGATCACGGCTACGACTTTCTTGGCCATCGGCTGGGCAGGGGTTGGGTCTCCTAGGGGAGACGGGGGAACGGGGCCCCCGGTGGGAACGGGGAAGGGTCTGCGGATAACCGGAACCCGAAGGGTCCGGCTGGGTGGTGCCCGCCCGTGGTGGGGGAGCACCGAGGCCGTCCTCCGCAGGGAGACGGCCGGGGGTGATCAGCTCTGCTTGCTGATCTGGGAGAACTCAAGCTCCACCGGGGTTTCCCGGCCGAAGATCGAAAGCAGGGCCTTGAGCTTGCTGCGCTCGCCCGAGACATCGATCACCTCGCCCTGGAAGTCCTTGAACGGACCGGCGGTGACCAGGATCTGATCGCCTTCGGCCAGATCGACCTTGACCACGGGCTTCTTCTCGGCGGACCGCTTGAAGATGCGGTTCACCTCCTGGCTGCTCAGGGGTCGGGGGCGGATGTGGCCCCGGGCCTTGCCGGTGGCGCGGCGCTCCTCCTGACCCACGAAATTGATCACGTTGGGGGTGCTGCGCACCGCCATCATCGTGTCCTCATCGAGGATCATCCGCACCAGCACGTAGCCCGGGAACACCTTCTCCTCAATCGACTGACGGCTGCCGTCCTTCTTCAGCTTCACGCCGGGGGTCTGGGGGATCTCGATCTCGAGGATGCGGTTGTCGACCCCGAGGGTGACCGCCCGCTGCTCCAGGGTGGCCTTCACCTTCTTCTCGCAGCTCGACGCCACCTGCACGGCATACCAGCGCGCCACCTGGGGCTTGCCCGCGGCATCGGGATCGGAGCTTCCCTCGGCTCCCTCGGGGGCTTCGGATCCGTCGGAGGCTTCGCTCAGCGTGAGCAGATCGGCGGCCGCGTCCGAGGGCGACTCCGGGGTCGGGGGGAGGTCGTGATCAAGCTCGGACACGGGACTGGGAGCGGAGGACATCAACGGAACACCAGGTTGGACAGCCAGCCGTAGAAACGATCGATCGCCGCGATCGCCGCGGCCGAAAGGGCCACCATCAGAATCACTGCCACAGACTCGCTGAACAGCTGCTGACGACTGGGCCAGACCACCTTGCCGAGTTCCGCCAGAGTGCTCGCCAGGAAGCCGGTCCTGGCATCCGGATCGAGGGAATCAGCCAGGCCGAGCTCAGGCTCCTCTGCGGCCGACTGGATGGGGCGGCTTTCGGCGGAGCCTTGGCTGCCTGCGGGAGTGGGAGAGGCCGGATCCACGGAGGAGGCGCGCACCGACAAACGACCACCCTACCGGACGTCCTCACCCTGGTTGAGTCGGGGCACGAAGCGAAGGCTGCCGGCCTCCCCCTCGCTCGCGGCAACCGCCTCGATCAGTACGCCGCTGCAGCCCCGGAAGCGATCCTCCAGGAGATGGGTGGCCAGAGGGTTCTCGATCCGCCGCCGCAGCACCCGCCGCAGGGGCCGGGCTCCGTATTCGGGTTCATATCCCTGCTCGGCCAACAGGGCCACCGCCGCCTCCTCCACCTCCAGCTCCAGCTGCTGCTCACGCAACAGCGAAGCCAGCTCGGCCAGCTGAAGCCGCACGATCCGCTGGAGATCGGCGGGCCGCAGGGGGCGAAAGCGGATCACCTCATCGATGCGGTTGAGGAATTCAGGGCGGAACTGGCGCGCCAGGGCTTCGTCCACGGCCCGCTCCAGCTCCCGGTCCAGCTGCTGCTCGCGGCCAGGATCGGAGGGGTCGGAGCTGCCGGCCCGGGCCCGCTCGAGAATCGCGCGGCTGGCCAGGTTGCTGGTCATGATCACCACCGTGTGGCGGAAATCCACGGTGCGGCCCTGGGAATCGGTGAGGCGGCCGTCGTCGAGCACCTGCAGCAGCAGGTTGAACACCTCGGGGTGGGCCTTCTCCACCTCATCGAGCAGCAGCACCGCATAGGGCTGGCGCCGCACCGCCTCGGTGAGCTGCCCCCCCTCCTCGTAGCCCACGTAGCCCGGGGGCGCCCCCACCAGGCGGGCCACGGCATTGCGCTCCATGAATTCACTCATGTCGAGCCGCACCAGGGCTTCCTCGCCATCGAAGAGGGAGCCAGCCAGGGCCTTGGCCAGCTCGGTCTTGCCCACGCCGGTGGGGCCCAGAAACAGAAAGGAGCCCACCGGCCGGGTGGGGGCCTGCATACCGGCCCGGGCCCGGCGGATCGCCGCGGCCACGGCGGCCACGGCCTCGGGCTGGCCGATCACCCGCTCGCCCAGCCGGTGCTCCAACTCCAGCAGCTTCTGGCGCTCGCCCGCGAGTAGCCGCTGGATCGGAATGCCGGTGGAGCGGGCCACCACATCGGCGATGTCGCCCTCCTCCACCTGCTCACGCAGCATCGGATCGGCCTTGAGTTCGCCCTCCAGGTCGAGGCGGCGCTGCTGCAGGCCATGGAGCTGGTCGTGCTCGAGCCGGGCCGCCTCCTCGAAGGCACCATCCCGCTCGGCCTCGGCGATGGCATGGCGCAGCTCCTCGTCCTGGCGGAGCAGCTCCCGCAGCTCGGCCAGCCGCTCACGCTCCCGGGTCCAGCGGCTCTGCAGGGACTCCAAGGTCTGTTGGGCGAGCCGGCGCCGCTCCTGCAAGGCCACCCGTTCCGCCTGGGGCGCAGCCTCCGCCGACAACAGGGCAAGCTCCACCCGGCGCAGATCGGCTTCGGCCTCCTCCACGGCCCGGGGCTTGGAGGTGGCCTCCATACGCAGCTGGGCCGCCGCCTCATCCACCAGATCGATGGCGGAATCGGGCAGGCAGCGGTCGCTGAGATAGCGGTCCGCCAGCCTGGCCGCCGCCACCAGAGCGCCATCGGTGATGGTCACGCCGTGGTGGACCTCGTAGCGCTCCTTGAGGCCGCGCAAGATCTGCAGGCAGGTGTCGCGGTCGGGCTCGCGGATCTGCACCTGCTGAAAGCGGCGCTCAAGGGCCGGATCCTTCTCGATCGTGCGGCGGTAGTCCTCGGGGGTGGTGGCGCCGATGCAGCGCAGATCGCCCCGGGCCAACACGGGCTTGAGCAGGCTGGCCGCATCGGGACCGGAGCGCTCGCCCCCCACCACCGTGTGCAGTTCATCGATGAACAGCACCACGCCACCGCCAGCATCCCCGGCCGCCGCCTCCCCATCCCGCACCTGGGCCAACACCTCCCGCAGGCGCTCCTCGAACTGGCCCCGAAACTTGGCGCCGGCGATCAGGGCCCCCAGGTCGAGGGCCACGAGCCGTAGGCCCCGCAGGGCATCCGGCACATCGCCGGCCACGATTCGCTGGGCGAGGGATTCCACCACAGCGGTCTTGCCCACGCCGGATTCACCCACCAGCACGGGATTGTTCTTGCCGCGGCGCGATAGCACCTGGATCAGGCGGCGGATCTCGGCGTCGCGTCCGATCACCGGATCGAGTTCGCCGGCGCGGGCGGCGGCGGTGAGGTCGCGGCCGTAGCGATCGAGGGCGGTGAGGGGGGCCTCAGCATCGAGCGGCTCCAGGCGGAGGCCGTCGTCGGGGGACATCGCCTCAAGCCGGCCCTGGGGAGGACGGCTGCCTTCGGCCCGGCCCATACGGCCTGCGGCAGCGCGGCCGACGGCCGGGTCGGCCGCAGGGGCAGCCACGGGTGGCGAGAAGGGTGGCGAGAAGGGAGTCGTGGCGGTGCGGGCGGCGGGCTCGGCATCCACCCAGCCATCAGCCCCCGGGC
>BJHE01000059.1:0-1196 GCA_014191755.1 Cyanobium sp.
CCCCATCGTGATGGCCTTCGAGCGCACATCACCCAGCCGTTCATAGACGGGCAGTTGCTCCTCCTGGCGGATGCGCAGCGCTTCATCCAGCTGCCCTCGCGCTTGCAACACATCCGCGATCTGCCCCATCGTCACGGCCTGGCTCCTGGCATCCGCCAGCCGGCGATGGAGGGGCAACTCCACCTCGCGCCAGTGGGTGAGGGCTTCATCGAAATCCCCCAAACTGAACAGCAACCTGCCCAGCTCATCGACTGGCGTGACGCGCAGCTCATCAGGCGCTTCCGGGTGCTGGGCAAGCCAGGCCCGGATCTCGGCCACCCGCCGGCTGCGCTCAGCCATGGAGCGGCTGTCCACAGCCCCACGGTCGCTGGGCGAGAGCGTTGGTAACGGCATCTCCACACCCTGGAGTTGCTGGGCTCCTGGGGCGGCTGCGGGTAGAAACGAGTACACACCGCTCCGCCAGGCCCACAAGTCGGGCGCGCTGCGGGAGGCCAGGGCGATCGCCTCCCCATCCAGCCAGAACACCAACCGGGCCTGGGCCTTGGCGGCCAGGCGCTCCCGGCGGGTGTTGAAGGCTTCCCAGCGGGCGGCGTCAAACCAGCCCGGGCGGCCGATCACGTGCACCACAGCCGCCTGGCGCGCGTTGTTCACCAGCCGGGCTTCCAGCATCGGCACATCGAGAATCTTGTCGCTCAGCGGCAGCCGATCGCTGCGCAATCCCGCGCGCTGAAGCACCCGGTCGAGGGCTTCCATCACCTGGCGCCGCATACTTTCATCCGGCGCCTCCACCAGCAGCCACTGAAACTGTGGTCCATGAATCAGGGTGCGGCTGAGGCGAAGAAAGTCGTCATGGCACGGCCCGGGCAGCTGGCGGGCTTCCGCCAGCCTCGCCTGCTCGATCGCGAAGTCAGCCTTCACCATGGCGGCAGGAATGCAGGCTCAGCCATCTGCCGTCTTGTAGCCCTCCAGGGTGCGTACCACCGGATGGCTGCGGCGCCAGGTGCCGTCGTTGTACTGAAGCAACGCCAGGCGATGCAACAAATCCTGGGCCTGTTCGTCGTTGCCGCCATCGGCAGGGTTGCTGTCGATCGCTTTGAGCAGCACGTAATCAGCCGGTTTGAGAAAATAGCGGTAGTCGGCAGCCAGTTTTTCAATCGCAGCTTGCACCACGGCGGCATCAATCTGATCATCGGCCA
>BJHE01000059.1:1822-17216 GCA_014191755.1 Cyanobium sp.
TGCAGGGGCTCAAGGGCCTCTGCCCCCAAAACAAAGCCGTCACCATGGAGCCGTTCCAGCAAGGTTTCAGCCATGGCCATCAGCACTTCGGTGTACTGCAGGTTGTTGCGGTCCAACTTGGCCAACACATCCACCTCCACCACATAAAACCGCCTCGATGCGTTCAGCTGCAGCGCATAACGGCGCAATTCGGTGGTCTTGCCGATGCCGATATGGCCAAAGAACAGGATGTGCTTTTCATAGGGCGCGAAGAAGACATCGCTGACGGGATCCCAGCCAAACTTGCGCGCAAGGCGGGTGAAGGTTTTCTCGCTGCCCCGCGCTTCCTGCGAATCCACATATCTGGGATCCTGATCGGACAACGCCTCTTCGTACTCAATTTTTTGCAGGACTTCGAGCAGGTGGCTTGGGGGTTGATAGTCCATCGATCGCGACGACCAAAAGCAGACTAATTGGGCTCAGCCCTTCTCCTGCAGCCCCTTCAGCGCCGCCAGGAGCGATGCCGGGCTCTGGGGATCCACCATCAACACGCTGCCAGCTGGGGCATTGCCGAGCTTTTCGCCCATCGCCATCCAGTCCTTAGCGAGCAGCAGCCGCAGGCCCTCAGCCGCCGCCGGATGGGCCTCAATCACCGTCGCCAGCTCCTTGGCAGAGGCGGCCCGCGCCTGAGCCAGCAGCAGCTGCTGCTTGGCCTGGGCATCGGCCTCAAGCAGCAGGGCTTCCTGTTTGGCCTTGGCATCGAGCACCAGGGCCTCGGCCCGGCCCCGGGCTGCATTCACCTGGGATTCCCTCTCCCCCTCGGAGCGCAGCACCGCCGCCCGCTTCTCCCGCTCGGCGGTCATCTGCTGCTCCATCGCCTGCTGCACCCCCTGGGTGGGCTTGATGTCACGCAGCTCCACCCGCGTTACCTTCACGCCCCAGGGATCGGTGGCCTGATCGAGCTCCTTCAGCAGCACATCGTTCACCTCGGAGCGGGTGGTGAAGGTTTCGTCGAGGTCGAGCTTGCCCATCTCGGCGCGGATCTGGGTGAGCACCAGGTTCACCATCGCCGACTGCAGGTTGTCCACCGCGTAATAGGCGCGGGGATGCTCCAGCAGCTGCCAGTACACCACCGCATCCACCTCGATCGACACGTTGTCGCGGGTGATGCACTGCTGCGGTGGGATGTCGAGCACCCGCTCCTTCAGTGATTCATGACTCACCACCCGCTCCAGCCCCGGGATCACCAACGAGAGACCAGGCGAGAGCTGGCGGTTGTACTTGCCGAGCCGCTCGACCAGCATCGAGCGGCTGCTGCTGGTCACCTTCACGCCGCTGATGCCCAGCGCCCCCAGGGCAATCAGCACAGGAATGAAAAGGCCTTCCATCGGTGCTGCACCACTGGGCTGAGCGTAGGCAGGATGGAGCCAATCCATCGCCGCGGCCCGTTCGGATGCCCCCCCTGCCCCTGCTCTGGCTCGGCTTCGCTGCTCTGCTGCTCTCGCTGGTGCTGATCGGGATCGACAGCGATGGACTGCTGCTGGTGGGGGGCCTGGCCGCCCTGCTGCTGGTCCTGCTCGCCAGCGCCCTCCCCCAGTTGGCGGCGGCCCCGCAGCTGCTGCTCTTCGCTGCCCTGATGGGGGTGGCTTACAGCCTGGTGCGGCGCTGGTCCAGCCGCCACGGCGAACGGGCGATTCCCCCGGCAGCCCGAGCGGAGCTGGCCGAGGTAATCGCCCCCTTCGACCTTGAGGGCGAGGGCCGGGTGCGCTGGCAGGGCCAGAGCTGGGCCGCCCGCAACCTCGAACCGTCCCGTCTTCTCCCCAGCGGCAGTGCCGTCACGGTGATGGGCCGCGAGGGCACTCGGCTGCAGGTGCTGCCGCGCGATCCTGAAAACGCCAGTTGACCCCCCCTGCCATGGCTGGCGGCCCTAGTCCCCACTGGGCCCCGGGTCAGCAGGCCCGGCACCCGTCTCTCGCTCAGTCGAAGAACATCAGGCTCACCACCTTGCCCATGTCCTCGGCGCTGCGGCAGCTGGAGAGGAGGGTTTCGCTGTCGTGAAAGGCGTAGCAAATCAGCTGGTCGCAGCGGCTGATGATCTCGTGATTGCAGAGGCTGCTGGCCACCGGCAACGGGAGGTCGTCATGCTCCGGCTTCTCCACCAAGTGCAACACATGCTCGAGCTGGTCGCGCGACTCGATCGGCTGGCGATCCAGGCTTTGGGGCAGCAGCACGGTGAGTCGACTGGGGTCCACCTCCAGCACGCTGCGGATCACCGCGGAATTCACCCCCTGGGCCCCTGAGGTGATCAGGCTGTGGCCTTCATGGGCCAGGGCGCGGGCCACGAGTTCCACGAGGTGGATCGACACCACCGGCACGTGCCGACTGCCCAGGATGGCGATGCGTCGTTTGCCCCGATCCTGGAGCATGGCTAGCTCCTGGGCGAGGGTGTCGATCCGGTCTAAGGCCGGTAGATCGAGGGACCGGGTCAACCGTTGCCCGCAAGCTTCAATGTGAACTTAGCAGCGGCGAACCTCAAGGGCCGGCAAGCGGCTCAGGCCCGCACCGGCAGCCGCAACCGCTCGAACAGGCGGGAGAAGTTGCAGTGCTCCTGCACCAGCCGGATCGCGTAGCTGGCCTTCACGGCTTCATGAAGCCGGCCATGGCCGAAGGCGGCATCGATCGTCTCCACCGTGGTCAGGGTGTCGTGGTCGACCTTGAGCACGGGCACCTCCAGTTCCTCGGCTCGGCTGATCAGCTGGGGCAGGGGATCCCCCACCCCGGTGAGGATCAGACACTGGGTGGAGGCCTCCAGTGCCGCCAGCTGGATGTCGGTGCGGTCGGCGCCGGTCACCACGGCCATGTTGCGGCGACGGCGGAAGAACTCCATGGCGGAGTTCACGTTCATCGCCCCGATCGAAAGGGTTTCCACCAGCAAATCGAGGCGGTCTTGGCAGCACAACACCCGCGCATCGAGGCGCCGCACCAGCTCCTCCACGGTCACGCTGCGCAGCAGGGGGCTACGGGGCATCACCCCGAGCACTGGAAACCCCAGGCGCTCCAGGGCAGGCTCCAGCTCGGCTCTCAACGTGGCCAGGCCCTCGGGCGCCACTCCGTTCAACACCACCCCGGCCAGGCGATCCCCCAGCTGCTGGCGGGCCTCCAGCAACGGCTCCACGCTGCGGCTATCGCTCCAGGGCTGCACCAGCAGCACCTGAGCATCAAGCTCACGGGCCAGCTGCGCCAGCGACAGCCCGAACAGCAGTCCCTCACTCAGGGTGCCGGCCGCCTCCAGCAGCACCAGCCGCTCGGCCTCGGCGGCAATACGGCTGCGCAGACCGTCAAGAACATCGCCAGCCTCCAGATCGGCCGCCAGCAGGCGGGCCTGGGCTGTGGCCGGCTCCAGCACCCGCAGCGAGGGCAGCAACTGTTCATCGGACAAGCCCAGGGTGGTGCCCACAAAGCGCACCTCAGGATCCATCGGGAAGTCTGCGGCGCTGGTGGCCAGCGGTTTGCCGAACAGCACCGAAACACCTTCGCGTCCCAGTTGGCGGGCCAGACCCAGCACCACCGCCGACTTACCGCTGAAGGGTTCGCAGGAGCCGATCAGCAACGGGATAGGCATGGATTCCTCGCCGGGGTCAGCGGATCGGCGCCAATTTAGGCAGCGACACACCTCAGAGCTCCATCGTGGCCGATGAACCGCCCGGCCAAGGTTCAGGGCGGACGCCGGCACCACGTCCGGCTGTGTGGCGGGCTGCACGGCGGGCGGCACGGCATCGGGCGGCAACACGAAGCACGACACAGCCGATCGAGATTCATCCCCGGCAGGGAGATCCAACCGATTCGAACCCGGCCGCTTCCTAGGAAGAAGACTCCCCGTGATCGCCTGACCCCAGCACAGCTAGCCCGCCGAGCAGCCCCTGCCACGCCCCCGATCCAAGCGATCAACTGCAGAATGCAGCCTCGCGCGGAAGCGTTCGCCTCCGCAGAGCCACCATGACCAACACGGAGCCCACCGCCAACCCCAATCCGCCCCCCTGGGTGGCTGTGACCGGGGCGGGGGGCAGCTTTGGCCGGGCCCTGCTGCGCCGCTGGCACGACCGAGGCGCCCAGCTGATCGCCCTCACCAGCAGCGAAGCGCCCCTGGACCTGGTCGATGGCGAGGGCCATCCCATCCCCCTGCGCCAGGTGCGCTGGCGGGTGGGGGAGGAACAGGAGCTGGCGGGTCTTCTGGCCGAGGTGGACGTGCTGGTGCTGAACCATGGCGTCAATGTCCACACCGCCCGCGACCGCACCGCCGTGGAGCGATCCCTGGAGGTGAATGCCCTGAGCAGCTGGCGCCTGCTTGAGCTCTTCGCCACCGTGGTCGGGGAGCGCCGCAGCGCCGTTGGCCCGAGAGCCCCCACCGGAGCCGCCAGACCGCTCCCCGAAGTGTGGCTCAACACCTCGGAGGCGGAGATCCAGCTGGCGGTGAGCCCGCTCTATGAGATCAGTAAACGGCTGGTGGGCCAGCTGCTCAGCCTGCGCGCCCTGGATCTCACCAGGGCGGCCGGCGGCCCCCTGCGGCTGCGCCGGCTCGTGCTGGGACCCTTTCGCTCAAGCCTCAATCCGATCGGTCTGATGAACGCCGACTGGGTGGCCGGTGAGGTGATGCGCCAGGCGCTCGACTGGAACTGCGGCCTGGTCATCGTGACCCCCAACCCCCTCACCTATCTACTGATGCCCCTGGCCACCCTCAGCCGCTGGGCCTATTTCCGACTCACCACCCGAGCATCGGGGCCGTGATCAGAAATCCCGGTCCGTGAGGATCTCGCAGCCGTCGCTGGTCACCGCGATCGTGTGTTCCCACTGGGCCGAGAGGCTGCCGTCCACTGTCACCACGGTCCAACGGTCCTTGAGGGTGCGGCAGCCCCTGCTGCCGGCATTCAGGATGGGTTCCACCGCCAGGGTCATGCCCGGCCGCAGAACCATATTGGGCAGGTCGCGGGTGCGGTAGTTGAACACCGAGGGCTCCTCGTGGAGATTGCGACCCACGCCGTGGCCCGTGTAGTCCTCCACCACGGCGAAGCCGTGGGCCTCCACATGGTCCTGAACGGCGCCGGCCAGTTCCAGCAGGGTGCTGCCGGCTTTCACGGTCGCCAGACCCTTCATCAACGATTCCTGGGCCACCCGGCTGAGGGTACGGGCCTCCTCAGGCACCCCTTCGCCCACACAGATGGTCACGCAGCTGTCGCCGTGGTAGCCCTCGAAATAGGCGCCGGTGTCGAGCTTGAGCAGGTCGCCGGCGCGGATCACCCGCTTGGCGCTGGGAATGCCATGCACCACCTCATGGTTGATCGAGGCGCAGATGCTCGCCGGAAAGCCGTGATAACCCTTGAAGCTCGGCGTGGCGCCCATCTCCCGAATCCGCTTCTCGGCGTGGCGATCGAGATCGCCGGTGGTGAGGCCCGGAGCGGCCATGGCGATCATCTCCCGCAGCACCGTGGCCACAATGCGGCTGGCCTGGCGCATCACGGCGATCTCCCGAGCCGACTTCACCTCCACGCCCCGCCGGCTCTTCTGGATTCGGGGTCCGCTCTGGGTCACGGTGCCGTTGGGCGCACGGCCCGGCTGCGAGGCGGCCAGGAGATCGGCGAAAAGATTCATGCGGGGCCGACTCGGGCAGGTCGTTCGGGTTCGTTTCAAGTTATCAATGGCTCATGCTGGCCGGCGAGACGCCATGGCTGATCAACACGCAGGGGAACCTCGCGGCGGCAGCGATGCCCAGGACCTCGCGGCCGACCCGGGCGGCGATGCGCCCAACCAAGCCGCCGGTCGGAAGGGCTCTCCACCCCTGGCTTTGCGGCTGCGACGGGCTCACGCCGCCCTTGCCCCCTGGGTGTTGGCGCCCCTGCTGATCACGGTGACCACAGGGCTGGGCTACCGGCTCCTGCGCGACTGGGGCGGCCTCGGCCGGGATCCGGCCCATGGGCTGATGGTGGTGCACGAGGGGGAATGGCTGCGCCACTGGTTCGGCCCCAGCGGCGAAACGCTCTACGTGCTGGCCAATGGCCTTGGCCTGCTCTGGATGCTGGGCACTGGCGGTGCGATGCTCTGGCAGCGGTGGCACCGGCCGGGGAATCAAACCGGGGGTGACACATGAGCCAGTACACTGGCGGTTTGGCCAGGCACTGGAGAGCTGGGATGGCAGCGGAAACAGCCGAATCATCAACCGAATCGACACCAGGATCAAGCGCAACAGCCATGACAGCACCAGAAGCCGCCGTCAGCGACACCGCCGCGGCAACCACCTCTGAGACGGCCACCGAGGCCGCAGCGGCCACCCCGGCGGTGAAGGTCACCACCGGCCGCCGCAGTGCCCGGGAGCTTCTCGACGCCTTTGAGTCCGAACAGCTCAAGGCCGATCTGCCCGATATCTATGTGGGCGACACCGTGAAGGTGGGCGTGCGGATCCGGGAGGGAAGCAAGGAGAGGATTCAGCCCTACGAGGGCGTGGTGATCGCCAAGCGCCATGGCGGCCTGAACGAAACAATCACCGTGCGCCGAATCTTCCAGGGCATCGGCGTGGAGCGGGTGTTCATGCTTCACAGCCCCCAGGTCGCTTCCGTCCAGGTGGAGCGGCGCGGTAAGGTGCGTCGGGCCAAGCTCTTCTACCTGCGTGACCGGGTGGGTAAAGCCACCCGCGTGAAGCAGCGTTTCGATCGCTGAGCCACGCTTCCACCGAACCTTCCTTTGGGACGGTTCGGTGGATTTAGCCCAGTTCCCTGGGGTCGTCGCCTTGCGCCGTTAGTTCAGTTGGTAGAACGCAGGTCTCCAAAACCTGATGTCGGGGGTTCAAGTCCTCCACGGCGCGTTCGATGGCCCCATTTGCAGTTTCGTGGTTCCGAGCATGGAGTTGGATCTACAACCCGGTGACGTGGTGAAAGTGCTGGAGTCCGCAGCCTTAGGCTGGGTTCGGGCCCGCGTGATCCGCGTCAAATCTGGGGGTCGGGTTGTCGTGCAGAGCGACCAAGGTCGGGAATTCACGGCCCGGGGCAATCAGGTGCGCCTGATCGAACCGGCCGGTTTCCGTCCCTGAACAACAATCAGCCGGCTCAGATTTATCTGGTCCGTATCTTTCAGTCCCCTATCAATCAATCTCAGCAGCCAATCACGGCAGCAGCAGGAACGGACTTTTCTTTCATCTGACTGTCTTATGGCCTCCCAGCACACGGGAGGCCTTTTTTGCTGGAAGCCATGGCTTCGCTTCGCTGCCCATCGCCACCTGGCATCCGATGCCGACACACCCTTCAGACGCGCTGCTCAGCCACTCCTCCTCCGGGGAGTGATGCCCCAGCTGGGGATCTCCAGAGTCTGCGCATCCAGCCCATGGCCTCAGCAGCGTTGACGGAGGGACAGGTCTCGTTGGATACTTGTGCTGTCGGCCATGGCGCCGATGCCGCCGATTCCCGGGCTCCACAAGCCCGCGTAAGCGACGGGGGACTGTAGTTCAATCGGTTAGAGCACCGCCCTGTCACGGCGGAAGTTGCGGGTTCGAGCCCCGTCAGTCCCGTTCACTTCTTTGGAGCCCTTCACCGTGGCAGTCGCTGGTCCGGTCCGGGTTCGCTTGGCCCCAAGCCCCACCGGGACTCTCCACATCGGCACGGCGCGCACCGCGGTGTTCAACTGGCTGTTCGCTCGGCGCCACGGCGGCCAGTTTCTCCTCCGCATCGAGGACACCGACCGCGAACGCAGCAAGGACGAATACACGGCCAACATTCTCGATGGTCTTCAGTGGCTGGGCCTCCAGTGGGATGGGGAGCCTGTGATCCAGAGCGCCCGCATCGCCGAACACCGTTTGGCCATCGCACAGTTGCTCGCCTCCGGCAACGCCTACCGCTGCTACGCCACCGAAGCGGAGCTCACGGCGATGCGCGAGCAGCAGGCAGCCCGTAACCTGCCGCCGCGCTACGACAACCGCCACCGCCACCTCAGCCCCGAGCAAGAGCAGGCCTTCATTGCCGAGGGCCGCGAAGCCACGGTGCGCTTCCGCATCAACGACGACACCACCATCATTTGGAACGACCTCGTTCGGGGGGAGATGCGCTGGTCCGGTGCCGATCTGGGGGGCGACATGGTGATTGCCCGGCGCGCCCCGGCCGACCGGATCGGAGATCCCCTCTACAACCTTGTGGTCGTGGTCGATGACGCCGCCATGGCCATCAGCCATGTGATCCGCGGCGAGGACCACATCGCCAACACGGCCAAGCAACTGCTGCTTTACCAGGCCCTCGGCTCCCCCGCCCCATTGTTCGCCCACACCCCCCTGATCCTCAACCAGGAGGGCCGCAAGCTTTCCAAGCGCGATGGCGTGACCTCCGTGAGCGATTTCCGCCGCATGGGCTATGTGGCCGAGGCCCTGGCCAACTACATGACCCTGCTCGGCTGGTCGCCTCCGGAGGGCATGGAGGAGCGCTTCAGCCTGGCCGAAGCGGCAACGGTGTTCGATTTCGATCGCGTGAACCGAGCCGGAGCCCGCTTCGACTGGGACAAGCTCGATTGGCTCAACGCCCAGGTGCTCCATGGCCTGAATCCCGAAGCTCTCCGGCAGCAACTCCTACCCCTGTGGAAGGCGGAGGGCTGGGCCATCGGTGGAGCTGCGGCAGATTCCACCTGGCAGCTCGATCTGTGCGCCCTTCTGGCTCCCTCCCTGACCCGTCTCAGCGATGGGGTGGATCAGGCTGCCCCCTTCTTCCGCCGCCCGGAGCTCGATCAAGCGGCCCGGGAGCAGCTGGATGCTCCAGGAGCCACTGCCGCCTTGGCGGCCCTGAGCCAGGGCCTGCCGGAAGGTCCTCTCGAGGCCGATGCCGCCAAGGCACTTCTGGAGACAGCCGCCACGGCGGCTGGTGTGAAGAAGGGAGTGGTGATGAAGAGCGCCCGGGCCGCCCTGCTGGGCAGCCTGCAGGGCCCGGATCTGCTCACCACCCTCACCCTGCTGCACCGGCTCGGGGAAGCGGGCCCGAGGCTGGCCGGCGTAACGGGTTGAATCCTGGTCGTTCGTCGTGCGGACGACCTAATCCTGAACGCTCGCAAACAGCGGCTCCACCCGGATAGCGATCACGCTCGAGGCTCGCAACACCAGATATTCCAGTTCTAAATCTTCCAGCGGCACGTTCACGAAGGCATCCGGCGCAGCCGAGGTGAGCACACCGCCATACCACTTCTGGAAATCGTCGAGGGTGCGGAACTCCACCACCTGCTCATGCCCACCCTCGAGCATCAGGTGGATGTGAAACCGACGCGGAACACGGGGCATGGGAAGGCGATGGATCCGGAAGATCCCTCCAGGATGACGCAAACGGGCCCGGCGTCATCGCCGCCGGGCAATACAACGGATGGCGAGGCTGGCCGGAGGCGGTGCACCGCAGGGCAAACGGCTTGACCGCAAACTCGGCCACCAAGGCGAGCAGGGCGCGATCGCGGCCCCTCCAGGCACCGCCATTGCCCCAGCCCAGCCAGAGCAGCGACCCGAGCGGCGCCACCGAGACCGCTCCAGCGGACTCCTGGGCAGGGATGGCTTCGGAACGCCACGGCCCGAGGTGTCGGAGACAGCGCCGGATCCAGGCCTCGTTGTCCGCTCCCACCGGATCGGCCATCCGCTTCAGGGCCGCCGGGGTGGTGGCCACGGCGCCGAAGAGGTTGATCACCTCCAGCCGCCCGAACCCCCAGCAGCGGCCGTAGGCCACCAGCCGCCGCAGGGTGGGGTCGTCCCGCTGGCTATCAGCGCGAGAGGGATTGAGCCCAACAAACACCAGGGTCGGCCGCTCCGGCTGCCAGGTGCGCTGGAGCCACCAGCGGTAACCACCACAGGGGCTGAAGACCGCCGCCGCGGCCGGCGCCGGCCGCGGCGGAGTGAAGACCTCTGGCAGGCTGTGGCCACGGAAGGGATCCAGGCGGCGGGGGACCATGGCGCAGAACAGGGGGAAACGGGTGGCGGATTCAGCGCCGGTGGGTCAGGCGATAGCTCCTGGGGCAGCCGATGGGGACCTCGCGAACAGCAGCCGGGCCACAGCTGCGGCTGGTGGCCCCAAGCCCCTGCTGCTCCTGGTGGATGGCCACTCCCTGGCCTTCCGCAGTTTCTATGCCTTCGCCAAGGGCGGTGATGGCGGGCTGAGCACCAAGGCGGGGGTCCCCACCAGCGTGACCTATGGGTTCCTCAAGGCCCTGCTCGACAACTGCCGCGGACTCAACCCCCAGGGCGTGGTGATCGCCTTCGATACTGCCGAACCCACCTTTCGCCACGAGGCCGATGCGGCCTACAAGGCCCACCGCGAGGAAGCCCCTGAACACTTCTTCGAGGACCTCGGCAATCTGCAGCGGATCCTCGCCGAGGCCCTCGACCTCTCCCTCTGCCTGGCCCCCGGCTACGAAGCCGACGATGTGCTCGGCACCCTTGCCAACCGGGCCGCCAACGGGGGCTGGCGGGTACGCATCCTTTCCGGCGACAGGGATCTGTTCCAGCTGGTGGACGACCAGCGCGACATCGCCGTGCTCTACATGGGGGGTGGTCCCTACGCCAAGAACAGCGGCCCGGTGGAGATCCGCCGCGAAGGCGTGATCGCCAAGCTCGGCGTTCCCCCGGAGGATGTTGTTGATCTCAAGGCGCTCACCGGCGACAGTTCCGACAACATCCCGGGGGTGAAGGGGGTTGGTCCCAAGACCGCCATCAACCTCCTGCAGGAGAACGGCAGTCTGGAGGGGATCTACGCCGCCCTCGACACCCTGGAGGGCCCGAAGGCCGCCAAGGGAGCCCTGAAGGGCGCGATTCGCGAGAAGCTGGCCACCGAACGGGAGAACGCCTTCCGCTCCCGCATGCTCGCCGAGATCCTGCTGGATATTCCCCTGCCCAGCGAACCGAGGCTCGAACTCGGCGCAGTGAACAGCGAATCCCTGGCGGGGAACCTCGAGGAACTTGAGCTGTTCAGCCTGGTGCGGCAGGTCCCCAACTTCACGCGCCTGTTCTCGGCTCAGCCCCTGGACGTCACCACCGATCCAGGTGCCGGCAGCGATGAAACCACCAACCAGCGGCATCCAGCATCCGCCGATGGGGCTGCCATGGTTCCGACCGGCGCCGAAGGCGCCAGCCCGGCGGCACCCAGCCCAAGCGCTGCTGCGGCCCACGCCACACAGCCAGGAGCCGCAGCGCTGCACAACATCGGAACCCCCGATGCCGCGGCCGGACCAGCCACCGCCACCCCCTCCCTCCAACCGGAGCTGATCACCACGGAGGCTCAGCTGGCCGCCCTGCTGATCAGGCTTCAGGCCGCCACCGATCCGGCCCATCCCGTGGCCCTCGACACCGAGACCACGGCCCTCAATCCCTTCCGCGCCGAGCTGGTTGGCATCGGGCTGTGCTGGGGTGCCGGTGCATCGGATCTGGCCTATATCCCGATCGGCCACGGCGGCGGCGAGAGCCAGGGACTGCTGGCGGGCCTGGGCGAACCGACGGCGGACGCCAGCATCACCCAGCTACCCCTAGCAACGGTGCTGCAGGCCCTGGCCTCCTGGCTCGCCAGCCCCGCCCACCCCAAGACGCTCCAGAACGCCAAATACGACCGCCTCGTGCTGCTGCGCCACGGCCTGGCCCTTGAGGGCGTGGTGATGGACACCCTCCTGGCCGATTACCTCCGCGATGCCAACGATCGCCACGGCCTGGAGGTGATGGCCCAGCGCAACCTGGGCTTCACCCCCACCAGCTACGGGGATCTAGTGCCGAAGGGAGTCAGCTTCGCGGCCGTGCCGATCCCGGCGGCCGCGCAGTACTGCGGCATGGATGTCCATGTCACCTGGAGGCTCACGGGGCTGCTGCGCGAGCAGCTCGCGGCCCTGGGAGCCGCCCTGCCGGCACTGCTGGAGCAGGTGGAACTGCCCCTCGAGCCGGTGCTGGCTGCCATGGAGGCCACCGGCATCCGCATCGACTGTCCCTACCTGGCGGAGCTCTCCACGGAACTGGCCACCACCCTGGCGGACCTGGAGATCCGGGCCCGCGAGGCCGCCGGTGTGGACTTCAATCTCGCCTCCCCCAAACAGCTGGGCGAGCTGCTGTTCGACACCCTGGGGCTGGAGCGCAAGAAATCCCGCAAGACCAAGACCGGCTGGAGCACCGACGCCGCCGTGCTCGAAAAACTGGAACACGACCACCCGGTGGTGCCCCTCGTGCTGGAGCACCGCACCCTCAGCAAGCTGCGCAGCACCTATGTGGACGCCCTGCCGGCCCTGATGGAACCGGAAACCGGACGGGTGCACACCGATTTCAACCAGGCCGTCACCGCCACCGGAAGGCTGAGCAGCAGCAATCCGAACCTTCAGAACATCCCCATCCGCACGGAGTTCTCCCGGCGGATCCGTAAGGCCTTCCTGCCTCAGGAGGGCTGGCTGCTGTTGAGTGCCGATTACTCCCAGATCGAGCTGCGCATCCTCACCCATCTCTCCGGCGAAGATGTGCTGGTGCAGGCCTACAACGACGGCGACGATGTGCACGCCCTCACCGCCCGGCTGCTATTGGACAAGGAGGAGGTGAGCAGCGAGGAGCGGCGGCTGGGCAAAACGATCAACTTCGGCGTGATCTACGGCATGGGCGCCCAGCGGCTGGCGCGGGAGGCGGGACTCCCCCAGGCCCAGGCCAAGGAGTTCCTGAGCCGCTACAAGCAGCGCTATCCGAAGGTTTTCGCCTACCTGGAGTTGCAAGAGAGGCTGGCCCTGAGCCTTGGCTACGTAGAAACCATCCTCGGCCGGAGGCGCCCCTTTCACTTCGATCCCGGTGGTCTGGGCCGCCTGCTGGGCAAGGATCCTCTGGCGATCGACCTGGAGGCGGCCCGCCGGGGCGGCATGGAGGGCCAGCAGCTGCGTGCCGCAGCCAATGCGCCGATCCAGGGCTCCAGCGCCGACATCATCAAGCTCGCCATGGTGCACCTGCACCGCACCTTGCGGGACCAGGGCCTGCCAGCCCGCCTCCTGCTGCAGGTCCACGATGAACTGGTGCTGGAGGTCGCCCCAGAAGCCCTGGAGGAGGTGCGCGACCTCACCCGCCGCACGATGGAGGAGGCCGTGCAGCTGCGGGTGCCTTTGAGGGTGGAAACGGGGGTAGGTCCGAACTGGATGGAGGCCAAGTGAGCAGCGCGGGATTAGAGCCGCGCCGCCTATGGGATGATCCAAGCCAATCTGAAAGTACGGCGGGCATGCCACTAGCCCAGGAGTTACCGCACCGTAAAGGGATCATCTTGGCCGGTGGCAGCGGCAGTCGGCTCGCTCCGCTCACCACTGCGGTGAGCAAGCAGCTGATGCCGGTGTACGACAAGCCGATGATCTATTACCCACTCAGCACACTGATGCTGGCAGGAATCCGCGATGTTCTGATCATCAGCACCCCCACCGACCAGGCCGCATTTCAACGGTTGCTGGGTGATGGCAGCGCCTGGGGAATCCATCTCACCTACGCGATCCAACCCAGCCCGGATGGCCTGGCCCAGGCCTTCCTGATCGGCGAGGAGTTCCTGGCTGGTCACCCCGCCGCCCTGGTACTTGGGGACAACCTGTTCCACGGCCACGATCTGGTGCCCCAGCTGCAGTCCAGCTATGGCCTCACCAGTGGCGCCACCGTGTTTGCCTATCCCGTCCGAGATCCTGAGCGCTACGGCGTGGTGGAATTCGCCCGCGATGGCCAGGTGCTGAGCATCGAGGAGAAACCCACCACACCCCGATCCCGCTATGCCGTGACCGGTCTGTACTTTTACGACGCCTCCGTGGTGGAACGGGCTCATCAGGTGCGGCCGTCGGCCCGGGGAGAACTGGAGATCACCGACCTCAACCGCCTCTACCTTGAGGAGGGCCAGCTGCGGGTCGAGCTGATGGGGCGGGGCATGGCCTGGCTGGATACCGGCACCCCCGATTCGCTCCATGAGGCCGCCAGCTACATCCGCACCCTGGAACATCGCCAGGGGCTCAAGGTGGGTTGCCCCGAGGAGGTGGCCTGGCGGATGGGCTGGATCGATTCAGCCGCTCTGGAGCGGTTGGCGGGCCCGCTGCGCAAGAGCGGCTACGGCAACTACCTGCTGCAACTGCTGGAGAAGCCCCATGCAAGTTGAACACCTCCCCCTGGATGGCCCCCTGCTGCTCACCCCCAAGGTGTTCGGGGACGATCGGGGCTACTTCCTCGAAAGCTGGAACCGACGGAACTTTGCTGAGGCCCTCGGCATCCCGGAGGCCGAGGTGCCCAGCTTCGTGCAGGACAACCAGTCGCGCTCCTGCCGGGGGGTGCTGCGGGGCCTTCACTACCAAGTCTCCCCGGAAGCCCAGGCCAAGCTGGTGCGCTGTGTGGCCGGCGAAATCTTCGATGTGGCAGTGGATCTGCGCCGCAATTCCCCCAGCTTCGGCCAATGGACAGGGGCCCGGCTGAGCGGCACCAACCACCGCCAACTGTGGGTGCCCGTGGGCTTCGCCCATGGCTTCCTCACCCTCAGCGACAACGCCGAAGTGCTCTACAAGACCGTGGGCTACTGGAACCGCGCCTGCGAGCGCTCCCTCCGCTGGAACGACCCGGCCATCGGGATTGAATGGCCCTCCACCGGCATCGAACCCCTGCTGGCGGACAAGGATGCCGCCGCCCCCGGGCTCGCGGAAGCCTTGGCCGCCGGCGATGTCTTTGACAGTCATCTGCCATGAAGGTGCTGCTCACCGGTCGGGAGGGCCAGCTCGGCACCGGGCTTCAGGCCAGCCTTCCCGCAGGCGTTGCCCTGATCGCCACCGGACGCTCCGAACTGAACCTGGCCGATGCAGCGGCCTGCCGACAGGCCGTGCTGGAGCATCGTCCCGACTGGGTGCTCAATGCCGGGGCTTACACCGCCGTCGACCGGGCCGAAAGCGAGCCTGATCAGGCCTTGGCCATTAACGCCGGTGCGCCGCAGGCCTTTGCTGAAGCCCTCGCGGAAACCGGCGGGCGCCTGCTGCAGGTGAGCACCGACTTCGTCTTCAACGGCGCCCAGGGTTCGCCTTACCGGCCGGATCAGGCGCTCGATCCCCTAGGGGTCTATGGGGCCACCAAGGCAGCAGGCGAAACGGCCGCCCTGGCCCTTCCAGGAGCCCGGGTGCTGCGCACCAGCTGGGTGTATGGGCCAGTGGGCAAAAACTTCTGCCTCACGATGCTGCGGCTCCATGCGTTAAAAGCCGCTGCAGGCGAACCTCTGGGCGTTGTGGCCGACCAGGTGGGCTGCCCGACGGCCACCCACACCCTGGCTGCCGCCTGCTGGAGGGCTACTGGAATCGGGGCCGATGCCGCTGGCCCGCGCATCCTGCACTGGAGCGATGCCGGCGCCGCCAGCTGGTACGACTTCGCCGTGGCCATCGGCGAGCTGGGGGTGGCGGCGGGTCTGCTGGAGCG
>BJHE01000060.1 GCA_014191755.1 Cyanobium sp.
AAGGCACAGCAACCTATGCTTGAAGTCAGATCGAGCCTCGCCGGCACCTACCGCAGCCAACCCACGGGCTACCGGGCTTTCCATCCCGCGCCGCTGCCACCGGATCCACCGCTGCGGTTGAGCGGCGCACTGCAGGTGCTTCTCTCCTTGGCCCTGATGGGACGAATGTAGGCAGCTCTAAGCGTCCCTGAAAAGGTAAAGCTTGGCAGTTCTGGCTTCCACTTGGCGTAGCAACTTTAAGAATGGTCGCCGCTATTCTCGCGGTCCCTTCTCAACACCTCAACAAAATTAAGAGCCTTTTCAAAGGTAACGTGATTCCAAATTCTGAACATGTCAAGCCTTCTAAAGGCTGTCGTTAGCCTGGCAAAAGTTGGCTTTTACCTGTGGCTTTATCGTTGTTGCCTCAGCACCCACACCTCACCCCAACTCCCCCAACCGCCCCCGCACCAGCTCCGCCTGGGCCTGGGCTTCCGCCAGGTTGGCCTGGCATTCAGCCACCACCTCCGGCGGTGCCTTGCAGGCGAAGTTGGGGTTGGCGAGGCGTCCAGCCAAGCCGGCGATTTCCTTTTCGGCCTTGGCCAGGTCTTTCTGCAGCCGCTCCCGCAGGGCATCGAGGCTCTGCTGGGGAACGCTGATGCCCACCTGGGCGTCGCTATCAACAATTCCCAGCAACTGGCCGGCGCTGGGTTCGGCCTCCCAATGCAGCTCGGAGGCACCCACCAGGCGGCTGATTTTGTCCTGGTTGGCGATCACGAAATCCTGGCGAGCGGCGGTAGGGGTATGGATGCCGATCGGCAACTTCTCGGAGGGTTTCACCCCCGACAGGGCCCGCAGGTTGCGGATGGCGCGCACGGCGTCGATGCCGAACTGGAAGGCGCCTTCGTGGGAGGGGTCGAGCCACTCCTGATTGGGCTGGGGCCACCGCTGCAGGGCCAGAAACTCAGTGGCTTCCGCCCCGGTGACGGCATGCCAGAGATCTTCGCTGAGGTGGGGCATGAGGGGATGGAGCATCACCAGCAGGGCCTCCAAGCTGCGGGCCAGCACCCGGCGAGCGGCGGTGCGGGTGGCCTGCTCATCACCGAAAAGCCGGGGTTTTGCCCACTCGATGTACTGGTCGCAGAGATCGTTCCAGGCGAATTCATAGAGCAGCTTGGCGGCCTCGCCGAGGCGATAGCTGCCAAATAGCTCGGCGGCCTGGGTACTGGTGCGGGTCAAGCGCGAGAGGATCCAGCGGTCTTCGCTCTCCAGTTCGGCCGGCACCGGTTCCCCCAGACTCGCCGGCGTCTCCCCGCCCAGATTCATCAACGCAAACCGGGTGGCATTGAAGAGCTTGTTGGCGAAGTTGCGGGAGGCCTCCACCGTGGCGGAGGTGTCGGAGGTGCGGTCGTAGTCGAGGCGGATGTCCTGGCCGGCGCCGGCCACCTCGCGCACGAGGGCGAAGCGCAGGGCATCGGCGCCGTAGCGCTCGATCAGCAGCAGCGGGTCGATACCGTTGCCCGCCGATTTGCTCATCTTGCGGTTGTTCTCATCGCGCACCAGGCCGTGGATGTAGACATCCCGGAATGGGATCCAGGTGTCGCGACCGCCGACCGGGCGCTCGCGGGCCGCCGCATCGGGATAGGCGGGGTCAGCGGAATCGGGCTGATCGGGGTCGGCTTCCTGCAGGAAGGCGCCCGCCAGCATCGTCATCCGGGCCACCCAGAAGAAGATGATGTCGAAGCCGGTCACCAACACGCTGGTGGGATACCAGGTGGCCAGATCGGCGGGTTCCTGCGGTGCCTCGCCGGCAGCGCCGGGAGCCGAGTCGGCAGCGGTCGCCTCACCAGGCCAACCGAGGGTTGAGAAGGGCCAGAGGCCACTGGAGAACCAGGTGTCGAGCACGTCGGGGTCCTGCTCGAGCTGGGCGCCCGCGCCGAACTGCGCCTCCGCCTTCGCCCACGCCTCCGCCTCGTCGCGGGCCACCACATACGGCGTGGCCTCCGTGATCACGCCGCCCGTTTCACTCACCACAAACCAGGCGGGGATGCGATGACCCCACCAAAGCTGGCGGCTGATGCACCAGTCGCGGATGTCGGTGAGCCAGTCGCGGTAGACCTTGTTCCAACGCTCCGGCACGAAGCGGGGCTCGGGGCCGGCGGGGTTGTCGAGGGCGGAGCGGCAGCGCTCGGCCAGGGGCTCGGTGCGCACGAACCACTGGGTGGAAAGCAGGGGCTCCACCGGCACCTTGCCGCGATCGGAATACGGCACGCTGTGACGGTGGGGCTCCACCTTGACTAGCAATCCTTCGGCCTCCATCGCCGCTACCACCGCCTTGCGGGCCTCGAAACGATCCAGGCCGGCAAAGCGGCCGGCGGCCTCGTTCATGCTGCCGTCCTTGGCCATCACCGTGATCTGGGGCAAGCCGTGGCGTTGGCCGATCGCGAAGTCGTTGGGGTCGTGGGCGGGGGTGACCTTCACACACCCCGTTCCGAAGGCTGGATCGACGTGCTCATCGGCCACGATCGGGATCTGGCGGCCCACCAGGGGCAGGGTGATACTGCGGCCCACCAGGTGGGCATAGCGGGGGTCACTGGGATTCACGGCCACGCCGGTGTCGCCGAGCATCGTTTCGGGGCGGGTGGTGGCCACCACCAGGTGGTCGATCGGGTGGTCGGGAAGCGGCGTGAGCGGATAGCGCAGGTGCCACAGCGACCCCTCCACCTCCTTCATCTCCACCTCCAGATCGCTCACCGCCGAACCGGAGGCGGGGCACCAATTCACCAGGTATTCGCCCCTGTAAATGAGCCCCTGCTCATGTAGCCGCAAAAAAGCCTCCACCACCGCCTTGTTGAGGCCGGGATCGAGGGTGAAGCGCTCCCGCTTCCAGTCCACCGAATAACCCAGCCGCCGCAACTGGCCCACGATCGTGCCACCGCTTTGGGCCTTCCAGGCCCAGGCGCGCTCGAAGAAGGCATCGCGGCCCAGATCCTCCTTGCTGGCCCCGTCCGCCTTGATCTGCTTCTCCAGGATCGTCTGCACGGCGATCGAGGCGTGGTCGGTGCCCGGCAGGCAGAGCACGTTCTTGCCCTGCAGGCGCTGGAAGCGCACGATCGTGTCGATCAGGGCGGTGTTGAAGGCATGGCCCATGTGCAGGCTGCCGGTCACGTTCGGCGGCGGAATCACAACGCTGAACGGTTCGCCGGGGGCGTTGGCATCGGGATGGAAGGCCCCCGCCTGCTCCCAGGCGGCCTGCCAACGGGCCTCGGTGCCGGCCGGGTCGTAGGTCTTGGGCAGGGCGGCGTCGGGCGACGGGGCGGCCTCGGCAGGCGTGGAGGCGGCTTCGGGCGTGGCGGCTGCTCCGGTGGAGGCAGCGGGAGAGTCCGCGGAGGACGAAACGGAACTGGCGGCCTCAGACACGGCGGGCTAACGGGTTTGGACCCATGGTCTCAAAGGGAGCCCGCGGCGCGAGACGATCTGGCTGTGGAGCCACCGGAACGAAGGGCGAGCTAAGCATCGATGCAGGGCTGGCAGGCAGCAGCCGCAGACGGCAGCGTCAACGCATGAGCTCACCAGACTGGACAGGAAAAAAAAGCGAAGGTTTACGTTCGACGGACTCTGTACTCAGCCCGCCCAGATGCCAAGCAGCAGCCGCGTTCCTTCCACCATCCGGCCGGCCCGGGCCCTGCTGGCCACCGGAGCCTTGCTGGCCGGCCTGGCCGCCGCAGCGGCCCCAGGCCACGCGGCCCCGGCCTACAACCGCCAGGTGCTGGTCAACAACCTGCTCAACCCCCGCGGGCTCACGGTCGACTCCATCGGCCGGGTGCTGGTGAGCGAAGGCGGTGAAGGTGGCACCACCTGCGACGTGGCGGGAGCCCCTCCATCACCACCCGAGGCCCTGCGCTGCTGGGGCACCACCGGCGCCGTGGGTCGCTACGACCCCACCACCAGCAGCTACACCCGCCTCTGGACCGGCCTCGACTCGATCGCCCGCGCACCCAGCGCGGCCTCGCCCGTGGCCGGTCTGCAGGACCTCACCTTCAGCACTGACGGACGCCTGCTCGGGGTGTTCGGGTTCCGGGGGGATCCCGCCACCCGTCCTGCCGGCAGCAGCCTGTTCGCCAAACTGGTGCGGTTCGACTACAGCAATCCGGGCTCTGCGGTGGTTTCCTTGGCCGATCTCGGCGCCTATGAGTCCGCCAACCCAAGCCATATCCCTCCCTTCTCCAATCCATACGCCCTCACCTGGTTCGGCGGCACCAGCTTCATCACCGATGCCGGCGCCAACCGCCTGCTCAAAGTGGCCGATGCCACCCCAGCGTTGGTTCAACTACTGGAGGACTTCCCGGTCGTCGCCAGCACCACCCCGCCCGCTGAAGCCGTGCCCACCGGGCTAACGGTGAGCCCCGGCGGCACCCTTTACAACACCCAGCTGCCCGGCTACCCCTTCCAGCCGGGATCGGCATCGATCTTCAGCTCCGACGGCAGCGCCAACTCTGCCACCGCCATCACCGGTGGCTTCACCAACGCCATGGACCTCTCCCTCGGTGCCGATGGCTGGCTCTATCTGGTGCAGTTGGCGGAGAACTTCGCCAATCCCGTAGGCAGCGGCAGCCTGTGGCGCTACAACCCCCTCACCAGCGAGCGCCAGCAACTCGCCTCCGGCATCGACCAGCCCACCGGCGTGCTGGCCATGTCCGACGGCAGCGTGTATGTGGCCGCCGGCGGCAGCACCACATCGGGCTCCCTCCTGTATTACACGCCCGCGGTTCCCGGCCCCCTGCCCCTGGCCGGTGCCGCTATGGCCTGGAAGATGGCCCGCAAACTGCGGCAGCGTCTGAGAGGCTCCAGGGGGTGATCCAGATTCCGCATCTCCTCCCCCCATCTGAGCGGCCCGTTACCTACCGGCTGGTCTGAATGGATGCAGCCCCTCCAACGCCGCGTCCGCCAGCAACCCATGGAAGGCCGTGGTGAGGTGGGCCCAGCTGTCCCACCAGAGGTAGCCGGCCCCCGCGGATGTTTCGGCGCGGGCTTCCGGGCCGGGGTCGCCTGGGGATGACAAAGCGGCGGCAGCCGATCCTCCCAGGGCCTTAACTGGAGCCGGCAAGGCTGGGCCGGTGGCGGCAGCAGGCGCTGCCGGGATGGCCGCACCTTCGCCATCGAGCACCAGCACCGGCCGCCCGATCTCCGTGAACCCGTAGGCCGCCGGATCGGCCCGCACCGCCAGGAAGAGCGCGTGGAAATCCGGCTGCACCACCACCAGCCCCTGCCGCGCCGCCAGGTCCTGCAAGGCCTCCTGCAGAGCAGCGTTCTGGCGAGCGATCAGGGCGTTGAGACCCCGCCGCTCCGCCTCCCCCAGCCCCGGCAGCTGGATCGGACTGAACCCCCAGGGCAGCTCGCTGGGCACCAGGAACCGCCGCAGGCCGGCCGCAGCCAGGCGCTCCACGGCACCGAGCAGATGCCGGTTCACCGCGTCACCGACGGCGGGGGAGGGGGGGGCGTCGAGGTAGTTGTTGGCGCCGGCCCGCAGCACCACCAGGGCCTCGGGATCGGGCGGGGCTTCCTCCAGAAACCCCGCCACCTGCTCGATCAAATTGGGCATTCCCTTCGGCGATAGGCCTGCTCCAGAGCGGGCGCCGCCATAGGCATGGTTCGTGCCGCCGGCCAGGGAGTGCCGCAGGGGAGGCCAGCCAAGCCGCTCAGCCAACTGCTCCACCCACACCGGACCATCGCAGCGGCGGCCCCGCCAATGGGGCGGGCACGGGAAGGCGGCATCACCCCGGAGCGCATGGGCGTTGCCCCCATCGCAGAGGCTGTCGCCGAACACGATCAGGCAGACCACGGCAGGCTTCTCACAGCGGGGTGCTCAGGACAAGGTGATCTGAGCCCATCCTGATGGCCCCGATGACTCTGCACACTCACGCAGGCGATCGCCTGGGGATCAACCCTCAGGCCACAGGAGCACCGAGATGCACGCAGAGCCGGTTGCGCCATGCACGAGGCGATCCCGTGGGGTGCGCCCTGCCGCCATTTGCCAACCTGACCCCAGAGCTATTCACCCCAGCGATCAGCTCCATCCATGCCCAGCCCCACCTCCCTGGAGTTCATCCCGCCCCGGCTGGACGGCCGGGTGCTGGCCGGCGCCCGCCGGCTGCTGCCGCTGTGGCTACACCGGGCCGGCCTGCGCAGCGTGCGGGTGGAGGACATGGAGCGGCTGCAGGCGGCGATGGAGGCATTCCAGGGCGGCCGCAGCCGGCTGCTGCTGGCCTTTCGCCACCCCAGCCTCGATGATCCGGCCGTGATGGCCCACCTGCTCTGGGTCGAGCTGGCCCGGGCCGGCCGACCCGGCAGCGAGGGGGAGCGCCGCTTCCGCCCCCGCCCCCACGCCCAGTTCCTCTACGACCGCGGCATCCCGCTCTGGGCCGGTGCCCCGGTGGGCTGGCTGCTCTCGCACCTGGGGGGCTGCTCGACCCAACGCAGCAAGCTCGACCTGCCGGCCCTGCGCACCGCCCGCGCCCTTCTCCTGGATGGCTCCTATCCCTTTGCGGTGGCGCCGGAGGGGTCCACCAATGGCCACAACGAGGTGATCAGTCCGCTGGAGCCGGGGGTGGCCCAGCTGGCCCTGTGGACCGCCGACGACCTGGCCCGGGCCGGCCGACCCGAGGCCACCACCCTGCTGCCGATCGGCCTGCAGTACAGCTTCATCACCCCGGTGTGGCCGGCGATCGAAAGGCTGCTGCGCGAGCTGGAAACGGAAGCGGGGCTGCCCCCCACCCCGGACCGCTCCCTGGAGCCGCAGCGGCTCTACGTACGTCTCTACAGCCTGGCCGTGGTGATCCTCACCCGGATGGAGAACTTCTACCGCGATGCTTACCACCAGCCCCTGCCCAAGGCCCCGGACGCGACCCCAGCCAGCAACAACAGCGATTTCGGCGCGCGGCTCAGCCGGCTGATGGAGGCAGCCCTGCAGGTGGCCGAGCGCGCCCTCGCGGTGGAGGGCCGCGGCGATGTGAACGAGCGCTGCCGGCGGCTGGAGCAGGCCGGCTGGGACCGCCTCTACCCCGCTAGCGGCACCGCCACGCCCCTCGCCGCCAGCGCCCTGGAGCGGGGCCTGGCCAGCCGGCTGGCGGAGCAGACCGCCCAGCAGCTGTGGCACATGCGGCTGGTGGAGTCGTTCGTGGCGGTGAGTGGCAGCTACGTGAAGGACGACCCCAGCCAGGAACGCTTCGCCGACAGCCTGCTGATCCTCTGGGACACCCTTTGCCGCATCCGCGGCGGCAAACCGGAACGGCGGCCCCGCCTGGGGGTCCGCCGGGCCCAGATCCGCATCGGCGAGGCCATCGCAGTGGCGCCCCGCCTGGCCGCCTACCGCGCCGATCGCCGCAGCGCCGTAGCCAATCTCACCGCCGACCTGCAGCGGGAGATGGAGGGCCTGATCGTGCCCTCCGGTGATGGGGGAGGTGGGGGTGGCGGGTGAGATGAACGGCGATGGCGGCGACACGACCCGACCCCCAGCTCAGCCAGCCGCCAACCGGGCCAGATAGGCCTCGCGGCTGCCGGCGTTGATCCAGCCGGTGGCGATCGTCTTGGTGTGGTGGTGGCTCACCCGGCCGCGGTGGATGTGGGAGAGACCCGCCGGGAAGATCGCCAACTTGCCCCGCTCGGCCGGTTCGTGGTGCCCCTGCCAGTGAAACTCGGTGCCGCCGTCGTCCACGTCGTTGCAGTAGAGGATCCAAGCCAGCACGCGACGGATCGGTTCGGTGGCCTCCTCGCTGGTGGTCCAGTCGCAGTGCCAGCGGTGGAAGCCTTCGCCCGGGGCGTAGCGCTGCAGGTTGAAGATCGGATTCACGAACAGCTCCTGCTCCGGGCAGCAGTCGCGGAACAGCGGCCGTTCCTCGAGCCAGCGGTTCAGGCCGGCCGTCACGCCCCGCAGGATCACCTCGGCCAGGGCGAAGGCCTCCGGATCGCTGCGATCGATCGCCACCAGGCTGATGTCGGTGGACACCTTGGCAGGGTCGCCCACTCCGCCGGGACCGAAGGCCACGCCGGGCCGCTGTAGGTCACCGCGGTGATCGAAGAAGGCCAGCACCCCATCGGCCAGGGCGGCGTAGCCGGCGTTGCGATAAGTGTCGATCAGCTGCATGGGGGAACGGATGAAATGTGCAGAAAACGGTTTAGAGCGAACCGGTGCTGCCAACCCCGGTCGTCGGCCGCAGGGCCATGAACATCTCGACTGAGGTCTAAGGCTTCGCTGAGCTCCAGCATCGTGTCGAGGGCACCATCCACAGCGCGAAGGACCTGGGGCCGAAAGAAGGGGCCGGGCTCCGCCAGACCCTGGCGCACCGCAGGCTGGCTCACAGTTTCAGCCCCACCAGTGAGGCAGAAGAATTGGTGGATCGTCTGCGCGGGCCCCATCCCGGTTCAGCGAACCAGCTCAGCGAAACGGAATCACCACCCCGCCATCGCGACGCTGCCAGCGCTGCCGGTCGGGAACCACAAGGGCGGCCAGACCAACGGCATCCAGGGCGGCGGCCACGGGGTCGAGGGCGGACTCCTGGGCGGCCCCAGCCGCGACGGCGGACAGCCCCCCCTCCACCAGCACCTGCCCCTCAGCCGGATCCGCCAGCAGCCGCAGCCCCCTGGCTTCGAACTCCCGGCTGAAGAACAGGCGACGCAGGCGGCCGGAGCGCTCCGGGCCGAGGGCCGCGGCAAAGACCTCCAGGGAGGCCTTATCCCCGGCGCAGCCGCTGTTGAGGGCCAACCAGATCAACAATTTGGCCCAGCTCTCGATCGTCCAGGGCGGCGCAAAGCTAGTGCGGTGCTGCCGTACCAGCTCCGCCAGGGCGAAGTCCACCAGGTTGGCCCGCAGGGTGTCCTGGCAGGGCAGGGCATCGGCCGAGGCCCCTGCAACGACGCCCGCCCGGCCTGGCGATTCTTCCGGAACCTTCCCGGCTGGGTGTGGCGGCGCTGATCGAAACTGATCCATGCCGCCATCCTCCCCGGCAGGGGGCAAACTGCACAGGCATGCAACCTGCAGGAGAAGCTCGATGGCCCTCGATCTGAACGATCCGGAACTCGAGTTCAGCGACCTGGTGACCGCCTACCAGAGCTGGGTGATGGCCGTGATCAACGACGAAAAACTCGGCGGCGAGAAGCTGCTCACCGATGAGATCGCCGACGACGCCATCAATGCGATGCGCTTCCTGCCCGACGTGGTGACCAGCGCCATCGAAACCACCCTGGCCCGGGTCTACGACGTGGATCCTGAGGAACTCGCCGACCTGCTCTATCCGGAAGACTGAGGGTCTGGCCGCAGAACGGGCCGCCGGACTCACCGGCGCGCCCGCGGAGTGAGGAATGTTTACGTGTCCTACCTCGCCAGCCATTTCTTGAGAAATGGGGGTTTGCCGGGAGACTGCGGATCGTGGGAACCGCGGAGCCCCCCCCAGGAAGATCGATCAATGAGCAGGTCTTGGGCGAAGTATTCAGCCACCATGTGGCCGGATGCACGGATGGCGGCCAGGTTCTGACGGCGAAGACCCGCAAGGGCGGCAGCCGCCACCAGAGCCACGAAAATGGAAGCGATGGTGCGTTGGAACATTCCTTCCAGCCGGGCGCGCCGCTGGTCATCCAACCGGGTCATCAGGCGGGCTTCGCCGTCGCTGAGGGCTTTGGCCAGCTTGGCCTTCACCTGGCTCGCCGTTTCTGTGGGGAGCACCGCCATGGCGATGCTGGGATAGCGCTGCACCACCTGAGCTACGGCAAGGGGGGTGCTGAGCGGGGCCACCTGATCGAGAAGCTGTCGGGTGCCGTTGCGGTAGTTCTTTAGCTGGCTAGAGATTTCCGACTGCACGGATCTGTTGTAGCCGATCGCATCGCGGATCATCAACGGCACCAGCAGCAGGTAACCCACGAGTAGAGGGAGCAGCAGCCGATGGAGAAGCTGCACCGGCAAGTGCTCACGACTACGCCGAGACCGGTTCCCCTCCAGGAAGATGAGGGCAAGCGATAGCAGCAGCCATGGCACAAAGTCAATTAGACTATTGATGATAGAAAGCCTGCCAGGAATACTTTTTACCAACTCTAAGCCGAAGACATATCGGGAGAAAAGATTGATCACACCGATCGACAAGAGGCTGTAGCCGGCTAGGCGCAAAGGATAAAAAATCATCGTTCCAACGAATGCAATCCCGGGTGAAGTGGGGAGTAATCTATGAATGCCTCCGCTGCAAATCCCGGGTTTGCCGCAGATGTGATGCGCAACCCTGCGCCGCAACAGCACCATGCCGCCCCCGGCGCGCACCAGCCGCAGGGGGCAACGGCCTGGCGGCAGCTATTCGGCGATCCACCCGGACAGGGGCGCTGGAACGCTGTAGGGTTTCATCGATCAAGAGTGGACCGAGGGCGATCCTCCTAGCTGTTCCTCTTGATCAGCCCAGAATCAGCATCAGGGCTCGCGCTCCCGAACCGCGACCAGTCCCGATCTCCCGTCTGCGCTTCAGCAGGGCTTGAGCCATCCCCGAGCAACCCGGGATCGGCCATCGCCCCACCAACCCACCCCATCCGGCTCCGGCGACCAGCCCCGCGCAGCGGGCAAGTCGCCCGGAGTCCTTGGGCATCCGCAGCCCCCAAAGAGGGCATCCGCCGCATCAGCATGACCAAATCGACCATGACAACACCAACTCCAGGCATCCCCATGGCCCGGGCCCACCCCTTCCGGGGGGCGAGCCCCTGGCCCAACCAGCCCCGCTCCGCACAGGGGACGCGCTCCACCCCAGCGGCACCCTCCTGTCCCCTGCCGCGCCGCACCGCCGGGGGCCCGGGCCGGCCAGCCCCCACCTGGGAGGAACTCCTGGGTCAGCGCTGAGGACCCACAAGCCCCCGCCCTGGCTGCGGGGCAGATCTGTGAGCTTGCAGCGTGAGCGGCGCCGGCCGCGCACCATGCCAGGGCAGGGGAGCCTCGAGGCTGAGGGGCTCACCGGTGCGGGGATGCACCAAGTCGAGTCGCCAGGCATGCAGCCGCAGCCGGCCAGCGGCGCCTCGACTGCGCGCAGGGCCATAAAGGGGATCCCCCAGGATCGGGTGACCCAGCCAGGCCAGATGGACCCGCAGCTGGTGGGAACGACCGGTGTGGGGCTCCAACCGCAGCCGGCACCAACCATCCCCCCGCTCCAGGCACCACCAGTCGGTGCGACTGGGCCGGCCGGCTGGATGCACCCGATAGAGGGGTGGCCGGTGGCGGGCCTTGGCCAGGGCCGCCTCCACCCGCCCGGCCGGGGACGACGGCCACCCGGCCACATCGGCCAGATAGGTGCGTCGCACCCGCCGCGCCTCCAGGGCCATCGAAAGGCTCCGGTGGGTCTCCGGATCGCGGGCGAGCAGCAACAGGCCGGAGGTGTCGCGATCGAGGCGATGGGGCAACCGCAGCGGCCCCCAGGCCGGCTCCAAACGGGCCGGCACCGCGTCGGCCAGGGCAGGGCCGCGGCCGCTCTGGCTGAGCAGCCCCGAGGGTTTGTCGATCACCAGCAACCAGGGATCGGCATGGAGCACCACGGGATCCGCCGGGGCAGAACTCAGCACGGCAGGCAGCCGCAGATCCCCATGCTGGAAGAAGAGGAGGCCCTGCTGCGATGGGCCGGCTGAGCGCTCAGAGCGGATCGCCCCCTGCCGGTTCCGGCAACGGACAGGTGGTTTCGATCCGCTCCGCCAGGGCCAGGCAACGATCCATCTCCTGCCAGAGCAACTCGCGCCGCTGGGCATCAACGGCGAAGGAGCGGTGATGCAGATCCCGCCCCACATAGCGGAGGGCATCCCGCAGACGCAGCCAATCGTCGGGGCTGAAGGCTGGAAGCGGCGACTCCATGGAACCAGGGACGGAACAACAAAGGGCGGAACAACCAGGACGGCGGACCGGGGCGGAAGGGCGATAGCCCCCGCTCAACCGGAGGGCCGGCAGCGGGCCTTGAGGGCAGCGCGGAGGCGAGCCACCGCGTCATCTTGACCCTGCAGGGCGAAGGCTTCCTGCTCCAGCAGCCGGCTGCCGTGGTGATAGCTCGTGGTGAGAATGCCGCCGATCTCCTGGCGCACCACCGGATCGAGGCGCAGCCGCCAGCCGATCGGGGTGAGCTGCCCGTCGGGGCAACTCTGCACGGCATGCACCGCCTCATGCAGGAAGGTCTGAGGGCCGATGCCCAGATCGAAGGCGATCGGCGCCACCCAGAGAGTGCGACTGGCAGGCACGTACTGGCCGTAGGCCCGCGCCGCGGGGGGCGGAGCCCAGCGCAACCGGAACCCATACCGCTCCAGATCCCGGGCCAGGGAGCGCAGCTCGGGGGGCAGCCGCGCCGACAGCTGGGGGTCAGCGGACGCCTGGGCCCGAAGGCTGCCGGTCCCGGGCAGGAATGGAGCAGAGATCAGCAAGGATCGAGATGCAGCTAGTCGAGACCCAGCTAGTCGTGACCCAGCGGGCCTTGGCTCAGAGGGCCTGGACGCAGAGGGCCTGGACGCAGAGGGTCTAACCGGGGCGGGTCGACCCGGGGCAGCTGGAGCAGCGGTGGATCGCGAAGCAGACACGCCGAGGGCTGCCAGCGGCAACGGGACAGGAACGGAGGGAGGGGCGATCCAAGTCACGCGGAAAGGCGGGTTCCTCAGGGTGCCATCAGCTCAGGGTGCCATCAGATTGATGCGATAGAGCACTTCCTCGAGGGCCTCGGCGGCCCGCACCCCAGCCCAGCGCTGGGGATGGGCGGCGCTGCAGCAGGAGGGCACCGGCGCCAGGATCGTGCTGGGCCTGGCATGGCAGAACTGCACCACGCTGTGGCGCTCGCCACTGGCGCCCGGGGGGGCCACCACCCGGTGCCAGCCGGCCGGGATGGTGCCATTGCTGAGGCGCTCCAGCATCAGGCCGGTGTTGAGGATCACCCGACCCTCCGGCGGTGCAGCCGCCTGCCAGCGGCCATTCACCTCCACCTCAAGGCCGGCGGCCGTGGCCCGGGGCAGGGCGGTGATCAGGTTGATGTCGGCATGGGGGGCGGCCCAGAGATGCCCGGCCGCCGGCGCGGCGGCCATGGGGGGATAGCGGATCGCGCGGGTGAGGGTGGGGGCCTCGTGCACCATCTCCTCGAAGAAGGTTTCGGCGCAGCCCATCCCGAGGGCGATCACCCGCAGAAAGCGCCGCTGCAGGTCGGCGAGGGCCGCATGAAAGCGCTCCAGCACCGCCGTGATCCCCGGCACCGCCGCCTCCGGGAGCACGGGCTCCGGATAGAGCAGGGGATAGCGGCGCCGCAGCGGATGGCTGCCGGGCAGCGGCGCCGACCAGTTGAGCATCTCCTTCCAGTCGGCCCGGTCGTGGCCGGCGGCGGTTTCCACCAGCAGACCGGTGTAGCCGCTCTGACCATGGCTCAGGGGTTCGTGGAAGCGGGCCTTGCTGGCCGGATCGAGGGCAAAGAAGCGTTGCAGCAGGCCGTAGGCGGTGTCGAGCAGATCGACGGGCAGATCACTGCTGGTGTACACAAAGCCGGTGGCCAGGCTGCGGCGCACCCCATCCACCACCGCGGCGCGGGCCGCCCCATCGCCCCGCTCGAAGGCCAGCAGATCCACATCGAGGATGGCCGGTTCAGCCATGGGCCGGGCAGCGCGGGAGTCCCCCGATCCTGGGCGACTGCCGCTGCAACGGCCAGTGCCCCGTCCGGCAGGCAGGGCGCCGGCCTGGATCAGCGGGGCCTCAAGGGGGTCCTGCAGCCGTCGGGTCGCATCCAAGGTTTTGAATGGTCGTCCCTTCAGCAGGGCGGGCAGATCCATTGAGCGAGCCCCACCAGCCCCCGATCGAGTTCTCCTCTTTCCATCAGCGGCTGCCGTGGTGGGGAGCCGATCTGCAGACGCTGCGGGACACGATCCGTTCCGAGCGGCTGCTGGAGGATCTCTCCTCTGCGCTCACCATCGACCTGGGCGGTGCTGATGCCCTGCTGGCACGCCTCTCCTTGCCGCAGCAGGAAGCGCCCAGGGCCTTGGTGGTGCTGATTGCAGGGCTTGGCGGTTGCGTGGACGGACCAGGCATCCGCCGTCTGGCGGCGTACCTGGTGGCCGCCGGTGTTGCCGTGCTGCGGCTCAATATGCGCGGTGCCGGCGCCGGCAGGCCTCTGGCGTCGGGCACCTATGCCGCGCTCTGCAATCGCGATCTGCTGCCTGCCCTGCAGCAGGCCCGCCAGCTGGCCATTCAGCTGGCGGCAGGGAAGCGATCACTGCCCCTGTTCGGGGTGGGGCTCTCGCTGGGGGGCACGATGCTGCTCAATGCCCAGCTGGAGCAGCCCCTGCTCGATGGCCTGGCGTGCATCAGCAGCCCTCTGGATCTGGTCGAGTGCGCGGATCAATTCGACCGGCCGCGCAACCGGTTGTATCGCCGTTGGGTGCTGCGGCGCCTGCGCCAGCTGACCTTGGAGGATCCCCACGGGGTCTCGCCGGCCGAGCGCGCTCTGCTGCAGGGACCGAAGCGGGTGCGCAGCCTGCAGGCTTTCGATGCAGCCATCACCGCACCGCGTTGGGGGCATGCGTCCCTGGCGGCTTACTACACGGCCGCCAGTCCGCTGCAGCCGCTTCGGGCAGCGATGGAAGCCAGGCACGCCCTGCCCCCGATCCTGCTGCTTCATTCAGCCGATGACCCCTGGGTGCCGGTGGCGGCCCACCTCGAGCTGGCGAGGCAAGCGCAGCGGTGGCGATGCTCCTGGCTGGACACCGTGATCACGGCCCGAGGCGGCCATAACGGCTTCCACAGCCGCGACCACATCGAACGCCTCGAAGGCGGCAGCACGGTCAGTTGGGCGGATCAGCAGACGATGGCGTGGCTCAAGGGGAGATGGATCACCGGCGCCAGGGTCGGCCGTGGAAAACAGCAAATTCCAGATGCTGGATACCGGGTTTAGGTTGGCATCCACCACCGCCGCCACAGTCAATGTCGCGGTGGTGTGGGTGTTCACCACCACCACCAGCTCCCTGTCATTGAGAGTTCGCGAAAACGCCAGCACACCTTGCTGATGAAAGCGCTCATTTAGATCGTGGTTGTCCAGGAAAGCAACGTAGATTTTACCTGCATCACCCTGGGAACTCACAATGGTTTTCAAGGTCTTGCGCATGGGAAAATCAATGGCTGCATCCGCGATTCACGAGTAAAAAAATAGATCCAATCATCGCGCCAGTCCGCTGGTGATGGACCGCCTGGGGGTGGCCATCCCGGTGCATGTGCTGCGGGGCGGCCAGATCGATAACGACTACGCCGATGCCTTGGCGGCCGAGGCGGTGATCGTGGGCACCTTGGACCAGGTGGTGAGTCGCCAGCTGATACGCGGCTACTGCTGCTCGCGCTGGAGCTGGCCGCGCCACTTCGCTGCCCTCAACACCGATGTGCGGGTGGTGGTGGATGAAACCCAGCTGCAGGGAGCCGCGGTGCGCACCGCCATCCGCCTGCAGGAGCTGCATCAGGAGCTGGGCGGCCCGGCGCCGCGGGAGCTGGTGCTCTGCTCCGCCACCCTCGATGCTGCGATCCTGCCGGCCGACACCCCCCGCTATGGGCCGCGCCAAGCCGCTCACCACCGCGACCGCTGGGAGCAACTCCTGCTCGCCGGCCGCCCCGAGGAGGCCATGGAGGTGGCGCTGGGGGGTGAGGGTGGCTGGCCCACGCTTAAGCCTGAGCTTTTTGCGGCGATGGACGGGGTGGGGTGCCAGATCGGATCTTCCGGTTCGCCCGCGGGACTCAGCGTTCGCCCAGCAGCTCCAGCCAGGAGATGGGGGCGTGGGGCTCGCCGATGGGGAGAGTGCAGAACATTGAGAGCACAGGAAGATCCGGGGCCTCAGCGGCCGGGAGCTCGAAGCTCAGGGCCATAGGCAGGGACTCGGACTGGGCGAAGGGGTGGGAGGGGTTGCTGCCGGTTGCCATCGGTCAGTGACGGAGCAATGACAACGCTGGTCGGCGGGCTGGCCCTTCCGGGTGCCCTGGGCAGCCAGCCCCACGTGCGCGGCGACACGGCCGCAGGCTCCTGGAGGGTTCAATGCCGCCGACGGCAACAGAAAAGAGCTGCGCTCAAGCTGTTCGGGCTGCTCTGAAAACCCCGTCGCGGCGCCCGAACGGGTCCCACTCAACCTGCAGGATCAGCTGATCGCAGAAGCTCTCCAGAGCAACACCGGCAGCCAGCAGCGTGGCCGGCGCGGCGGCCAGGCCGTCGTTCAGCCGTTGCTGACCGTGACCCCTTTCCAGAAGGCCACGCGGCCGCGGATCTCCTCGGCGGCGGCCTTGGGGTCGGGATAGAACCAGGCGGCGTTGGCATTCACCTGCCCGTCCACCACCACGTCGTAGTAGTGGGCCTCACCCTTCCAGCCGCAGACGGTGCGGTGGCTGGAGGGCCGGAAGCAGTCGCCGCTCAGCGCCTCCGGCGGGAAGTAGGCGTTGCCCTCCACCTTCACGATGTCGCCGCTCTCGGCGATCACCTGGCCATTCCAGCTCGCCTGCATCGGTGTCTTGAGATCGAGAGTCACGATCATGGCGAATCCCGGGCGCCCGCGGCGCTGCTGGTGTGCCGAGCGCTCGGGTTCTGCAAAGGTGGCGGCGCAGCAATTCCACATCTTGATGACCCGCCCCCAGCCGGAACCACACGACTCCCCGTCCATCCTGATCGTGGCGGCCCTGGCCGAGGAGCTCGACCATCCCGGCGTGCTGC
>BJHE01000061.1 GCA_014191755.1 Cyanobium sp.
GCTGTCTTCAGCTCTGTGGGCAAGCTTTCAGGATCCTTGCTACCCCCCTTGCCCCGCCCCTGCTTGGGCATCTTGCCCTTGATGTTCTTCCACAGCTCCCGATAGCGCGGCACATCCTGGGCAATGTTGTCGGCGACAGGCACCCGCGGCAGCTTGACGATGCCGCATTCGATCGCATCCATCAGCGAAAAGTCGCTGACCGTCCACGGGAACAGCGTGCCTTCTCTGTAGCCCGAGCTGGCCAGGAAAAAGGGCGTTGCCGAAAGGTCGATCACCCGCTGCTGCCCCTTGCCGATCTTGCGGCTCACCGCTTCCAGGCCTGAGATCCACAGCCGTGCGGCTTCCCGGTGGCTCTTGGCCTCTGCCTTCTCTTCGGAGGTCAGCTGGATCTTGTCCCGTTCCTCATCGCTCAGCGGCTTCTCGCGATAGCAGTGATGGGCCTCATCGTTGATCACCAGCACCTGCTTCATCGCCATCAGCTCGCTCATGACGCGCTGCAGCATCTGGCCTTCGGTCTCGGTGGTAACCATCGTTTGCTGCCGCCAACCCTCCATGAACTGGCGGGTGCCCTTGGCCAGATCAAGCAGCTCCCGCTTGCGGAAGGCGTGGTAGTTGGTGATCACAATCCGGGCCTTGCCCAGCTCCTGAACCAGGTCCTGCGGCACCAGCTCCATCCGCTTGAAATAGCTCTCGGTGTCGTTCGGCATCAACACCCGCAGGCGGTCGCGAATCGTGAGGCCCGGCGCCACCACCAGGAATCCCTTGGTGAAGCGGCTGCTGCCAGGATGGCGGGCGGCGTTGATGGTTTGCCAGGCGATCAGCATCGCCATCACCGTGGTCTTGCCCGCGCCAGTGGCAAGCTTCAGTGCCATCCGCAACAGGTCGGGGTTGGCATCGTCGTTGGCGCTTTCAAGTTTTTCGAGGATGTCTTTGCCGCGCTTGCCGCTCTCCGGTGCCACCTCCATGAGCCAGATCGCGGTCTCGGCCGCTTCGATCTGGCAGTAGAAGGGCCGGATGCCCTGGAACTCGTGGTGGCGCCAGTGCTTCAGCAGCTTGGCCGTTTCCGCCGTCACCTTCCACTGGCTCTCGGGAGCCTGCCGCCACTCCTCCACCAGTACCCGGATCGAGTTGATCTGCTGGGCGACCTCGTATTGCTGGTCGCTATCCGACAGCCCCTGGGCCCCGAACTCCAGCTCGCGCTGCTCGTGCTTGCCGCCCCGCTTCCTGGGCTTGGGGATCGGCGTGATCAGCTGCGACTCCCGGCGCCCCTTCAGCTCCACTTGCGTGGGGATGCCTTTCACCAGCTCCCAATGCCGGCTGGGGCGCTCATAGGGTGAGTTGAGGATCGGATCGTTGAAGAAGCGCTCGCTCATCGCAGGGCCCGGCTCAGGGCGCACCACTGACATGGGGGATTGACAGGCGGCCCGAAAGGCAAGATCCCAAGACCCGCCCAACCAGCCTTGACGCTCCCATGGGCCATACGCTGACGCCGGTTGATGCCACTCTGCCTCGTTCTACGGCAGCCCAGCTGCAAACGCCATCGGTTCTCGATCCGCATGACGGCAAACCTATGCAGCTTTTGCATAGAGTTGGTTATGGGCCTCTCAAGAACCACCTAGGGGCGCACAGCACCGAACGGCCGCAACTCCCTGCGCGGGCAGGCGGGGCCTTGTGCAACGCCGCCATGTCGAGCTGCACGAGCTGGCCGACCGCACGACTGAATCAAGCCGGCGCGGATTGGTCAATCGCAACTGCCTGAACAGATGCGGCCATGGCATGCGAAGAGGTGATCCATCCATCAACCTAGCGCCACTGCTAGCGCCACTGACTGCCAAGGCATGAACGCATCAAACCCCCCACCAATGCCGCGCACTCCTAGCGCTCATCCGCGCATTAAAAGAAGCGTCCCCTGCGTGGGCTGGCGGCGCTGGGTCCCAGGTCTGGCTGCCATTGGCCAGTACAGGCTCGCCTGGCTTCGTCATGACATCGTGGCCGGCTTCGCCCTGTCGGCCGTGCTGCTGCCCGTGGGCCTTGCCTACGCGGTTGCCTCCGGTGTTCCACCCACCTCTGGCCTGTACGCCACGATCGTCGGATTGCTGGCCTATGCCCTGTTCGGCCCCAGTCAAATGCTGGTGTTGGGTCCGGACTCCTCACTCGTCGCCCTCATCGGTGGCATCGTGCTGCCACTGTCTGCCGGTGACTCCCAGCGAGCCGTGGCCTTGGCCTCGATGTTGGCCATCGTCTCCGGCAGCCTCTGCGTTCTGGCTGGAGCCGCCCGGCTCGGATTCATCACCGACTTGATCTCCAAGCCAATCCGCTATGGCTACATGAATGGCATCGCCTTGACTGTTCTCTTCAGTCAGTTGCCGGCCCTGTTCGGTTTCACGGTCAAGGGGGAGGGACTGCTGATCGAATCCCAATCCTTCCTTGCAGGGCTACTGGCCGGCAAAACGAACGGGGTATCGCTGGCCCTGGGCGGCGGCACCTTGCTGCTGATCGGACTGCTGAGGCACAGCAAGCGAGTCCCAGGGGTCCTACTGGCTGTTGTATCCACCACTGCCATCGTCTCCGCCCTGAATCTTGCAACCGAATTCGGCGTCATGGTTCTCGGTCCCCTTCCCAGAGGTCTGCCCGCTGTGGCTGTTCCTTGGACGGGCACAGACGACATCATGCCGGTGTTACTGGGAGGCTTCGCCATCGCCTTGGTGTCGTTTGCGGACACGAGCGTGCTGTCCAGAACCTACGCCGCGCGGCTAGGCGAGCGGGTCGAGCCGAATCAGGAGATGGTCGGCCTCGGCGCGGCCAACCTGGTTGCCGGTTTCTTTCAGGGCCTCCCGATCAGTGCGAGCGCATCGCGGACTCCGGTCGCCGAGGCTGCAGGCGCCAAGACTCAGTTGACCGGTGTCGTCGGAGCAATCACGGTTGCCGTGCTGCTCATAGCAGCCCCGAACCTCTTGCGAAATCTGCCCATCTCAGCCCTTGCAGCTGTGGTGATTGCGTCAGCGATCGCCTTGATCGAAGTAGCTGATCTACGACGAATTTACAGAATGCAGCCCTGGGAGTTCTGGTTGTCGATGCTCTGCCTGGCAGGGGTTGCCGTCTTTGGCGCCATCCCTGGTATCGCTCTGGCGATCGCCATTGCTGTGATCGAGTTTCTCTGGGATGGCTGGCGGCCCTACTCTGCTGTCCTGGGGAGAGTGGACAACGTCAAGGGATATCACGACATCAGCAGATACCCGGAGTCCCGCCAGATTCCAGGCCTGGTGCTATTTCGATGGGATGCGCCACTGTTTTTTGCGAACGCCGAATTATTCCGGGATCGGGTGATGATGGCAGTGGAGTCATCACCAACCCAGGTCAACTGGCTCGTCGTGGGGGCCGAGCCTGTCACCAGCATTGATGTCACATCTGCAGACACTCTGGATGAACTGGATCACACCTTGGCAACATCAGGAATCAGGCTCTGCATTGCTGAGATGAAAGATCCCGTAAAAGACAAGCTCAAGCGCTTTGGGCTATTTTCACAATTTGGAGAAGAACGATTTTTTGCCACCCTTGGCGAGGCCGTCAGCTGTTATCTCAAAGCCCATGCCGTCGATTGGGTTGACTGGGAGGATCAAGCCCAAACAGACCATGATCTGGTCGTTTAACCAAATCGATGCAAAACGATCATCGACATCCGCCTGTTTCTCGGTACGGTTCTGTCAGTGCAGGGAGCCTGATCGATGCTGCGTGAGCTTGTGTTGGCGCTCGGTATCCCGCTGGCCTTGTTGGTGCTGGGGGTGCTGGCCCTGGAGCGCTGGGGTGGCCAGCTGCCCCCCTGGCTGCAGCGCATCAATAAGCGGCGCTCCCTGATCTGGAACACCGGCATCGGGCTGATCATCGTCCTGTCGTTGCTGCGCTGGCTGCTGCAGCGCTGATGGTTCAGGGCAGTCAGTGTTCCTCACCGAGGGAGTGCCCCCCCCGCAACGCTCTAGCACCACCACCTCAGGCAGCCCAGTCCAACTGTCGGTGCAGGTCCTCCATCCAGCCGCTGCAGCGGTGGGTGAGGTGCTCTCCCTGGTCGATCAGGCCCTGGTGCAGGTGGCAGGTGAGCAGCGGAATGCCATTGGCCCCCGGGTGGTGGCGAAAGAAATGGCAGGTCATGCAGACCTGGTGGCTGCGGCTGGTGTGGAGCACCTCCTGATCAAGCCAAGGCCAGTCCCCAATCGCATCAAGGCTGGAGGGCTCCTGCCTGAAGATCTTCACCGGCACCACGGCGACTGTTGCGGGCCGTCACTAATAGCAGGGGTCGAGGATTCTGTCGTCTCCGCCCGATGCCCGAACCGGTTCCGTCGATGCAGGGAGGCGGATCGTTGCTGCGGGAACTCGTGCTGGCCGTCGCATCGGCATCGGGCTGATGGATGCGTGCAGTGAGCTTGCGAATCCTGGGCCAACTGGTGATGGCGAGCACCAAGATGGCGATGGGTGAGCTTTCCCTTAACCCAGGCCAAACAGACTGATGCCAGCCTCCGCTCCCTGGCCATGAGCAGCACCTTCACCGACACTCCCGATCTGTCCATCCCCTCCAGCTACGGGGATCCCGAGCGGACCGGCCTCGGTGCAAACGATCTGTTCGAGGGCATCACCGAGCACCTCTTCTTCACCCTCGGCCGCCGGGTAGACAACGCGAGCCCCCACGATTTCTACCTGGCGCTCAGTTATGCCGTGAGGGATCGGCTGATGTGCCGCCAGCTGGCCTCCCAGGATGCGCTCTGGGCGCACCCGAAGCCTCGGGCGGTGGCCTACCTTTCCGCGGAGTTCCTCATCGGCCCCCAGCTGGGCAACAACCTGCTGATGCTTGGCATCCAGGCCGAAGCCGCCACAGCCCTGCAGCGCTTCGGTATCCAGGACATCGAGCAGATCCTCGCCCTTGAGGAGGAGCCAGGTCTTGGTAATGGCGGGCTCGGCCGTCTGGCCGCCTGCTTCCTCGAATCCCTTGCCACTCTGGAGATCCCGGCCACCGGCTACGGCATCCGTTACGAGTTCGGCATCTTCGACCAGGCGATCCGGGACGGCTGGCAGGTGGAGATCACTGACAAGTGGCTCCGGGGCGGCTGGCCTTGGGAGTTGGTCCAGCCGTCGATGAGTTGCCGGGTCGGCTTCGGGGGGTACACGGAGGTCTGGCACGACGACCAAGGCCACCAACGGGTGCGCTGGATTCCCTCCGAACAGGCCATCGGCATCCCCCATGATGTGCCGGTGCTCGGCTATCGCGTCAACACCTGCAACCGGCTGCGGCTGTGGAAGGCGGAGGCGGCCGAGGCGTTTGATTTTCATGCCTTCAACAGCGGCGATTTCTATGGCGCCGTGGAGCAGAAGGTGATCAGTGAGACCCTCTCCAAGGTGCTCTACCCGAACGATGGCAACGAAGCTGGCCGCAGGCTGCGGCTGATGCAGCAGTTCTTCTTCGTGAGCTGCTCGCTACAGGACATGCTGCGCAACCTTCACAATCGCGGCATCGCCGTCCAGGAGTTTGCGACCCACTGGGCGGTGCAGCTCAACGACACCCATCCGGCCATCGCCGTTGCTGAACTGATGCGGCTTCTGGTGGACGAGCATCAGCTGGCATGGGATCAGGCCTGGGAGATCACCTGCCGCTCGATTGCCTACACCAATCACACCCTGCTCCCGGAAGCGCTCGAGACCTGGGATCTCGGCCTGTTCGCCTCGCTGCTGCCACGCCATCTGGAACTGATCTATGAGATCAATGCCCGCTTCCTGCAACAGGTGCGGATTCGGTTCCCCGGCGATGGCGATCTCCTCGCCCGGGTGTCGATTATTTCCGAACAGGGCGGCAAAGCCGTCCGTATGGCCAACCTCGCCACCGTCGCCGCCCATCACGTCAATGGGGTGGCGGCCCTGCACAGTGATCTAGTCCGGACGGATCTGCTGGCCGATTTCGCCCGGCTACAGCCGGAGCGGTTCACCAATGTCACCAACGGCGTCACGCCCCGCCGCTGGGTGGCCCTCGCCAACCCCGCGCTGAACGAATTAATGCTGGAGACGATCGGTGCGGACTGGCCAGCCCGCGAACATGAGTGGCTGCGGCTTGAGGCCCTCCAAGCCGACCAGGCCTTCCTGGCCCGCTGGGAGGCCAGCAAACTCGAGGCCAAGCGCCGGCTGGCAGCCCTGATTGCTGAGCGCACCGAGCAGTTGGTGGATCCCACCAGCCTCTTTGACGTGCAGGTGAAACGCATCCACGAGTACAAGCGGCAGCACCTCAATGCCCTGCAGCTCGTCGTTCAGTACCTGCGCATCAAGCAAGGCGACACCTCCGCCATGGTGCCCCGCACCGTCCTATTCGGCGGTAAAGCTGCCCCCGGCTATTACATGGCCAAGCTCATCATCCGCTTTATCAATGGGATCGCGGAGGTCATCAATAATGACCCGGATTGCAAAGGTCTGCTTAAAGTGATCTTCTTGCCGGATTACAACGTCAAACTTGGCGAAACGGTTTACCCTGCCGCCGATCTCTCCGAGCAAATTTCCACGGCCGGCCTGGAGGCCTCCGGCACCGGCAACATGAAGTTCAGCATGAATGGGGCCCTAACCATCGGCACCCTGGATGGGGCGAATGTGGAGATCCGCCAGCAGGTTGGGGCCGACAACTTCTTTCTCTTTGGTAAAACGGTCGAGGAGATCCGCCAGCTCCGCGGCCAGTACCGTCCCTGGGAATGGCTGGAGCGCCTTCCCGCCCTGCAGGAGGCCTTCGCCCTGATCGAACAGGGTCATTTCAGCGGCGGGGAGCGGGATCTATTCCGGCCCCTGATCGACAAACTACGAGGCGAGGATCCGTTCTTTGTGCTAGCCGATTTTGATGACTACATGCAGGCCCAAAGCCGGGTCGACGACGTGTGGCTCGATCGCCGGCGCTGGACGACGATGTCCCTGCTCAACAGCGCGCGCAGCGGCTTTTTCTCCTCCGACCGCGCCATCCGGGACTACGCCAGCTCGATCTGGAAGGTTGATCCAATAACACCCTCGATCACAAGAAGCAACGCCTGAACGCCCATCTCCAGTTTCTCCCAAACAGTATTTCTCAAATAGAGAACCACAATGCAGAACGACCAACAAGCCCCAGGCGAGGTGTTTCTGATTCGCCACGGCGAGACGGAATGGAGCCTCTCCGGTCAGCACACCGGCAGCACTGACATCCCCCTCACCGACCATGGCGAAGCGGTGGCCCGCCTGCTCACGCCGGTGCTGGCAGACCGCGACTTCTCCCTAGTGCTTTGCAGCCCCCTGCAGCGGGCCCGCCGCACCTGCGAACTCGCTGGCCTGGGCGAGCAGGCCAGCATCGATCCTGATCTGGCCGAGTGGAATTACGGCAGCTACGAAGGCCTCAAGCCCGCGGCGATTCGCGAGCAGCAACCCGGTTGGTTGGTGTTTCGCGATGGCTGTCCAGAAGGGGAAAGCCCCGCCGAGGTGGGGGAACGGGTCGACCGCGTGATCCGTCGGGTGCGGGAAAACGGCGGCAGGGTGGCCCTGTTCGCCCATGGACACGTGTTCCGGGTGTTCGTGGCTCGCTGGATCGAGCTGTCGCCCAGCCACGGCGCCCATTTCTTGCTCGACACCTCGACCCTCACGATCCTTTCCTACTACCGGGGTATCCCTGCTGTGAAGTGCTGGAACGCACCCCTGGTTGCATGAGCCTGATTCCCAATGGCCGGCCGCCCTATTGCCGGTCCCAGTCGAGATCAAGCTTCACCGAGCCGCTGTCTGGCAGCAGGAAAGTGCGACAGACCAGATTCTCGTAAATGGGCTGCTGACCATCAAAGCTCAGCACCACGAACTTGAAGCGAATTGGCTTTCCCGCCGATTCATCAAAGCCCACCTCGGCGAACCAGGCGTCCCCGTTGATGAATTCCAGACGGGGGCAGCGATCCACATCCCAAGACCCCAATTCAGGGGCATCACCGCAGACGGCCATCACTTCGCCGGGATGGGTGACATAGTCATTGATCTGAAACTTAACCACCGTGGTGGCCTTCAGGGGTTCTCCCTGCACAGCGAGGACAACGGCACCCTTGGCCGGGATGGCGAGCTGTCGGATCGCCCCCTCATCCACCACGAAACTCTCCCCGGTGAGCAGGCAGATGTGAGGCCCTTCGGGAAGTCCGGTATGGTCAATGGTGCAGCAGGCGGAATCACCGTTGTTGACAACAACGAACACCCGATTGTCGCGATACCGGCGAGTGTAGGCATAAATTGTTTCCGAGATGTATTTCTGTCCGTGCCGTCCGTAGGCAAGGGCACGATTGGTCTTGCGTAGGAGAGCCAGACGGCGGATGATCTCCGACAGTCTTGATCCCGTCTCCCACGACTCCATCATCGGCCGGTTGTAGGGATCATTGCCGCCATTGGTGTTGTTGACCAGATATTGCTCGGTTCCATAGAACAGGCAGGGAATGCCGCGCAGCGTGAGCAGCAGCACCGTGGCCAGCTCCAGATCGGCGTGTCTGGGGCAGATAGAGAGAAACCGAGGCATGTCGTGGTTCTCGATGAAGGTCACCAGGGCGGTGGAGCGCCGGTACACCGGATCCATCGCCAGCACCCTCTCGATCAGATGGAAGCCACCGGGCTCGTGGCCGCTGAACGCGGAGCGGATCGCTCCGGCAAGAGCGAAGTCCAGCACCGACACTCCGGTGTCGTTGGCATAGTGCAGATAACGCCCATCCCAGGGCGAGCCGAAGCCATACTCCCCGAACAGGAACGCATCGGGCTTGCTGGCCTGAATGTCCGCCACAAACTCCTGCCAGAACCATACCGGCATGTGCTTGAGGGTGTCGATGCGCAAGGCATCGAAGCCAAGGTCAAGCCAGGCCTTGATGGCGTTTTTGATATAATTTCTGAAATCAATATTTCGCTCATTGAAGGTGGCCAGCCCGAGCATTTCATGATGAATCAACTGAAACTCGTCATCCCAGTCGGTGATTTCAGGATAGTGGTGATAAAAGTGATTGCTGTCATTATGAAAGTCGGCGAGCGGCATGCCATCATCCGTCACAATTCCCTTGCTGCCATGCAGCTGAGGAGAGCTATGGTTGCAGACGATATCCAAGACGATCTTGATATCCCGTTCATGCAGTGCCTCGATCACTCTGCGCAGGGTGACACAAGTTTTCAGGAAGGTTGATTCACCTTCTCCTACAAAATGAGGATTGACGCGCTTGAAGTCTTTGGTCCAGTAGCCGTGCATCGGGCCATGGCCATTCTCCATGGCATCGACTTGCTCAAACAGAGGGGAGAGCCAGACGGCTGTGATGCCAAGCTGCTTGAGGTAGTCTGCCTTCTCGATGATGCCTTCTAGATCGCCACCCCAATAATGTCCCCAATGGGTGAGACTCGGATCGTGGAGTCCCTGCTTGCTACTCCCGTCATTGGCTCTGTTGCCATTAAAAAAGCGATCGATCACGATGAAATAGATCGTCTCCTTCCGGAATTCCGCCTCCTTCTCGAACAGCTGGTTGGCTGATGCTTGCTTGGATGCAGCCGAAACAATGGTTTCCATGTTTGGGATAGTCCAGTCCAACCGGCATAGAAATTTTGTCCCACCACGCCAAGACGGAGGTTATGGCTGATCGTTTTCAGCGCAACCTTCACGCCATGCTGGAGGCGCGGGGAGGAAGCGACGCTGCTGAAGCCTCCGACAGCGCCCCCTGAGGCGGGTTACTGGACTGCGGAAGGTCCCACAACGAAGGTCCCACAACATGGTGGTTGAGGGTGTCGGATCCCTGACTTGCGCCCACCGGAAGGGAGATTTAGCGGCTTCTTAACCGCCCCAGGCCACTATCAAAGCCACGTCCGCCTGATCAAAGGTCATGACCGTTTCGTCCATGGCCCCTTACGAGGCTCAGTTCTCCAGCCTTGACCACGAGCAGGAGCTGCAGCGGATCGACGCCTGGTGGCGGGCCGCCAATTACCTGGCGGTGGGAATGATCTACCTGCGCGAAAACCCGCTGCTGGCCGAACCCCTGCGCTTCGAGCACATCAAGCCGCGGCTGCTGGGCCATTGGGGGTCTTCACCGGGCCAGGCCTTCATTTGGGCCCACGCCAACCGGGTGATTTGCCGTCACGACCTCGACATGATCTACCTGTCGGGCCCCGGCCATGGTGCCCCTGGGGTGTTGGGCCCCGCCTACCTCGACGGCAGTTACAGCGAGGTCTACCCCGACAAGAGCCAGGACAGCGCCGGGATGCGCCGCTTCTTCAAGCAGTTCTCCTTTCCCGGCCACATCGGCAGTCACTGCACCCCGGAAACCCCCGGCTCGATCCACGAGGGGGGCGAACTGGGCTACGTGCTCTCCCACGCCTGCGGTGCCGTCTTCGACAATCCCAACCTGATCGCCCTGGCCTGCGTGGGTGATGGGGAGGCCGAAACCGGGCCCCTGGCCACCTCCTGGCACATCAACAAGTTCCTCAACCCGATCAGCGATGGGGCGGTGCTGCCGGTGCTGCACCTGAATGGCTACAAGATCGCCAATCCCACCCTGCTGGCGCGGATTCCGCATGACGAGCTGGCGAACCTGATGCGCGGCTACGGCTGGGAGCCGATCTTCGTGGAGGGCAGCGAACCGAAGGCCATGCACGAGGCCATGGCCGCCGCCATGGATCGGGCGATCGGGCGCATTCTCGAAATCCGCGCCGAGGGACGCGCTAGCGGCAATGCGGTGCGCCCTGCCTGGCCGATGATCGTGCTGCGCTCCCCCAAGGGCTGGACCGGTCCGGCTGAGTTGCATGGAAAGAAGCTGGAGGACTTCTGGAGGGCCCACCAAGTTCCCCTGGCTAAGCCGAACACCGATCCCGAGCAGCTGGGTCTGCTGGAGGACTGGCTGAAGAGCTACCGCCCTTGGGAACTCTTTGATGCCAACGGCACCCTGATCCCCGAACTGCAGGCGCTCTCCCCCAAGGGTCTGCGTCGCATGGGCTCCAACCCCCATGCCAACGGCGGCCTGCTGCGCCGCAAGCTTCAGTTCCCCCCCTTGGCGGACTATGCGGTGGCGGTGGATGCTCCGGGCACCAGCGAGGAAGAGAACACCTACCCGCTCGGGGAGCTGCTGCGCGACATCATCCGCATCAATCCCGATTCGATGCGGGTGTTCGGCCCGGATGAAACCGCCTCCAACCGCCTGCAGGCGATCTACGAGGTGAGCAAGAAGGTGTGGATGGAGGATTTCCTGCCGGAGGACCTCAACGGCAGTGAACTGGCCCGCAACGGACGGGTGGTGGAGATGCTCAGCGAGCACACCTTGGTGGGGATGATGGAGGGCTATCTGCTCACCGGTCGCTATGGCTTCTTCCACACCTACGAAGCCTTCGCCCATGTGATCGCCTCGATGTTCAATCAGCACGCCAAGTGGCTGGAATCCTGCATTCACCATGCGCCCTGGCGCTCGCCGATCGGGGCCTGGAACTGCCTGATCTCCTCCACCGTGTGGCGGCAGGACCACAACGGCTTCACCCACCAGGATCCGGGCTTCATCGACCTGGCCGGCAACAAGAGCGGCGAGGTGGTTCGGGTTTACATGCCGGCCGATGCCAACTGCCTGCTGGCGGTGGCCGAGGAAGCTCTGCAGGAAACCAATGTCTGCAACATCATCGTTTCCGACAAGCAGAAGCACCTGCAGTACTACTCCCTGGACCAAGCCAGGCGCCACGTGGCCAAGGGGATCAGCATCATCCGCTGGGCCAGCACCGACGACCTGGGCATTGAACCGGATGAGCCCGAGGTGGTGATGGCCTGCGCTGGCGACATTCCCACCAAGGAGACCCTCGCGGCCGTGGAGATCCTGCAACGCGAGATCCCCACCCTGCGGATCCGGGTGATCAACGTGGTCAAGCTCTTCGCCCTCACCGAACCCAAGGAGCATCCCCATGGGCTGAGCGACCGGGATTTCGACACCCTGTTCACCACCGACAGGCCAGTGATCTTCAACTTCCACGGCTACCCCTGGCTGATTCACCGCCTCACCTACCGTCGCACCAACCACAACAACTTCCACGTGCGCGGCTACAAGGAGAAGGGCAACATCAACACGCCGCTGGAGCTGGCGATGAACAACCAGATCGACCGCTTCAATCTGGTGATCGATGTGATCGACCGCGTGCCCCGCCTCGGCTCCCGCGCCGCCCACGTCAAGGAGAGGATGCAGGAGGAGATCCTCTCCCACCGGGAGTATGCCCATACCCACGGCATGGACGCGCCGGAAGTTACGAACTGGCATTGGTCACTGCCGATCCCCGCGCGCGGATGATGGGCCTGGCCGCAGCGGCAGCGCCGGATTCTGGGCTGGTGCTGGTGCTCAATGCCGGCAGTTCCAGCCTCAAGGCCTGCCTGCTGGATGAGAATGGCAGTCGGCTTTGGCAGGGGCAAAGGGACTGCCCCATGGCCGAGGGAGCTGCCCCGGAGCCGGTACTGGACAACTGGTTGCCGGCGGCCCTGGCACCCTGGAGCGAAGCCATCGTCTTGGCCGGCCACCGGGTGGTGCATGGGGGCGCAAGCTTCACCACCCCCGTGCGGCTGGAGCCAACGGTCTTGGCGGCTTTAGCCGAACTGGTGCCCCTTGCTCCCTTGCACAACGGCCCGGCCCTGCGGGTGATGCATTGGCTGACGGAGCAGCTGCCCCACCTGGAGCAGTGGGCCTGCTTCGATACCGCCTTCCACGCCACCCTGCCGCCCGAGGCCGCCACCTACGCCATCCCCGCCGACTGGCGCCGCCAGGGGTTGCGGCGCTTCGGCTTCCATGGCCTGAGCCACCAGCACGTCGCCGAGGTGGTCGCCGCCCGCTTCCCCCAGGCCGCAGCGGCACCCCCCCTGCGGCTGATCAGCTGCCACCTAGGCGCCGGCTGCTCCCTCTGCGCCATCGCGGCGGGTCGCAGCGTCGACACCACCATGGGCTTCACGCCGCTGGAGGGGCTGGTGATGGCCACCCGCAGCGGCTCTGTCGACCCCGGACTGCTGCTGCATCAACTGCGCAGAGGCCTTTCGGTGGAGGAGCTGGACCAGGCCCTCAATGGACAAAGCGGCTTGCTGGCTCTCTCTGAGCTCAGCGGCAGCATGCAGGAGCTCAGGGCTGCGGCAGCGGCTGGGCACGAGGGAGCCCAGCTGGCCATCGCCGTGTTCCGCCACCGGCTGCTGCGGGAGATTGGGGCCATGGCAGCCAGCCTTGGCGGCGTCGACGTGCTCGCCTTCACCGGCGGCATCGGCGAGCACGACGAGGCGCTGCGCCAAGAAGTGGTGTCGGCCCTGAGCTGGCTCTCCCCCTTCGATGTGATCGTGATTGCGGCCGATGAGGAGCAGGTGATCGCCAGGGCCTGCAGGCGGAGCGCCGCCGCAGAAGCTGTTTCGCGCTGATTCAGATCGATGTGTCCTGCCCGACCAAGCCTTTTTTGGGTTTTAGCCTTTGATGGATTTGAAATTGGCCCGTAAGGACCCATGGCTGACACCTTCACCATCACAACCGAAGACGGTAAAACGTTCACCTGCGCTTCTGACACCTACATCCTCGATGCTGCTGAAGAGCAGGGCATTGATCTCCCCTACTCCTGTAGGGCCGGGGCTTGTAGCACCTGTGCAGGCAAGATTGTTAGCGGCGGTGTCGACCAGTCGGATCAAAGCTTCTTGGATGATGATCAAATCGCTTCCGGTTTTGCCCTGCTTTGCGTGAGCTACCCCACGAGCGATTGCACCATCACCACCGGTGTGGAGGATGATCTCTGAGCTTGGCGGCTCCAGGCGTTGAGCGCATTGCCCGCCGATCGCCTCAGCCCTGCCCCCGTGTTGGTCTGTGGTCTTGGCTCCCTGGGCCAGGCCTGTCTTCAGCGCCTCCTGGCCTTTGATCTGCCCCTCCACGGGGTGGATCTGCGGCACCCCAACTGGAGAGATCCCGAGCTGGAATCCCGTCTGGCGGGAACGCTCACCCACGGAGACATGCGCCTGGCCCACGTCCTGCGCCAGGCCGGTGCTGAGCGAGCTGTTGCCGTTCTGCTGCTGAGCGCCGACAGCACGATCAATTTTGAGGCGGCCCTCCAAGTCCGGCTGCTGAATCCCACCGCGGAGATCGTGGTGCGTTCGACCAGCCGTCTCGCCGATCTCGGCGCCCTGCTGGAGCTTCGCCTGCCCGGGGTGGCCGTGGTGGATCCGATCCTTCTGTGTGCGGATGCGATCACCACGGCCCTGAGACCTGAATCCATGCTGGCCAGCCTGGAGGTGGATGGCCAGATCATTCAGCTGATCGAGAGTCCTGTTCAGGAGCTTCGAAACCAGAAGCAGATCCGGCTTCCCGAGTCCCCCTCCGGATCGCCGCCGATCTGGCTGACGGCCCGGTCGACAAGCCTCCCCAAGGGCGTCTTGGCTCCAGGCCAAACCCGCCGCCATCGCGCCCTGGCCTGGCTGCGCAGCACAGTTAAACAGCTGCGCGCCTGGCTGCGTGCCCGGTCAAGGCTCCAGCAGTCGGCCTTCGTGGCGCTGATGCTGCTGGCCTTGGTCGGCGTCCGGATCTTTTCTCGAATCGGGGGGTGGAAGCAGGGGGTGTTTGTCACCCTCGCTCTGCTCAAAGGCGAGTATGTCGACCCGGTGAACCTGCTCCTCTCCGACATCACCGGGATGGAGGAGGTCAGCGGTTGGCTGATTGGTGGCACGCTCCTCTACTCACTGGTTGGCACGCTGCTGACCTCGGCCTTGGTGGCCGTGATCCTGGAGCGTTTGCTGCGGGAGCGCCTGGGAGCAGAGCGAATCCGGCTGCCTCGGCGGGGCCCTGCGCCGGTGCTGTTGGTGGAGGGTTCGGCCCTGGCCCAGCGCATCGCCCAGCGACTCCGGCGACACCAGCAGCTGGTGGTGAGGGTCGAGTCGGGGGGCAGCGAAGGTTCCCAGGACAAGGGAATCGTTCAGTTCGGTCAACTAGAGGAGGCGCTCCAGGCACTGGAGGGTCGGCCCGTTTCCGCCGTCGGCCTGCTCTCCACCGATCTGCTGGCCAATCTGGAGACCGCCATGGCGCTGCAACAACGCTGGCCCGAGGCTGGTGTTGCGATGCTGGCCCATGACTTTGGGGCCGCTGAACCCCTTGGGGAGCTGCTGGGGGGGCTGGCGGTGATTTCCACCGTCGACCTCGTCGCCGATGCGGTGGTGGCGGCCGCCTTCGGGGAGAGGGTGGAGGGGGTATTGCAACTGCAGGGCTCCCACCTGCTGATCGTGCGCTACCGCCTTGAGGATCGAGACAATCTCTGCGGTCTGAACATCTCCCGGCTGGAGAATGGCTATGGCGTGACAGGCGTTTCGCTGCAACGGCCCCGCTATCACGATCCCATTCTGTTGCCGCCGCCGGACCTGGTGCTGGCCGCCGGAGACCAGTTGGTGGTTCTGGCAACGGCGGCCAACCTGCGCAACATCGAACTGGGCCATCCTCTGCCACCCAGCTACCGGCTGCGGATCAAACTTCAGGGGACACCCTGGCCAGAGCGTCGCTTTCAGGCGCAGCAAAGCCTGGCGCGCTGGATCGGTTGCCTACCGGGCGAGGTGGCCCACCTCCTTGATGGGGAGGAACATCTCACTGCCCCGGTGGATCGGGAAATCGCTGACCTGCTGGTGGAAGATCTTCGGCGCCAGGGTGTGGAATCCAGCCTGGAACACGTCTGAGCCTGGTCATCGCTCCTCGCATCGCCGTGGATCCAGGAGGCCCAGGAGGCTCGTGTGGCAGAGCGATGACGGACTGCACCCTCCTGAATGGCCGCCTGGGCTTACCCATGAAGGCCGAGCCATGCACCCGAGCAGACACGATTCCACCTTCAGTGGCGCGCATCCTGCAAGGGGCCGCCATAGGCATGAAACGCCCCATCGGCGCTCACCAACAGCAGCGATTCGCTGATCGACTGGGCCACCAGCAGGCGGTCAAACGGATCACGGTGATGGAGAGGCAGCTGCTCAAGCGTCAGCAGGTGGGGGAGATCAAGGGGCAGGAGCTCAAAGCCACACTCCTGAGCCCAGGGAATCGCCTGGGCGGCCGAGAGCGGCATATCGCTGCGGGCCAAGGCGTGCTTGATGGCGATCTCCCAGAGCGACACATGACTGATCAGCACGCTGCTGGCTTCGGTGGTGATCAGGTCGCGACACCGCGGGCCCAGCCGTGGCTCATCGCTGATCGCCCAGAGGAAGGCGTGGGTGTCGAGCAGGAGCCGCATCAGGCCTGCTCAAACAGCTCGGCGATCAGCGGATTGGCGCTATCGATCGAGTCCGGAACCGTGAACTGACCGCGGGCCACCCCCAAACGCCGGGGCCGCTCCGGCCCCGGCAGGGCGATGAGTCGCGCCACCGGCCTGCCGTTGCGGGCGATCACCACCTCGGTTGCCGCACCGGTTTCGATGGCCTCCACCAGGCGCGAGAGGTGGGTCTTGGCCTCGAGCATGTTGACCGTGCGACGACCACCGCCGGCGGCGGCCAATGGAGCTGTCATCGCGTGCAACAGGCGAGAACCACCACAAGCTAGACCAGACCAGACCAAGAAGGCCATGGCGAGTGCGGCAGGGGCAGGTTCTCACCGGGCAGCGGCAACGTAGTA
>BJHE01000062.1 GCA_014191755.1 Cyanobium sp.
GCCCACGACGCGAGCCGCCAGCGCATCCAGGGTCATCCGCTCAGCGTGGGACAGCTTCTGATCGCAGGCGCCGAGATTTGCCTTGAGATGTTCAAGTCTCGTCGTCCCTGTGAGGGCCAAGATATGTTCACCACGACCGATGACCCAGGCGAGAGCGATCTGCGCGGGTGTGCATGATTTTGCCAAGGCCACCGCTTCGATCTCTTCAGCGAGCGCCACGTTGGCGGCGTAGGCTTCACCCTGGAAGCGAGGTGTTGTCGATCGCCAGTCGCCTTCGCACAGCTTCTCTGCCCTATATCGGCCCGTCAGCAGGCCTCTGCCGAGCGGCGAGTAGGCCACCAGCGATGCGCCGACCTCAAGGCAGGCAGGAATGACATCAACTTCGATATCTCGGCTGAAGATCGAGTACTCCGATTGCACGGCCGCGATCGGGTGAACCTTGGCTGCACGCCGGATCGTGTCGCCCGCCGCTTCAGACAAACCGATGGCGCCTACCTTGCCTTCGGCCACAAGCGAAGCCATCGCGGCTACCGTTTCCTCAATCGGAGTCGTCGGATCGACACGATGCAGGTAATACAGGTCGACATGATCGGTACGCAGGCGTTGCAGTGAAGCTTCGATGGCGCGCCGGCAGTTCTCAGGCGACCCATCCAGGCCCGTGAACTCACCCGTTTGGGAATCCCGGGTCGGACCGAACTTGGTGGCGATGAAGACCCGGTCGCGGCGATCTGCGAATGCCTCACCGAGGAGGGTTTCATTGGCACCGCCAATGCCATACAGTTCTGCCGTATCGAAGTGTTCGACGCCCAGATCTATTGCTTCGTGCAATAGATGGATGGCAGAACTTTTCTCCATCGGTGGACCGTAAAACTCTGACAAGCCCATGCAGCCAAGGCCTATCGTTGGTAGTTCCCATCGAGTAGTGCCAAGTGTTCTCTTCTGCATCGGTCTTGTCTCCAGTAAGGGGTTATCGATCAGTGGTCAGATTAACGCCAGTCGGGTTCATGCGGTTGTGAGGCGACACGACCTTGGCACCTATGCTTGGGGAGGAAAGCGCTGGAACTAAGGGAGTTCGTGCGCGTTCTCCATCCAAGCTATTCTCTCCGCCACCTGGATGTGAATTCGTGCCGATACGGCATCCGGGGAATCGTATGTTGCACTCTGAATATCGACAAGACCAGGAAGCACTTCGGCGTTGTAGTAGAAGAGACCAGTGCCGCAATCGCCGCAAAAGTGTCGTTGGACATGGGCAAACCGAATGCGTCAGCGGATCTCCCGCGACTTGGTAGCGAATTGCGCCGCAGTGACAACTGCCAGCGAGTTCCATGTTAAGTGTTCTCCAAGAATGGGAAAGGTGGTCAGTTCGGGATTGATTGCTCTTACCAGGTTAATGTGCCGGCAGTGCTATGGCTCCAACGCTCCAGATCAGAAGCGGGAAGTCGCCTCGGCATAGGCGGCGACTACCGCTCCCGTCTTCTGAATCTTGATGTTAGCCTCTTCTAGCTTACATATCCCGAAACTTTAGGAATATATCTCCTGTGTCGGAGGCATGTCTGCGCTTGCGAAAAAGCAGGTCTTTCAGATCAATCCTATTCTCCAAAACAGCTATTAAGTCAGCCCCATCCATCAAGAGCATCGTCTTTACAACTGATGACTTGCTCTCGTTGTAGTCCTGAGTGAATCCATTTATAGATATTGCAAGGCCAAGAGTAAGTTTTAGCCGGCCTTCTATCTTTCCACCAAATTTGTACAGGTCTCCCAAATCGACAGGATTCTTCTGCCATTTTGCTTCAAGCAGAAAGTCGTTTCCATCAAATGTGAATGAGCCATCAATCTGTTCTCCGATGATTCTGAATGACTCTTTTGGTTCGAGATCAAATACCGAGAAGAGACTATTGAGAAACTTCTCAAATGCAAAGCCACGCTTTTGAGCATTCGTCTCAGCCACAAGGCGGATAAACTCATCATTTAGCACACTGATTATATTTGCAAAACTTTTTTTCTCTTTTACCATGCTAGCAAAGACTTCACGCCGAGCTTCAATTTGCTCCTGTTCTTGTTTTAGCTTGAAAAATCCTGATGCGTGACTTCTCAAAGCGGTAACTGCATCACGAGCTCGCTTAGTCTTTGCTTCAGCATCCTCCCACTGATTCAGATGGCTAAAATCATCGAAATGCGTTGTTACGTCGAAAAGCCTGATCAGATCATCCTCATAAAGGTCGTGGCCCTGAACCATTCTATCGACCAATATTCCAACGCTTTCAGCCTTCTTGTTATTATCCCAGTCTATAGTTGAAATGAAAACTTTATTCTCTATCGTGTGATAAATAAAACTTCTCAGGTCCTGCTTCTTCCAGTAAATATGGGTAAGAGCTTCTTTCAGCGCCTGAATTGCATTAGGGGAGAATTTTTTCATGAGTTGATCTTATGTAGAAAAGCTAGGCTAACGCTGCCCCTGAGTGGCAGGCAGGGAGCTTGTGGAGGCAAGACTAAAAGTTTGCGGTGGCCTGTCCACTCGAGGGGCTTGTTCGAAGGTTGGATATAAGAGTTCTGTTTTATTTACTCTATAATCTTCTATTGGTGCATAACCTCATCCTTTCTCGAAGGCTTCTCAAGCGTCTTGCATGAAAAGCGGCAGCGAAGATCCCAAGGAATGGTGCTGGCCCAGGAACCTGCTCCATTTGCACTTCAAACTCTACAGGAGACACCTGATAATCGGTAAGTTCAAAGCCGCTAGGATCCTTAAATTCAAAGTTTGAAAAGGAGACGTCTGACAAACCGTCTCCAGGCCAGTCTTCAGGATTTTTCGCATTAAAATAATATCGACCAAGATTAATAGGCCCGTCACCGCCAGCAACAGGTGCGGAGAAACCCTGAGATATTCTGCAATTAGGAATACAAGTACTTGGGATTGTGATTATAGAAGTATATGGCTCAAACCGATCAAACAAGAGCTCGGTTGAATCATAAAGCAACTGATAGGATAAGGAGCTGACACTGCTTGCCACTAATGATTCATGACTTCTGTCAAGAATTAAGTCAATGAAGAAATCAGCGTTCGCCCTGAGAGGAAAGTCGAAAATAGGGTCTATGTCAATGTTACTTACTGGTGGCAAATGATTTATCCTTGGATTTAATTTCATGCGCTCGTGATTAGCATCAAGCTCGAAAACAAAGCTTTGAATATCGAATATTTCTTGAACTAATAGCTTGGTAACATGTTCTATTTTTATATTCGTGAATCCCGCTTCCACTCTATCTATGAAATCATCGCCATGAGCGATTTCTTTCTTGAACTTCTTAGGGTTTTCATCATTAGCCGAAGCTTTATAACCAATATTCTTGAGAAGGTTAGCTCCATTGTCTTTCTTATGCTTAAGCACCGTTGTTTCTAAAGAAATTTCGTCCTCTGATGGATTCTTGGCAATGCCCCGATCCATGACTTTGAGTGTGCCACTAAATGCCCAGTTGTCACTACTATAATCAATAGAGATCTGCGCATTTTGATTAATCGGGTTTATATTCGATAAATTAAAGGAAAACTTGTTTGGATCCTCTGGATTGTCGATGATGATTGTAGTTATGTTTTTAAAAGGATCAGGCCAGTTCTTTCTTACTAGATCTCCGAACCATCTTGCCAGATTCGTCGCACTATTTTCGGTTTGTTCGATAAGCTCATTAGCGTCAATTCTGACTTGTAGACTAAATGGTAAAGGCTGGGACTTCGCTGGGTTTTGAAGGCAGAGGACCCCGGTCAGCATACTTCCTAACGCAAGGACTGCACGTTGGGCATGGGTAGATTGTGAAGACACGTTCTTAATCTCCATAGGTCACTGCGTATTATTGCACGCTTGGTGGTTATCAGCATCCTGCGAACGCTTTATGGGCGGGTCCGGTATCCGCTCTGCCTTGGGTGCCACTGTCGGCCTATCCAGCCGATGGGAAGCCGGCAGCATGCTCCAAGGGGCCTGCGGTGCAATGAGCCTGGAGGATTGTACGGTGGGGATGTGGGGATTTTATACGGACCCGGTATCCCCGGCGCAGCTTTTCGACTTCTTTACAGGAAATCTGGTGGACTCGTGACATCCATCGGCTCATAAACTAGGACGCGCATGGGTCATTGCCTGTATGCAACTATGCTCAGAATTACAATGCACATTTAATCGTGCTTTAGCAGAACCGCCGAGCGCTCCTGTGCATTCGCTGCTGTTCAGGCCACCCGCCTGATCTGAACGTCGGCGGGCCTTGGCTGGCCCTTCACGCCCTCCCCAGGGTGAGAGCGACGTCGCCGAGCACCGCCTGCCCCAGCTCCTCACTCACCTGCCACAACCGCTGCCGCTGATCCGCATCTTGGGCCGCGGGCGCTATCCGCACCGGCGTGGGATAGCCCTTCATCCCCCCTAGCTGATCGGGGCCGTAGTGGCCGGCGGGGGTGGCCTCCGGCGCGGTGGCGGCATAGAGCTGGGGCAGGGCCCCCATGGCGGCGCTCTGGAACAGCGGACCCATCAGGCGGTAGGCGAAGGCCTCGATCGGGGAGCCATTCATGGCCACCGAGGTGGGCTGGAGGTTGGTGCGGGCCAGGCCGGGGTGGGCCGCCAGCGACAGCACCCCACTGCCTTCGGCCTGCAGGCGCTGCTGCAGTTCCACCGCTGTCATCACATTGGCGAGCTTGCTCTGGCTGTAGGCCTGCCAGCGGTCGTAGCGGCGCTCACCTTGGAGATCGTCGAAGCCGATGCGGCCGAAATACTGGGCGCCGGAGGTGACATGCACCACCCGGGCCGCCGGGCTCTGGCGCAGCAGCGGCAGCAGCAGCAGGGTGAGCACGAAATGGCCCAGGTGGTTGGTGGCGAACTGCAGCTCGAAGCCGTCGCGGCTGAGGGTGCGGGGCGGTGCCATCACGCCGGCATTGTTGATCAGCAGATCAAGGCGCCCGTAGCGGTCGGCCACCTCGGCGGCGGCACTGCGCACGCTGGCCAGATCCGCCAGGTCGAGATCCAGAAGATCGAGGGCACCCCAGGGCGACGCCCCGGCGCCGGCGTCTGGCGATCCCCCACCGGTTGGCGTGAGCAGCGATTGGCGGGCGGCCTCAGCGCGCTGACGGGAGCGGCAGGCCATCACCACGGTGGCGCCATGGGCGGCCAGGGCGCGGCAGGTCTCCAGGCCCAGGCCGCTGCTGGCCCCGGTCACCAGGGCCAGGCGGCCGCTGAGGTCGGGGATGGAGGCGGTGGTCCAGCTCACGGGCAAGTGCAGGGGCAAAACAATCCTGACCCAGACAACGGCCGCTCCGCGGGCGGAAGGTGCTGGTGCTTACCCCACCAGCTAGCCCTCGATGCAAAGTCTGAGAACGCGCTCCGGAACTTGGCATCGCCGAGAAACCCCTTAGCGCTTGGATCCGGCGGTGGTCCCTTCGGGTTGTTCGTCGGCCGGGCTGAAGCTGTAGAACTCCAGCGCCACGGCCTGCCGCCCGCCTCGCTGCAACTGCACTCGCCCCAGCGGCTGCAGGTCCTGAAAGTGATCGGGGCTGCGCATCTCGGCGATCGGTTCATCACCTCCCACGAAGCCGTACATCACCCCCCTGCGGGCGTTGGGATCGAGGCCGCCGTTCCAGAACCGGAAACCGCGGGGATTGCCGTCATAGGTGGTGTAATGAGCCCGGCTGTGGCCCCGCAGGGCCAGGGCGAGGAAACCTGGCAGCTCATAGCGGTTGCTGGCGATCACCTCCGCCTCGGTGAGGGCCTTCCAGATCACCGGATCGCGGCGCAGGGCCCGGCGCAGCTCGGCCGAATCCACCAGCTGATCGGAGGTATCGAGGCCTGGCGGGATCAGGGCCGAGGCCAGCCCCCAGCGAACGTGGCCCACCACCAGCAGGCAGAGCGCTGGCACCACGGCGGCGGTGATCCAGGCCGTGCGGCGCAGGCCCCGGTCGCCCGCGCGCCAGAGCGGCGCCAGCCGGGCCGCCGCCAGCGGCAGCGCCAGCCACCAGGCGAGCACGAGCCAGCTCTGCAGCACCTGCATCCGGCCGGCCAGCAGCAGGAAGAAGGCCAGCTGGGGCAGCACGATCCAGCGCAGGGTCTGGCGGAACTCAGCCCGGGCAGCTGCATCGGGACCAACACCATGGTCGCCGCCATCCGCCAGACCCCGCACCACCGCCAGGGCGATCGCCGGAAACAGCAGCAGCAGCTGGCTGATCAGCAGCAGGGGCGGTCCGGCCGGCTGGAACATCAGCTCACGGCCGGTGCGGGCGGCATGGAAGGAAAACGACACCCAGCCATGGCTGGCATTCCAGAGCCACAGCGGCGCCGACACCAGCAGCCAGGCCAGCAGCACCAGCAGGGTTTCGCCGGGCCGCCAGCGCCGGCTGCGCAGCGACTGGGCCAGCCGAATCGCCAGCAGCGACAGCAGCACCAGAAAGCTCTGGTACTTGCAGAGGGTGAGGGCGCCGAGGATCACCCCCAGCCCCAAGGCCCCGGCCACCCCCATCGGGCGGCTGAGGGGATGGCGGGCCAGCCACCAGGCGAGCAGCGCCGCCACCAGCACCAGGGGAGCATCGGGCAGCAGCAGCAGGCCGCCGCACACCAGCAACAGCGGCGAGAGGCTGGCCATCCCGGCCGTGAGCAGCGCCGCCCGCATCCCGAAGATCGGCCGGCAGGCCTCCGCCAGCAGCGCCGTGGCCAGGGTGTAGCTGAGCAGCGCCGGCACCCGCAGGGCCACGATCGAGCCCCCCAGCTGATTGCCCAGCCACGACCACAGCCCTGTGGCGAGGGGATGGTCGAAGTAGCTCAGGGCCGGATGCTGGCCATAGAACAGGTAGTAGCTCTCGTCGTAGCCGGGGGGCAGGATCAGGGCCGCCAGGCTGCGGAAGGCGAGGCCGGCCAGCAGGATCGCCGCCAACTGGCGCCGGTAGGCAACAGCGGCGGCCACCCTCAATGCTTCCTCACTCTTTCCGGGATTGCATGGGTGCTCAGCTGGTTTGCCGGCTCGGTGCTGAGCTCCGGCGCCAGCGCGGCCGCCGGCTCCAGATCCCGCCGCAGGCCGAGGCGCTCGGCCACCCGTTCGGCCGCCACGAAGAACACCGGTGTGGCGTAGAGGGTCACCAGCTGAGACACCAGCAGCCCCCCCAGCACCACCAGCCCCAGCGACTGGCGCACATCACCGCCGGCACCAAAGCCCAGGGCCAGCGGCACCGTGCCGAGGATGGCTCCGGCGGTGGTCATCATGATCGGCCGGAACCGCAGCGTGCAGGCCTGGCGGATCGCGCTGGTGGCGTCGGCGCCTCCTTGGCGCAGCTGGTTGGCCACATCCACCATCATGATTCCGTTCTTCTTCACCAGGCCGATCAGCAGGATCAGGCCGATGAAGCCGTAGATGTTGAGTTCGGCGTTGAAGAGGATCAGCATCGCCAGTCCCCCCACCGCCGCCGGCGGCAGGCTGGTGAGCACCGTGAGCGGATGGATCGGGTCCTCATAGAGGATCCCCAGCACCGCGTAGATCACCAGCACCGACAGCAGCAGCAGCCAGCCCATGCCCCCGAGCGACTGGGCGAAGACCCGCGCATCGCCCTGGAAATCAAGGCTGCTGCCGGGCGGTAGCAATGGCTCGGCCCGCCTGCGGATCTCCTGGCTCACCCGATCGAGCGACTGACCCGGCCCCAGGTTGAAGGAGAAGTTCACCGAGGGCAGCTGGTCGGTGTGGTTCACCGCCACCAGGCCGGCCGATTCGGCCACCTGGGTGAGGCTGGAGAGGGGCACCAGGGCGCCGCTGCGGCTGCGGATCGCCAGCTTGTCGAGGTCGCTGCTACTGCCCTGGTCCGCCGCCACCACGCCGCCCAGCACCTGGTATTGGCCATCGCCGCGCAGGATCTGGGAGATCTGCCCCTCGCCGAAGCTGGCCGCCAGGGCCGCCTGCACATCCGCCACCGACACCCCCAGCGCCGCGGCCCGCTCGCGGTCGATGCGCAGATCCAGCTGGGGATTGGCGGCCAGCAGGTCGTTGTTGAGTTCCGTGATGCCCGGGATCTCCCGCAGGCTGCGCTGCAGGCTGCTGCTCAGCCGCACCAGGTCGGCGAGCTCGGGGGTCTGCAGCGAGAACTGATATCTGGCCCGGCTGCTGGTGCCGCCGATGTTCACCGCCGCCGGCAGCCGCGCGAAGCCCCGCAGGCCCGGCACCGAGTTCACGCTGCGCCGCAGGTCTTTCACCACCTCCTGGGCCGACTCTCGCCGCTCGGCGCGGGGCTTGAGCTTCACGAACAGCCGCCCGCTGCTGGCCGAGGCATTCGGCCCGCCCTGGCCGATCGTGCTGTTCACCCCCTCCACCGCCGGATGGGCGAGCACCTTGCGGCTCAGCCCTTCATGCAGCTTGGCCATCGTGGTGAAGCTCACCCCCTCGGCTGCCTGGGTGCTCACCGTGATCTGGCCGGTGTCGACATCGGGGATGAAGCCCTTGGGAATCAGCTGAAAGAACACCAGGCTCAAGGCCACCAGCAGCAGCGAGAGGGTCTGGGTGGGCCGGGGGTGCCTTAGGGCTTGATCGAGGGAGCGGGCGTAGGTGCGAGACAGCCGCTCGAACTGCTGGTTGAAGGCCGCGATCAGCCGCTCGATTCCGCGCTGGCCGCGGCGCAACAGCCTCCCGAGTCCCCGGAGGCCTCCACCGCCAGCCTCCGGCAGGATCCGCGCCGCCTGCCGCTCCGCCGGAGCACCGCTGCCGCCGGGGGCCTGCTGAAAGCGGGAGCTCAGCATCGGCGTGAGCGTGAGCCCAACCAGGCCGGAGAAGGCGATCGCCACGCTGAGGGTGATGGCGAACTCCCGGAACAGCCTCCCCAGCAGGCCCCCCATCAGCAGAATCGGCAGGAAGACGGCCATCAGCGCGATGGTCATCGACACGATCGTTGGACCGATCTCCTCGGCTCCCCTGAGGGCCGCCGTACGCCGATCGAGGCCCTCCTCCTGGAGCCGGGCGATCGTTTCCACCATCACCACGGCGTCATCCACCACGAAGCCCACGCTCAGGGTGAGGGCCATCAAGGAGAGGTTGTCGAGCGAAAAGCCCAGCACAGCCATCACCGCGAAGGTGCCGATCAACGACACCGCGATCGCCAGAGCGGGGATCAGGGCGGTGGTGGTGAAGCCCAGGAAGAGCACCACCACCCCCACCACCAGCAGCACGCTCTGCAGCAGCGACTGCTGCACGTCGTCGATGGCGGCCCGGATGCTCTCGGAGCGGTCGAAAAGCACCCGCACATCGATCGCGGCGGGGATCCGTTCCCGCAGCTCGGGCAACATCTCAAGGATGCGCTGGTTGATCGCCACCGCGTTGCTGCCGTGCTGGCGCTGCACCGCCAGCACGATCGAGCGCACGCCGTTGAAGCGGCTGGCCAGCCGTTCATTGGCCACGCTGTCGCTCACCTCCGCCACATCGGCCAGCCGGATCGGGGAGCCGTTGCGGTAGGCCACCACCAGGTCGGCGAAGGCGGCGGCATCGAGCAGGCGGCCGTTGTCGCGGATCGCATAGGTGCGCTCAGGCGTGTAGAGGGTGCCCGCCGGAATCGTGGAGTTGGCGCTCTGCACCGCCGCCACCACGTCGTTCACCCCTAGCTGGCGCGCTGCCAGCTGCTGGGGGCGCATCTTCACCCGCACCGCATATTTCTGGGCCCCGAAGATGTTCACCTGGGCCACGCCGTTCAGCATCGAGAGCCGCTGGGCGATCTGGACCTCCGCGGCCCGATTCACCTCCGAGAGCGGCAGCACCGAGGAGGTGAGCACCAGATAGAGGATCGGCTGCTCGGCCGGGTTCACCTTGCGCACCGAAGGCGGGTTGGGCATGCCCGCCGGCAGCTGCCGCTGCGCCTGGGAGATGGCGGTCTGCACGTCCTGGGCGGCGGCGTCGACATCGCGGGAGAGGTCGAACTGCAGCGTGATCTGGCTGCTCGACTGGGTGCTGGTGGAGGTCACGGTGGTGAGGCCCGGCAGGCTGGAGAACTGCTGCTCCAGGGGCAGGGCCACGGCGCTGGCCATGGTTTCCGAATCCGCCCCCGGCAGCGAAGCGCTCACCTGCAGGGTGGGGAAATCGATGTTGGGCAGGTCGCTGATCGCCAGCTGGCCGTAGCCCACCAGGCCCGCCAGCACCAGGGCGATGCTGAGCAGCATGGTGGCGATCGGCCGGCGGATCGCCGCTGCGGAGAGGTTCATGGCTGCTGCTGCTGTTGCTGCTGCCTTGGCCGGTTGCCGGCGGCATTCCCTGATCCGGGTTGGCCCTCGCCGCTGCCGCCAGCTCCGCTGGCTTTGCGATCGGCGCCCGTGCGCAGCGGGCCGCCGGGAACCAGCGCGAACTGACCCGCCACCACCACCGGCTCACCGGGCTGCAGGTCCGCCTCCACGGCGGTGCGGCGGCCATCGCTGGCCAGCACCTTCACCGGCACCAGCACGGCCTTGCCGCCGCGGGCGCTGTACACGAAGGGCCCCTGCTGGCCCCGCTGCACGGCCGGGCTAGGCAGCAGCAGGGCGCCATCGAGACGCCGCACCAGCAGGCTGGCATTCACGGTCTCGCCGGGGGTCAGGCCCGCCGTGTTCCCCTCCAGCCGCGCCTTGGCCAGCACGGTGCCGGTGCTGGCGTTGGTGGTGTTGTCGATCGACACGATCCGCCCCACCAGCCCCGGACGCCCCTCGATCCGCAGGCGCTGGCCCACCTGAATCCGCTCCTCCCAGCGCTGGGGGATGCCGAACACCGCATCGAGGGGGCTGGTCTGGTTGATCACCACCAGCGGCTTGCCCTCCTGTTCGCGCACCAGGTTGCCCGGGCTGATCCGCTGCTGACCGATGCGACCGCTGATCGGTGCGCGCACCAGGGTGTGGTCGAGGTTGAGGCGGGCGGCGGCCTCGGCGGCGCGGGCGGCGGCCAGTTCGGCTTCGGCGCTGGCGGCACTGCCTTCGAGGGCGGAGAGGTTGGCGCGGGCCACCAGCTCCTGGGTGCGGTAGGTGTCTTCGTCGTCGCGGCTGAGGGCCCCCTGGCGGCTGAGCCCCACATAGCGGCGGGCCCGGTCGCTGGCCAGGCGCAGCTGGGCCTCGGCGAGCCGCCGCTGGGCCTGGGCCTCCCCGATCCGGGCCCGGGCCCGGCTGGTGTTGGCGCGGGCCTGGTCGAGGGCCACCCGATACGGGGTGGGGTTGATCAGGGCGAGAGGATCACCGCGGCGCACCTCGGTGCCCTCTTGGAAGAAGAGGCGCTGGATCGTGCCGCTCACCTCCGGCCGCACCTCCACCGACACCAGGGGCTTCACCTCGGCGCTAACGGGATAGCGCTCCTCCATCGACCCCAGCACTACCGGCGCGGTCTGCACCAGGGGCGGTGGCCGGCGGCTGGGGGCGGGGGCGGTGTTGAGCAGACCCCGAGCCATCAGGGCCGCGGCGATCGGGGCGAGCAGCAGCAGCGGCCGCCAGGGGGCCGGTATCCGCGACCACAGCGCCCGGCTAGACCTCCACCGGGGCGAGCGGTCTGCGGGGGAAGACGGATCTGCTGGGGAAGACGGAGGGGGCGGCGGTGAGATCGAGCCCTGATTCAGGTCGGCCCGGTTCGGTTCCGAGGCCATGGGGTGGTCCCCGGTCAGGCGAGCGCGCACTGTATCGCCTGTGCTCGATGGCGGCGCGGTCGCTGGAGTGCGCTGGGAGACCCCCAGGGGTGATGGCCATGACCAGCCCGGCCGCCTCCGTACAGTCGCGCCAGCGGGGAAATCGCCATGAAACCGTTGCCGGAGCCTGAGTCGCTCCGCCGGAGTGGGTCGTTCGGGCTGCCTGACCTGGCGGTGATCCTCGGCGTGCTGGCCCTGCTGGGGGTGGTCGCCCACGTGGGAGCCGGCGCGATGGTGAGCTTCCGGCCGCCGGATGTGAGCCCCACGGTGTCGCTCGATCCGCGCAACCTGCCCGATTACGCGGCCCGCTCCACCCTGCGCATGTTCATCGCGCTGGCGGCCTCGCTGCTGTTCACCCTGATCTACGGCTGGCTCGCCGCCCACAACCGCCGCGCCGAGCGGGTGCTGGTGCCCCTGCTCGACGTCCTCCAGTCGGTGCCGGTGCTGGGCTTCCTCTCGATCACGGTCACGGGCTTCATCGCCCTGTTCCCCGGCAGCCTGCTGGGCCTGGAGGCGGCGTCGATCTTCGCGATCTTCACCAGCCAGGTGTGGAACATGACCTTCTCCTTCTATCAATCGCTGCGCACGGTGCCGAAGGAGCTGGGCGAGGCCACCACCCTCTACCGCCTCTCCCGCTGGCAGCGCTTCACCCGCCTGGAGCTGCCCTCCGCCGCGATCCCGCTGCTCTGGAACGCGATGATGAGTTTTGGCGGCGGCTGGTTCTTCGTGGCGGCCAGCGAGGCGATCAGCGTTCTCAACCGCGACTACACCTTGCCGGGCATCGGTTCCTACGTGGCGGCGGCGATCGCCGCCCAGGATCTGCGAGCCCTGGGCTGGGCGATGGCCACCATGGCGGTGGTGATCCTGCTGGTGGATCAGCTCTTCTGGCGGCCGCTGGTGGCCTGGTCGGATCGCTTCCGGCTGGAGCTGAGCGCCTCGGGTGATGCGCCCGAATCCTGGCTCTACGACCTGCTCACCACCGCCCACATCCCCCGCCTGGTGGCGGCGGCCTCCACGCCGGCGCTGGAGGGGGTGGACCGGTTGATGTCCGCCCTGCTCGGCCCGGTGGAGGACCGCGAGGAGGAGCCCGCGTCGCCCGGCCAGGAGCGCCTGTTCAACCTGGCGCTGCTGGTGTTGATCGGCGCTCTGCTGGCCGCCCTGCTCCATTTCGTGCTCACCCGGGTGGGCCTGGCCGAGGTGGCCACCGTGTTCCGCCTCGGGCTGCTCACATTGGCGCGGGTGTTGCTGCTGCTGGTGCTGGCCAGCCTGATCTGGACCCCGATCGGCGTGGCGATCGGCTTCCACCCCCGCCTGGCGCGGCTGCTGCAGCCGCTGGTGCAGTTCCTGGCCTCGTTTCCGGCCAATTTCATCTTTCCCTTCGCCACCCTTGTCTTCGTTCGTTTCCAGATCCCGATCGGCTGGGGTTCGATCCTGCTGATGGCGCTCGGGGCCCAGTGGTACATCCTCTTCAATGCCATCGCCGGCGCCCAGACCATCCCCTCCGACCTGCGGGAGATGGCCGACGACGTGGGCCTCAAGGGGCTGCAGCGCTGGCGCAAGCTGATCATCCCCGGCATCTTCTCGGCCTGGGTCACCGGCGGGGTCACCGCCAGCGGCGGCGCCTGGAACGCCAGCATCGTGTCGGAGGTGGTGAGCTGGGGCAGCACCACCCTGGCCGCCAGCGGCCTGGGGGCCTACATCGCCGAGGCCACCGGCCGCGGTGATTGGCCCCGCATCGCCCTGGGCATCGGGATGATGAGCCTGTTCGTGGTGGGCTTCAATCGTTTGTTCTGGCGCCGCCTCTACGACCTGGCCGAAAGCAAATACCACCTCTGATCACACCGGTTCCCCCACGTCCACACCACGCTCCGCCCGTCTCCGCCTCATCTCCCGCAGCCTCCGATGGACCTGATCACCGTTGACCACGTCTCCAAGCGCTTCCCGTTGCCCGATGGCAAGGGCGAGTTCACGGTGCTGGGTGATGTGACCCTCTCGGTGCACCGCGGCGAGGTGCTGGCCCTGCTGGGGCGCAGCGGCAGCGGCAAGAGCACCCTGCTGCGGATCATGTCCGGCCTGATCCGGCCGAGCCAGGGGGAGGTGCGCAGCAATGGCCTGCCGATGCGCGGCGCCAATCCCAACCTGGCGATGGTGTTCCAGAGCTTCGCGTTGCTGCCCTGGCTCACGGTGCAGGAGAACGTGGAGCTGGGCCTGGCGGCCCGCCATGTGCCGCTGGCCGAGCGGCGGGAGCGGGCCCTCAAGGCGATCGACATCGTGGGCCTCGATGGTTTCGAGAACGCCTACCCCAAGGAGCTCTCGGGCGGCATGAAGCAACGGGTGGGCTTCGCGCGCGCCTTTGTGCTCAACCCGGAGGTGCTGTTCATGGATGAACCGTTCAGCGCCCTCGATGTGCTCACCGCCGAGAACTTGCGCGGCGAGATCGACGACCTCTGGAATGCCGGCACCTTCCCCTCCAAGAGCATCCTGATCGTGACCCACAACATCGAGGAAGCCGTGTATCTAGCCGATCGGGTGGTGATCCTCGGCTCCAAGCCCGGCCGGATCCGCGGCGAGCTGCAGGTGAACCTGCCCCGCCCCCACGACCGCAACCACCCCCGCTTCAAGGCCCTGGTGGATTACATCTATTCGGTGATGACCAACCCGGATATCGCTGTGACCGGCGAGGTGGAGGGGCCCGAGAGCGGCGCGGCGGTGGCCGGCGCCGACCCGCAGCGCTCCCCCCAGCGCAGCAGCGGGTCTCCTTTCGCCCGGCCGTTGCCGCATGTGCGGGTGGGGGGCATCAGCGGCCTGCTGGAGCTGGTGGCGGAGAAGCGCGATGGCGATGGCTCGATTCCCCAGCTGGCCCAGCGCCTGCAGCTGGAGGTGGATGATCTGCTGCCCCTGCTCGATGCGGCCGTGCTGCTGGGCTTCGCCGAGGTGGCCGATGGCGATGTGCGCCTCACCGCGATCGGCCGCGATTTCGCCACCACCACGATCCTGCGCAGCAAGGACCTTTTCCGCCAGCAGGCCCTGGGCCGGGTGCCGGTGCTCAGCAGCATCGTGCACACCCTGCAGGAGAAGGAAAACCGCGCCATGCGCTCCGATTTCTTCCTCGGCATCTGGGACGACTACTTCCCCCTCCAGGAAGCCGAGCGCCAACTAGCCACCACCGTGGACTGGGGCCGCTACGCCGAACTGTTCGAATACGACGCGATTGAGGGGAGGCTTTATCTGCCTAGCTGAGCTACATCCACTGTTCACTATGAACGTATGTCAGCGAAAGCGCCTGCGGTTACAAGAGTTGGCTTTGCTGCATGGAAGTGGTTCTCGGAAAGCGGCAGGGGAGGTATTGTAGTTTTGGGAAACCGCCAATAGAGCGTTGGCCGCCAAACAGGATATATCTGCCTGCTTTGCAGCTTTTGATCTGAATTGCTAGAATCGGTCCTGCCAGTCTTTGTCAATCCACACGCGACCTAAGGAGCTTTCAGTTGGCTGATATATTTCTTAGCTACGCCTCAGAAGACAGAGAAAGGGCACGCCTTGTTGCGCAGCTATTAGAAGGTCAGTCTTGGACTGTCTGGTGGGACAGAAAAATTCCTGCTGGCGTGGCATACGATGAAGTGATTGAAAGAGAGATCGGGGCGGCCAAGTATGTCGTCGTGCTTTGGTCAATAAGTTCAACAAAGTCGGAGTGGGTAAAGAATGAAGCCGCTTCAGCAGTTGAGCAAGCGAAACTCATCCCAGTTCAGATTGACGACATTAAGTTGCCATTGGAGTTCCGCAGGAGGCAAACGCTGAACCTGTCCGGTTGGTCTGGTAACGCATCCGACACCAGGCTAGAGAGCCTCTTTGAAGCGCTTTCCACCAAGAGTGCGCTGGAAACGTCCTCCAGTCGGCCGGTACGCGCGCCTGCCAGACCTGAACGCTCCAATCCAACGAATCTGACACTTATTATTGGCTTCTTGCTACTCTCAGGTCTTGGAACTTTCGCCTACTATGAAACCCGTGCTATTTCTCCTGCTAAAACCTCCATTCAACAATCCAAAGAGTTGCTTGGGACATGGAAGCACCACAGTGGAGTAGTCTGGACGATCTCAAAGGAAGAAGCCGATAAGTTCTCCGTCAAGCAGACGGACCCCGACAAGGGCTTGACCATGCTTGGCACAGCAGTTCGGAGCGGCAACGGATACAAACTAGAATTCGAGGTGCTTCCTGCGCCTGTAGTCAAAGGAAAAGCACTACTCTCGATCGCAGACAGCGGCAACACTCTGAACGTTGCCTATGAATATGAGGATGGCAAGAGTGGGAAACTTGTATTCCGACGATAAGCAAGACGCCGAGTTGTAGTGAGGAGCTTCCGAGTCGTTTGCACCTTTTCGTGCACTCCACCACCGCGATCTGGAGACCCTGCGGCTCGTGAGCAGCCACCAGGGGAAGACGGTCCCAACCGTGGGCGGCATGATCCTCTTCGGCCATGACCGCGAGCGGCACTTTCCCGACGCTTGGATCCAAGCCGCGGGCCCTGATCCAGCTGCCCAGCGGTTCCGGCAACACGATCGCCGCCATCGCGGCGATCTACCGCTTGATCAAGTACGGCAGCGCCCGCCGGGTGCGCTTCCTGGTGGACCGCAGCAACCACGCCAAGCACGCCTCAATGGAGTTCCAGAGGTACTGGGCGCCAACCACCCCCGCTTCAAGGCCCTGGGCCGGGTGCCGGTGCTCAGCAGCATCGTGCACACCCTGCAGGAGAAGGAAAACCGCGCCATGCGCTCCGATTTCTTCCTCGGCATCTGGGACGACTACTTCCCGCTCCAGGAAGCCGAGCGCCAGCTAGCCACCACCGTGGACTGGGGCCGCTACGCCGAACTGTTCGAATACGACGCGATTGAGGGGAGGCTTTATCTGCCCACATGATCTACTGTGTCAGGTAGAATGGCTGAAGAGGTGCAACATGACC
>BJHE01000063.1 GCA_014191755.1 Cyanobium sp.
TTGCCGCCATTGCCACCGGAGTTGCCGTCCACATCAGACCCCGCGGTGCCTCCCAGACCTCCGGTTCCGCCGCTGCCGCCGCCGCTGGTTGTTCCAGAAGCCCCTGGGGTTCCATTCTGGCCGCTGGCCTGTACTGGAAGCGTTGCCTGGCCAGCGATGGCGGCGGAGATCATCACAGCGGTGAGGAATCTGCGGGAGTACAGAGTTCCACGAGGTGATGCGGACATGACTTGATCTGATGAACTTACGATGTATAGGTCATCGATCTTGATGCAGATTCGATGCGTGTGTCGAAAAAGCGAGTGGCACTTCGCCAGAGAGTCTGTTGCAAATGTTGCGATTTCATTATCTTCCTCATTTCCGTCTCAGGCGCGCGGGCCTGGCGCTGGTGCCGCTGTCTAAGCCGTTTCCCCGTCGAGCGAGGGGCAGCGCTCAGCACGTGGATCCTCAGCGAACTGTGCCAGAAGCGCACCTCGTCCTCGCTGTGGTTGTGCTCGCTCAGAAGCTTGCGACGCAGGGCTGACCTGCCCGGATGGCCCGCCTGAGGCTGATGGCATCGGCGCTGAGGTCGCGGCCCGAGACCTGCCCGTGGCCAATCGCCCTTGAGCAGATCTGCGGAATGGGATGGGGAGTCTTCGGAATCTCCTGAAAAGCCCTTGACGAGACTTGAACTCGTGACCTCTCCCTTACCAAGGGAGTGCTCTACCGCTGAGCTACAAGGGCATGTGGAAGGTGGGCCGGGTTGGATTTGAACCAACGTAGGCAGAGCCAGCGGATTTACAGTCCGCCCCCATTAACCACTCGGGCACCGACCCGAACCACACCTCAAGACCTTACCTACCAGCCGACCCCACCCCCGCTGCTCGGGCCTCTCAGCACTCCTTACGATCGCTTTCAACGTGGGCCACGGCACTGCGTGGGCCACGGCACTGCCCCTGAACTCCACTGGTTGCCCCGATGCGCCTGCTCCTGCTCAACGGTCCCAACCTCAACCTGCTGGGCCTCCGGGAGCCCGGTCTTTACGGCGCCAGCACCCTGGCCGCCATCGAGGCGGATCTCCAGGAGCGGGCCGCCGACCTCGGGGTGGAGCTGGCCTGTTTCCAGAGCAACCATGAGGGGGCCTTGGTGGACCGCATCCAGGCCGCCCGCGGCGCTGAATCCGGCGAGAACGTGGCGGGGATTCTGATCAATGCTGGGGCCTTCACTCACACCTCGGTGGCGATCCGCGATGCCCTGCTGGGGGTGGCCATCCCGTACGTGGAGCTACATCTGAGCAACGTGCACGCCCGCGAAGCCTTTCGCCACCACAGCTACCTGGCCGACAGGGCCATCGGGGTGGTGAGCGGCTTCGGCTCCGCCAGTTATCGCCTGGCCCTTGAGGGCCTGGTGGGCCATCTGCAGGCCCGGGGCGGGGTCGGTTGATGGTGGCCATCGGCTCCACGGGGGCAGGCCCGGTTGCCAGGGAACAGGGCCTGCCCCCCGTCGGTGGCATGGCCGCCCGGGTGCGCTGGCTGGCCGTCCCCAGCAACGCCGCCTGGTTGGCGCAGGCTCTGGCCCATCCCGATCTGGTGCTGCTGGATCATGCCCATTGCGAGCGGAAGGCCGCCGGCGTGGCCCTGCAGCTGATGTTTCGCTACCCCGGGGATGGGCAGCTGGCGGCGGTGCTCAGCCCTCTGGCCCGGGAGGAGCTGGAGCACTTCGAGCGGGTTCAGGCCCTGCTGGCCAGGCGCGGCATTCCCCTGCGGCCCCTGGCCGCTCCCCCCTATGGCGCGGCCCTCACCGCCCTGGTGCGACGATCGGAGCCCGATCGCATGCTCGACAGCTTCCTGGTGGCGGGCCTGATCGAGGCCCGCAGCCACGAACGCATGGCCCTGCTGGCGGCCCACAGCCCGGATGCGGAGCTGCGGGAGCTCTATGGCGACCTGCTGACCAGCGAGGCGCGCCATTTCGGGATCTACTGGCTGCTGTGCGAGCGCCGCTTCCCCCGTGACCGGGTGGCGGCTCGGCTGGTTGAGCTGGCCGCGGCGGAAGCGCAGCTGTTGACTGGCCTCCATCGCGAAGCCCGGATGCACAGCTAAGGCCCCTTACCCCCGTCCCGGTGGGCCCTCCAGGGCGGGCGTTGCTGTTGTTGTCAGCGTGATTCCGCCTCGGGTCGGGCCCGGTTGGGAGTTCAGTCGAGGAGTGGGTAGTGGTCGGCGATCCCATCGCCGGTGAACTGGGCCACCCAGCCCTCGGGATTGTCGAAAAAGCGGATCGCGGTGAAGCGGGGAGCCCCTCCCATGTCGAACCAGTGACGGGTGCCAGCAGGAACTCGTAGAAAATCGTTCTGCTCGCATAAAACCTGCAGCACCTCCTCGCCGATGTGCAGGCAGAAGAGGCCGCGGCCCTCCACGAAGAAGCGCACCTCGTCTTCATTGTGGGTGTGCTCCGCCAGGAACTTGCGCCGCAGCACCTCCCGATCCGGGTGCTCCGGGGTGAGCCGGATCGCATCCACCGTGGGGTAGTTGCCCGTGGCCTGCACGTGGCGGATCTCGCTGGCATAAGCCGCGAGAATCGTATCCGGGGTGGCGTCGTGCGCCAGCTCCACGCGGGCGGGCCAGCGCTCGAAGCCGATGCCCCGTGCCTCCAGCTCCGCCGCGATCAAGGCCGGATCCTCCAGCTGCCTGGGTTCGGGGGGTTGGGCGCTGATGGTGGTATCGCTCACCCCACCGCCGCAGTGGATCACCAGGCTGGTCATCGAACGGCAGGCAGCGGTCTCAGGATAAGCGCCCAGCTTAGAAAGGGCCGAATTCCGGGCCCGCGTGACCTCTCCCCTGCCGTTCCCCCCCGCCACCCCGGCCGGTGCCGCCCTCACCCTGATTGGGGTGGGTCCCGGCGATCCCGAACTGCTCACCGTGGCCGCGGTGCGGGCCCTGGCCGCCGCGGCGGTGGTGGCCTATCCGGTGGCGCGCCCCGGCGACGGCGGCATGGCGGCCACCATCGCGGCCCCCTGGATCGCCCCCCATCAGGAGCGCCTGCCCCTGCTCTTCCCGATGACGGCGGAGGCGGAGCCCCGCCGAGCGGCCTGGCGGGAGGCCGCCGATCGCCTGGCGGTCGCTGTGGCGGCCGGGCGGTCGGTGGTGCTGCTCTGCGAGGGGGATGTATCGCTCTTTGCCACCAGCAGCTATGTGCTGCTGGCCCTGCGCCGCTTCCATCCCCATTGCCCTGTGCGCCTGATCCCGGGCATCAGTGCCGTGGCGGCGGCCGCCGCCGCCGGAGCCTGGCCCCTGGCCCTGCAGCAGGAGGGCCTGCTGATCCGCCCCACCCCCGAGGAGCCGGCTCTCCTGGAGGCGCTGCTGGATCGGGCGGCGGCGGAGTGCGTGGTGGTGGCCCTGCTCAAGCTCGGCCAGCGCTGGGCCTGGGTGCGGCCCCTGCTGGAGCGGCGGGGGCTGCTGGAGGAGGCTCTGTTCGCCCGCCGTGTCGGCTGGCCCGACCAGGAGGTGGCCCCGGCGGCCGCAGTGGCTGCCGGGGAGATGCCCTATTTCTCCCTGCTGCTGATCCGCCAGGGATGGCCGGGGGTGCTGCCCTGAGGTCGCTTCGGCTGAACCTCCTCCCGTAGGCCGGCCCAGTGCTGGCCATGGCTGATGCGGCGCCGGCCATGGCCCAATCTGGGGGCGCCAGCCCATGGATCGCCCGCTACCGCCGGTTCCCATCCCACAGCCCCTATCCCCCAGGGCGCGTGCCGACCCCCTGGATTCAGCGCCCGTTCCCGAAGGCCTGCGGCGGGCCGAGGCTGGCTGGCTGGCGGACCAGCTGGGGTGGCGGTGCTTCCATGAACGGGCGTTCCACCGCGGGTTCCCCCGACGGTCTGTGATGACCGCCCTCGACTGGCTGGCCCTGCTCCACCCGGCCCTGATGATCCTGTTTGTGTATCCCGTGGTGGGGGCCACCATCCGGCTGGGGATTTTGGTGCGGGAGCGGCGGCTCCAGATCAATCCCCTGCCCCCCACCGTGCCGGTGGAGCACACCGATCACGGTCGCTGGGTCACGACCGGCACGGTGGTGGCGGTGCTGATCGCCTTGATCTGGTCGTTTCTGGAGCGCCAGGGGGCTGGCCTGCCTTTCCCTGGCGGGAATGAGCGACTGGTGCGACTGCTGGCCCTTGGCGGCGCTTCCCTGGCCGCCTGTGGGGCCCTGTGGCGCTTGCGCCGGCCGGGCCGCCGGGCCGGTGCAGCTCTGGTGGCCTGGGGGGGCCTGCTGCTGTTGGGCTTGCAGCCGGAGATCTGGCGGCTGGCTGACAGTCCTCTGCAGCCGGCCTTCTGGGCCTCCCATTTTTGGTCCGGCTGGCTGCTGATCGGCCTGTTGCTGTTTGCCATGGCGGCGGCTCCCGAGATCGCCCACCGGCCCGTCCTGCGCCGCCTGCATGTGGCGGCCGCCTTCCTGATGGCGGTGCTGCTGGCGGTGCAGGCGATCACGGGCTGCCGCGATCTGGTGAGCCTGGCCCAGCGCTAGGGGGCTGCTGAAAAAGTTCGAGAACGCCCGGCCATTTGCTGCCATCGCTGTGATTTCATCCAGTGCAGCTGCTCGGAATCACACGCGGCCCGCAACATCTGGAATCCCTCCTCATGCCGGCTATTCCCGTCTGAGCTGAGAAGCACAAGGCGTTGTTAGCAGTCTCGTAGGCGAATCGGGCATCGCAGCACCGTCAGTGCACCCGGGAGATTCTCAGGGGCGGGAGCTCCCGAACCCATCCGCCGCCCGAGCCAGCAGCTCTCGGGTGGCCTCCGGTGTGCCGGCCCGCATCAGGCCATGTCGCAGCTCGGCCGCCCCCGCAAACCCCTGGCAGGTCCAGCCGAGGTGCTTGCGGGCGATCAGCAGGCCTTTCTCCCCCCGGGCCTCGAGCAGGGCCTCGAGCTGCTCAGCCGCCAGGGCGAGGCGTTGGCCCGCATCGGGGATGGGGGGCACCGGCAGGCCCCGGAGCGCCGCATCGATGCGGCCCACCAGCCAGGGGGCTCCCATGGTGCCGCGGCCCACCATCACCCCATCGGCGCCGGTGAGGGCCAGGCAGCGCAGGGCTTCCTCCGGGCTTCTCACATCCCCATTGGCGATCAGGGGAATGGTGAGGGCCCGCTTCACCAGGGCGATAGCGGCCCAGTCGGCCTGGCCCTGAAAGCCCTGCTCGCGGGTGCGCCCGTGCAGGGTGAGGGCCCGGGCGCCGGCGTTCTGGAGGCTGAGGGCGAAACCCACCGGATCGGCGCTGCTGTCACACCACCCCAGTCGGGTCTTCACCGTGACCGGAATTCGCACGGCACCGGCCACCGCCGCCACGATCCGCATCGCCAGCTCGGGATCGCGGAGCAGGCCGCTGCCGCCACCCTTGCGGGCGATCTTGCGAACCGGGCAGCCCATGTTGATATCGATCAGGAAGGCGCCACTGGCCTCGGCCCGGCGGGCAGCTTCCGCCATCGCCTCCGGGCGGTGGTCGAACAGTTGCACCCCGATCGGCCCGGCCTCCAGGGCCAGCTCCTCCACCTTGCCGCGCCCGTGGCCCAGCTCCAGGCTCGTGGCGTTCACCATCTCGGTGAACAGCAGGGCCTCGGGAGCCCAGCGGCGCACCAGGTTGCGGAAGATCCGGTCGCTCACGCCGGCCAGGGGGGACTGAAGCACCCGGCAGGGAAGCTGGCGGTCCAGCCCGTTGCCGGCCAGCCGCAGGGAGCCTGGCCAGACGGGTGGGCTCAGCTTCTCCATCGGTGCGGGGCTGCCGCTGGGGGGCTGGCCGGCAACCGGGCTGGCGCGGGAGCGGCTGGCGGCGTGGGGAGAGGCGATCATCGGTGCCATTCTCCTTCTCCTGAGCGAGCGGCCTTGGTTTCCCCCGCCACCTCCCCCTTCGATCCCTACCCCCTGAGTCGCCCCTTGCTGGAGGCGGTGCTCGCCGACCGGCTCAGTGATCGCTTCGTGTGCACACTGATCTGGCCGCGGCTGGGTTATCAGCTGCAGACAGAACCAGCCGCTGAGCACCCCGGGGCCTGGATCGCTGGACCCGCCACACCGCCGGAGTGGGCCGAGGCTTTTCCGGAGGCGCCCGAGCTGATCGCCACCCGGCCGGCCAGCGTGCGCCTCACCCGCTCGATTCCCGCCGAGCACAAGCAGCTCCTCAAGCAGCAGCTGGGCTTCGCCGGCTACCGGATCGGCGAGCTTTATCCCCGCCGCACCCGCCGCGCCACGGCCGTGAACTGGCTGCTGGCCCACCTGGCACTGCTAGGCGAACCCCTGCCGGAGCTGGGCCCCCTGCCGCCCCTGCTGGAGCCTCCGGCGGATCCTGTGAAGGGCCATCCCGGCGATCCGCCGGTGGGCTGATGGCCCTCAGGGCCCGATCGTGTCGGGAGTGCCTAGGGGCGTGGGCGCACATAGCCAACGGGCCTGGTGGGTGGGGAGCCGCACGCAGCCGTGGCTGCGGGGCACGCCGAAGCGTTCGCCCGCCCGCTCCTGCCACTGTGTCCCGTGCAGGCACACGGTGTCCCGTGCAGGCACATGGTGTCCCGTGCAGGCACATGGTGTCCCGTGCAGGCGCACGGTGGCCACCGGGTTGAGGCAGAGCACCTCAGGGAACCCCGGGGGTCACGTCGTCAAGCCCCCGCATCGTGACGCTGGCGTAGTTGCTGAGCACGCTGCTCACCGGCATGTGCGCACCTCGCGGTGCTGGGGGTTGACCACGTAAGGCTTCTGCTTTGAAAGGTCGATCAGCCAGCTGGCGATCCGTTCGACCATCGCAGAACCGGGCCGCGGCGGCCTTCTCCTGCCTCACATCCGGCGGGGCTGTAGCTGATCTCTTCGACAGATCCCACGTGGAGTGCACACGCCCCAGCGCGCGGTAGGGTCGTGGATACGAACGATTGAAAGGAATAAGTCCGTGCCGCTGCCTGTGGTCGCCATTATTGGGCGCCCGAACGTGGGCAAGTCCACCCTGGTCAACCGCCTCTGCCAGAGCCGCGAGGCGATTGTGCACGACCAGCCAGGTGTCACCCGCGACCGTACCTACCAGGAAGGCTTCTGGGCCGACCGCACGTTCCGGGTGGTCGACACCGGCGGTCTGGTGTTCGACGACGACAGCGAATTTCTGCCGGAGATCCGCGAGCAGGCCAACCTCGCCCTGGCTGAAGCGGCCGTGGCGGTGGTGATCGTGGATGGCCAGCAGGGGCTGATGGCGGCCGACCAGTCGATCGCCGAATGGCTGCGGGGCCAGGGGGTGCCGGTGCTGCTGGCGGTGAATAAGTGTGAATCCCCCGACCAGGGCCTCTCGATGGCGGCGGAATTTTGGGGCCTGGGGTTGGGCGAGCCCCACCCGATCTCGGCCATCCATGGCGCCGGCACCGGCGACCTGCTCGACCGGGTGATCAGCTTCCTGCCGGCCACCGCGGAGGAGCAGGGCGAGGAGCCGGTCCAACTGGCGATCATCGGCCGGCCCAATGTGGGCAAATCCAGCCTGCTCAATGCCGTCTGTGGCGAGAACCGGGCGATCGTGAGCCCGATCCGCGGCACCACCCGCGACACGATCGACACCACCATCGAGCGGGAGGGCCTCACCTGGAAGCTGCTCGACACGGCCGGCATCCGTCGCCGCCGCAGTGTGGATTACGGGCCTGAGTACTTCGGTATCAATCGCAGTTTCAAGGCGATCGAACGCTCCGATGTCTGCGTGCTCGTGATTGATGCCCTCGATGGGGTCACCGAGCAGGACCAACGCCTGGCGGGGCGGATCGAGGAGGAAGGCCGCGCCTGCGTGGTGGTGGTGAACAAATGGGATGTGATCGAGAAGGACAGCCACACCCTCCCCGCCATGGAAAAGGAGCTGCGCGCCAAGCTCTATTTCCTCGACTGGGCCCCGATGCTGTTCACCTCGGCCCTCACCGGCCAGCGGGTGAGCGCGATCTTCCCCCTGGCCAAGCTGGCCGTGGAGCAGCACCGCCGCCGCGTCACCACCTCGGTGGTGAATGAGGTGCTGGAGGAGGCCCTGCGTTGGCGTTCGCCGCCCACCACCCGCGGGGGGCGCCAGGGGCGGATTTATTACGGCACCCAGGTGGCCACGCGGCCGCCCAGCTTCACTCTTTTTGTGAACGATCCCAAGCTCTTCGGCGAAACCTACCGGCGTTACGTGGAACGGCAGATCCGCGAGGGCCTCGGTTTCGAGGGGTCGCCGATCCGCCTGTTCTGGCGCGGCAAGCAACAGCGCGATGCCGAGAAGGAGCTAGCCCGTTCCACCGGCCGCGGTCGCTGAATGGACTGGCTGCGCCAGCTTCCGATCGGCCAGTACGTGGACGACGGCGACCCGGGCCGCGGCAGCTGGCTGAAGCGGATCGATCCGCGGCTCAAGCTGGCCTGGACCGTTGCCTTCCTGGTGACGCCGATCCTGGCCGGCCCCCTCTGGCGGCTGGCTCTGGTGGGTCTGCTGCTGCTGCTCACTCTGGTGAGCGGTCTACCCCTGCGGATCTGGCGGCGTAGCCTGCCCTTGCTGCTGTTGCTGGCCGTGCTCGTGGGACTGCTCACGACCCTGCTGCCGGCGGGTGGCACCGGCCGGGCCACCCTGCAGCGGCCCCCCGAGGAGCTGCGGCTGGAATCGCCCACCCAGCCTGGATCCGGGGCGCCGCCGGAGCGCAGCGGCCTGGCCTGGGAGCTGCTGCGCTGGGGGCCGGTGCAGCTGGGGCCCGTGCCCTTCGGTCCGCTGGTGGTGACCCGCCGCTCGGCGCAACTGGGGATCAATGGCGCCACCCTGTTGGTGACCCTGATCCAAAGCGCCAATCTGCTGCTGCTCTCCACCACCCCGGAGGAGCTGGCCTGGGCGATCAGCTGGTGGCTCCGGCCCCTCGGCGCCCTCGGCCTGCCGATGGAGCGCCTGGGTTTCACCCTGCTGCTGTCGTTGCGTTTTCTGCCCCTGGTGCAGGAGGAATTGCAGAACCTGCTGCGGTCCCTCGCCACCCGCGCCGTGACCCTGAAGGGACTGGGCTGGAAGGGGGCCCTAGGCCTGGTGCTTGCCGTGGGGGAACGTCTGCTCGCCAATATCTTGTTGCGTTCCGAACAGGGCGCCGAAGCCCTGATGGCCAGAGGTGGGCGCTGGATTGCGCCGGATGCGCTGCATCGCGTGCCCAGTGGGTCTGCCTGGCTCACCAGGCTGGGCTGGTTGGCCCTGGGGGCTCTGTTGCTGCTGCGCTGGCGTTTGGGTGGCTCCTGAGGCAGGAGATGGCGGCAAGGATGGCATCAGAACCCGGTGCCCTTTAATGGCTCCAGCTCTGAAGGCCACGTGAGCGCTGAGCGTTATCTCAACCACCCCACCTTCGGGATGCTCTACCGGGTCGCACCTGTGGCCGAAGGTCGTGATCTCTATGCGACCCTCTATGCCCAGCGCATCTTCTTTCTGGTCACACTCCAGAGCCGGGGCGCCAGCTTTGAGGTGATTCCGCTGATGGATGCGCGCCACCACGCCGAACAGAATCTGGCCCGGTCCCGCCGCAATGGGCCTGAAGAGCACGGCCGCTGGCGTCAGCTGTTTGATCAGACCTTCCTCTGAAGCGCCGCCTGTGACTGTCGTGGAGCGACCGCCTTCCGAGGGCGGGGCGGACCGCCGAGGCCCTGGCCCCGCCCATCCAGCTGAGGAGTGCCCTCAGCCGTCCGTCGGCCCGCCTGCCCCTTTGGTGCTCCCCCTGCCCGTAGGCCTTGAGACCGCTCTGCCGGAGCTGCGGCGGCGGCTGCCCGCCAGGGCCCGGATCCTGGCGGTGAGCAAGGGGCAGCCGGTCGAGGCCATCCGCCGCGCCGTGGCTCTCGGCCAGCGCAGCTTCGCCGAAAGCCGGCTGCAGGAGGCGATCGCCAAGCAGGAGGCCCTGGCCGATCTGGGCGCGCTCGACTGGCATTTCATCGGCCGGCTTCAGGCCAACAAGGTGCGCGGGGTGCTTCGCCATTTCGGCACCATCCACTCCCTCGACAGCCTGGAGCTGGCGGAACGGATGGCCCGGATCGCGGCCGAAGAGGGCCTCGCGCCGGCGGTGCTGCTGCAGGTGAAACTGCGGCCGGATCCGGCCAAGGGCGGCCTCAGCGCCGAGGAACTCCAGCAGCTCTGGCCCCGGCTGGTCGATCTGAAGCCCCTGCGGCTGGTGGGATTGATGACCATCGCTCCCCTGGGCCTGGATGCGGCCGCCCGGCTGGAGTTGTTCCGCGACTGTGCCGCCCTCGCGGACGGTCTCGGCCTGCCGGAGCGCTCGATGGGGATGAGCCAGGACTGGCCCGAAGCCGTGACGGCTGGCAGCACCTGGTTGCGCTTGGGAGGCGCCCTGTTTGGCCTGCGCTCCGCCTGAAGGCCTCCGCAGCAGGGGCAGACGGAGCCAGCAGCGCCCGACAAGCCCTTGCCTTCACTGATGTGGGACGCTATTCAGGATCTGAGCATCCACCCAAAGGCCTGCATCCGTGTCGTTGTTCTCCCGCCTGCGTGCCGTCGTCTCCGGTGATGACTACCTCGATGGCGACTTCGACGACGAACTGGATTACGACCCCGGGGAGACCTCCGCATCAGCCCCTGCCTCCGCCTCCACGGGTCTGCGCAGTTCCAGCGCCCTGGCCCTCAACACCGACTTCGGCCTCGACGATCCCTTCGCCGGCACCAATGTGATCGGTATGCCCGGCATTTCCACCGCGGTGGCCGAGGTGTACTTGATGGAGCCCCGCAGCTTCGATGAGATGCCCCGGGCCATCCAGGCCCTGCGGGAACGCAAGACCGTGATCCTCAACCTCACGATGATGGAGCCCGATCAGGCTCAGCGGGCGGTGGATTTTGTGGCGGGTGGCACCTTCGCGATCGATGGCCATCAGGAGCGGGTGGGCGAGAGCATCTTCCTGTTTGCCCCCAGCTGCGTCACCGTGACCACCGCCGGCAGCGAGGAGTCCGCTTCACCCACCGTGGTGCAGAGCCGACCGGCGGCCGCCGACTCCCAGGACGCGGCCCCCAGCCCTGCCTGGGGCCGGTCGGATGCCCTGGGCTGATGCCGCGGCGCCGACGCTTGCGGGCGATGCTTCTGCGCCCTGCTCCTTCGGCATCGTGGGCTTTGGCCGGATGGCCCAGGCCCTGCTTCTTCCCCTGATCAGCGATGGGGTGATTGCCCCCGTGGCCGTGCGGGCCGCCGTGGCGAGCGAGGCCTCCGCCCGGCAGCTCGCCGAGGCCCATGGTTTGGTGGTGAGCACCAATCCCGTGGCGGCCTGGGGCTGCTCCACGGTGCTGCTGGCCGTGAAGCCCCAGCAGCTGGAGGCGGTGGCGGCCGCAGCCCGCCCGCCCGGAGATCTTCCGGAACACCCTGGCCCGCTCGGGGAGTCCCCCTTGGAGCGGCCCCTGCTGCTCTCGGTGTTGGCGGGAGTCAGGCTGGAGCGCCTGGAAGCCCTCTTCCCTGGGAGGGCCTGTGTGCGGGCGGTGCCCAACACCCCCTGTCTGGTCCGCTCCGGCCTCACCGGCCTGGCCTGGGGCCAGGGGGTCGACTCTCGGCGCCGGGAGTGGGTGCGGGGACTGTTCGCCCGGGTGGGGGAAGTGATGGAACTCCCCGAGGGCCAGCTCGATGCCTTCCTGGCCCTCACCTCCTCCGGCCCGGCCTTCGTGGCCCTGGTGGCCGAGGCCCTGGCCGATGGGGCGGTGGCGGCGGGCCTGCCGCGGCTGCAGGCCCAGCACCTGGCCCATCGCACCCTGGCGGGTACCGCGGCCCTGCTGCACGAGCGGGAGCTCCATCCCGGCCAGCTCAAGGACATGGTGAGCAGCCCTGGCGGCACCACGATCGCCGGGCTGCGGGAGCTGGAGAGGGCCGGATTGCGGTCGGCCCTGATCGAGGCGGTGCTGGCCGCCGCCGCTCGCAGCCGGGAGCTCGCCTAGCCGGGGTCGCCCTTGGCCTGCCCCAGGCGGGGCTCCCTGCCCTCCAGCAGCCGTTGCAGATTGGCGCGGTGCCGCCACACCACCAGCAGCGTGGTGATCACCGCCAGGGCGAGGTAGGCGGGCCGCAGGCCACCGTTGCCGAACCAGCCCAGCATCAGCAGAGGTAGGGAGAGGGCCGCCACCACGCTCGAGAGCGACACGATGCGGCTCAGGCTCAGCACGCTGAGAAAGATGCCGAAGCAGGCCAGGCCCACCGGCCAGGCCAGGCCCAGCAGCATCCCCAGACCCGTGGCCACAGCCTTGCCGCCCCTCCAGCCGAGCCACACCGGCCAGATGTGGCCCGCCAGGGCCGCTAGTCCGGCGGCCACCACCCAGCCGTCCACCCCCCAGCTCCCGGGGTCGCCGCTGAGCGGTTCCAGCACCGCCTTGGCGAGCAGCACCGCCGCGGTGCCCTTGAACACATCCACCAGGAACACCGCCAGGGCCGCTCCCTTGCCCACCACCCGCAGGACGTTGGTGGCACCGGTGGATCCGGATCCTTCCTGGCGGATGTCCACGCCGGCCAGCCAGCGGGCGGCCAGCCAGCCGCTGGGGATGGATCCGAGCAGGTAGCCCGTGAGCAGCAGGGCCAGGGGGGGCAGCGGGGGCATCAGGGGCGCAAGCGGGGGGTAGGAGGGGCGCAGCGGCCTCAGTAGAGATCCTCCTCGCTGGCAATCTCCCCGGGGGTGGCGGCAAAGGCCAGCCAGAGGGGGAACTGCAGCACCGGCACGGCCACGGCGGCCTCGCCCGCATCCACCACGATGAAGGGGAGTTCCCCCCGTTCTTCCAGCCGGTCGGCCCGCTCGATCAGGGCCTCGGCCCGCTCGAACAGCACGATGCCGCTGGTGGGGCCGAAATCCTCCCGCTCAAGGCCGAGGCAATCCTGCAGGCCCCGACGCCATTCCCCCAGCCGTTCCGGTTGGCCGGCCAGCACCAGGGTCTGGAAGCGGTCGCCGTAGAGCTCCCCGAGCACCGCGATCGCCGCCGCCGCCACCAGCACGTTGCGGTTGCGGCTGCCGCCGCTGGGCTGGGCCCCACGGCCGCCCTGGTTCAGGAACCATTCCTCCAGCAGGGCTGCACCGGCCGGCTCCAGGGTGCGCCGCAGCTTCCAGGGATCGGCATAAAAATCCGGCTGGCCGCCGTAGCGGGCCAGGGCCCCGCGGATCAGGTCGTCGTCCTGGCTGAACTGCCCGGCCACGGCGGGTGCCGACACGGCCTCCGCAGCCGTCGCCGCCTGGTCGAGGGGGGAAGGCTGCACCACCAGCGGAGCCACCACCAGTTCGGCCTGCTCCGCCGCTGCGGCGAGATCCTGCAGGGCCCCCACCAGGTAGGACTGGAAGCCCTTCACCCGGTTGGCGATCAGTTCCGACTGGCCGATGGCATGGGCACCGATCTCCTGTCGGATGCGATCGCGCTGCTGTTCGAGGCCGGCGATTTCGGCCAGCAAGTCGGCGCGGCGACCCTGCAGCTCGGTGAGGGCCAGCTCCAGCAGGCTGGCTGCGGTGGCCGCCGACCCAGCCGAAGTGGCCGGGGGATGGGGCGTGCCCCCGGGTTGGTCCAAAGGCGGCGGTGTAGCCGAGTCCGGGCAGGTGGCACCGGTCTCCTGGCGGGACCCCGGCGCGTCCTGGGGGCCGTCAACGGCTTCAGGAAGGGGGCCCGCGGCGGGGTCGCTGTCGGGGTAGGGGGTCATGGGGCTGGTGTGGGTGCCAGATGGGCCAGGTGCCGCTCCAGCTGCTGCCTGAGAATCGCCGGGTCGAACAGCACCGGCAGGAAATGAATGCTGCGCTCCTCACGGAAATAGAACAGCACCGGCAGTCCCGGCCAGAACACCCGCCAGCTCAGCCAGGTGGCATAGGGGAAGCGGCGGATTTCCGTTTCTCCCCGCCACACCAACAGGGCGTCATCGTTGAATTCGAGCCGCAGCAGGCGAGCCTGCAGGAGCAGGAAGCCACCGAACAGCACCAGCACCAGGGCCAGCCAGCGGAAGCCACCCCAGCTGGGCTGCAGCGGCAGGCAGAGGGCCCCGAGCAGGCTCACGCCTAGGGGCACAACGAAGCTCGGCGCCAGGCTCACACTCCCTGGGGAGCTGGCCTCGGCGGCGCTGGACGACCCGGGCGGGTTGTTGCTGTTGGTGGGATTGGTCATCGAACCAGCTTGCCTTCCCAGAAGCGAAACAGAGCCGCATGCCGGCCTGGATCAGGCCCCGAAGAGGATCTGGGTGAGCACCACATCCATCAAGGCCACGGCCATCAGGATCATCACCACCGCCCCGGTGGTGCTGGATCCCACCTCCTTCGGGCCACCCCGGGTGGTGAGCCCCCAACCGCAGGCCAGCACGGAGATCAGTAGGCCGAATACCAGGGCCTTGATCAGCATCGAGGGCACGTCGCTGGGTTCCATCCAGGTCCGCACCGAGTTCCAGAACACCGCCGGGGGCAGGCCGTAGAGCAGGGTGCTGCTCACCTGTCCCGACCAGATGGCCAGCAGGAAGAACACCAGGCACTGCACCGGCGCCATGATCACCAATGCCAGCACCCTCGGCACCACCAGGTACTCCACCGGGTCGGTGCGCAGCATGGTGATGGCATCGATTTGTTCGGTGACCTTCATCGTGCCCAGCTGGGCGGCGTAGGCCGTGGCCACCTTGCCCGTAAGCAGGGTGGCGGTGAGCAGGGGGGCGATCTCCCTGGAGAGGCCCAGGGCCAGCAGGCCGCCGATGGCAGCGCTGGCGCCCTGCTTGGAGAGCTCCGCTGCCACCTGGATGTTGAACACGGTGCCGGCCGCCAGGGCCGTGACCAGCACGATCAGGAAGCTGCCGGGGCCAGCCTCCAGCAGTTCCTGGGTCAGGTCCTGGCGACCGATGCGCAGCCGGGCGATGGCGCTCACCGCCTGGCCCCCGATCATCAGGCTCGCCCCGAGGCGCCTCAGCCAGCGGGGCACGTTGCGGTTCTGCAAGCTGGCGGCCTGCTGGCGTAACCGGGCGGCGGCTGCCCGGCCCGCACGGTTGCCACGAGTGGCCGCATCGGGGGCGGAGGCCTCCTGGGGAAGCTCCGGCGGCGTGCTGGGCTGATGGATGCGCATCGCCCTGCTGCCTAAGTTCCAACCCAGTCTCATCGATTCTGAGCCTGCAGGTGCAGCCCTCGCTCGGGCCAGCGGCGCATGATCACCAGTCCGAGCACCACCAGCACCGCCGGAATCAGGCCCATGCAGAGCCGGATCGCCACCAGGGCCGAATCGGGCTGGAGGATGCCGCGGGAGGCCTGGTAGCCGCTGAGGCTCATCAAGTTGCCGAACAGAAACAGGGCCACGCTGATGCAGACCTTCTGGCCCAGCACCATCCAGGCGCTGAACTGGCCGGCCGGCTTCTCGGGGTCGGCATCGATCGCATCGGGCAGCAGCGACCAGGGAATCAGGTAGGCGGTCGAGGCGCCGAGACCCACCAGCAGAATGGCGGCGAGCAGCAGCACGAGCCGCACCAGGTTGCCCGGGGAGCCTGTGGGGGCCACCGCCGCATCGAGGGGCAGCATCAGCATCGCCGCCAGGCAGCCAGTGATCCACAGGGTGGTGCCCCAGCGCAGGGCCTGCACCCGCCCCCGCACCGCCGCCACCCGGGTCCAGATCTGCAGGCCCACCAGGGTCATGATCTGAAAGGGCAGCAGGATCCAGTTGCTCCAGCTCTCCGGCAGCCGCATCACCACCGGCAGGTAGATGAGGGCGGCGGTCTGCATGATCTGCAGGGCGCACCAGAGCATCAGGTAGAGGCCCAGCACCATCAGGAAGCGACTATTGCTGCGCACCCGACGCAGCTGGCGGCGGGTGGAGCCGCTTTCAACCTGAGGTCGGCTGGCCAGGCGAGCGGCCGGGGCGATGCCCCAGGCGCAGAGCAGGGTGCACACGGCGATCACGGAGCCGGAAAGAAGGCCGAGTCGCAGGTAGTTGCCGGCGATGTGGTGGTCCTTCAGCAGGAGGCCGCCGAGCACGATGCCGATCAAACTGGCGATGATCGAGCCGGTGAAGCGGCTGGTATTCAGCTGGGTGCGCAGTGTGGTGCTTTCGGTGAGCTCGGCGGGCAGGGCCGAGTAGGGAAGGTTCACGCAGGTGTAGAGGGAGTTGGCCACCACCGAAATCGCCACAAACACCCAGAACTTCATCCAGATCCCGCCGGGTGGCAGCCACCACATCGCCGCCATCGCAGCTCCCAGCGGCACGGCGCTCACGAAGATCCAGGGCAGGCGCGGCCCCCAGCGGGTCCGGGTGTGATCGCTCAGCCAACCCACGACCGGGTCGTTGAAGGCATCCCAGAGCCGGGCCACCATCAGCACTAGCCCCGCCATCCAGGCCGGCAGCCCGGCGGCCGAGGTGTAGAAGATGAACAGGTAGAAGCCGATCAGAGAGGCGGCCATGCCGGTGCCGGCGTCACCCAGGCCGTAGGAGAGGAGCAGTCGGCGGCGTTGGGCCTTAGGCAGCAGGTCGGGGTCGGTGGGGCGCAGCGTGGAGGGGGCGGTTTCGCTGGCCGGCGCTGGGGAGGAGCTCAAAGGCGGTGGCCTTGGGTAGGCCATAATGAACCAGCCTGGTGGTCGTTAGCCAGGTCGACCAACC
>BJHE01000064.1 GCA_014191755.1 Cyanobium sp.
TCACCCGCCGCGCCTGGAAGCACGACGTGCAGGTGATGGTGGAGGGTCCCGGCCATGTGCCGATGGATCAGATCGAGTTCAACGTGCGCAAGCAGATGGAGGAGTGCAGCGAGGCGCCCTTCTATGTCCTTGGCCCTTTGGTCACCGACATCGCCCCTGGCTACGACCACATCACCAGCGCCATCGGCGCCGCCATGGCCGGCTGGTACGGCACGGCGATGCTCTGCTACGTCACCCCCAAGGAACACCTTGGCCTCCCCAACCCGGAGGACGTGCGCAATGGCCTGATTGCTTACAAGATCGCCGCCCACGCCGCCGACATCGCCCGCCACCGCCCGGGCGCCCGAGACCGCGACGACGAACTCAGCCGTGCCCGCTACGCCTTCGACTGGAACAAGCAGTTCGATCTCTCGCTCGACCCCGAGCGCGCCCGCGAATACCACGACGAAACTCTGCCGGCCGACATCTACAAACAGGCGGAGTTCTGTTCGATGTGCGGCCCCAAGCACTGCCCGATGCAGACCAAGATCACCGATGAGGATCTAGAGGGTCTGGAGCAGGTGCTGGCCGCAGGTGTTTTGGAAATGAACTCAGTTCAATAAATTGGATCATCGGCGAGCACCTGCTCGGCTGTGCTGCTGGCCCCTGGTCCCCGCCACTGTTCTGCTGTTCAGCACAGGCCTGCCCCTGAACCGGGCGCTGATGGCGAGCGGAGACCAATTCCAAGCAACACTTCCCCCTGACACGCGTCAGGCAGGCCTTCATATCTACGGTTGGGACTATCGCCTGTTCGGTATTCAGGACACCCACAGCAGCGATCTGAAGCTGGACATTCTGCTGGCCACATCTGTTTTTCGTCGGGCCCCCGGCGACTACATCCGTGCCTTGATAGGGTCTCACAGCAGGCCCCGTTACGTGCTTGATCATGTGGCCTCCCCAGGCAAGGGTGGCCTTCTGGCTATAGCCAACTTCCCACCCCTGGCTGAGCTTGCTCGAGCGCATGGCATCAACCTGCTCGCCCTCTACAAAGTGCGTCAGCAGAACGAGCTGGGCATCCTCTATGAACGCATCAGCGATGCGCCGATTAGACCAGGCCGTCGGATTGGTGCAGAGTTGAAACGCAGCCAACAGGATTCCCTCGGAGGCGTCAATGGCCGAGCACCATTCACGCCAGCCTCTTCGCCTCCCCGTGCTCCACGGTGAAGCCGAACTGCTCCAGGCAGAGAAAGGTCCACCACTGCCAGGTGGCTGCAGGCTTTGGCTTAGACGTTCAAGGCAAAACGTCCTGGACTTGATCTGTTGAAGCTATTGAAAAGCCCCACGCTTGGCGTGAGGCCGGCTGACAAACGAAGCTGAAAAATTAGGTTAGTCGCAGTCGATCCCTCACCCCAGCGCCTTCGCCTTCGCCACCACATTGTCCACAGTGAAGCCGAACTTCTCCAGGCACACCGGCCCAGGTGCCGACGCGCCGAAGCGGTCGATCGACACGGTGTCGCCATCGAAGCCGCTGTACTTGTGCCAGCCGAAGGAGCTGGAGGCTTCCACCACCAGGCGCTTGCGCACGGCGGCCGGCAGTACCGATTCGCGGTAGGCGGCATCCTGCTCCTCGAACAGCTCGACGCAGGGGATCGACACGACCCGCACGTTGCGGCCTTCGGCGCGGAGAACTGCGGCGGCCTTGGTGGCCAGTTCGAGCTCGGTGCCGGTGCCGATCAGGATCAGCTCAGGGGTGCCGTTGCTGTCTTCGAGGATGTAGCCACCCTTGGCCACGGCCGCGGCGGAGGAATTGGCCTGATTGGCCATCGCTTGGCGGCTGAGTGCCAGAACGGTGGGGCGCTTGCGGTTCGCCACGGCCACCTGGTAAGCGCCGACGGTTTCATTGCCGTCGCCGGGACGCATCACCAGCAGGTTGGGGATGGCGCGCAGGTTGGCCAGGGTTTCGACTGGCTGGTGGGTGGGGCCGTCTTCACCGAGGCCGATCGAATCATGGGTGAGCACGTAGATCACCCCGAGTTCACTCAGGGCCGAGAGGCGCATGGCGCCGATCATGTAGCCCGCGAACACCAGGAAGGTGCCGCCGTAGGGGATTAGGCCGCTGCCGTGGTAAGCGATGCCATTGAGAATCGCCGCCATGGCGTGCTCCCGCACCCCGAAGTGGAGGTAGCGGTTGGACTCGGAGCCTTTCTGGAAGCTCTTTTCGCCCTTGATGTCGGTGAGGTTGGAGTGGGTGAGGTCGGCGGAGCCCCCGATCAATTCGGGCAGGCTCGGGCCGAAGGCGTTGAGGGCGTTGTACGAGTGCTGGCGCGTCGCCAGACCTTTGTCTTCGGGGCTGAAGCTGGGTAGCTTGGCATCCCAGCCCTGGGGCAGCTCGCCCCGCAGGCGGCGCTCAAATTCAGCGGCTTCCGCTGGATAGGCGGCGCGGTAGGCCTCCAGGACGCCATTCCACTCGGCCTCGGCGGCCGCGCCGCGATCGATCGCCTGGCGCCACTGGTCGTAGGACTCGGCGGGCACTTCGAACTCGCCGTAGGTCCAGTCGAGGGCCTTACGGGTGAGGGCGGCCTCCTCGGCCCCGAGGGCGGCGCCGTGCACGCCGGCGGTGTTGGCCTTGTTGGGGGAGCCGTAGCCGATTGTGGTGGTGATCTTGATCATGCTGGGCTTGTCGGTGACCGCCTTGGCCGCCTCGATCGCCTTACGGATCCCTTCCACGTCGTGGTTGCCGTCGGCCACGTGCTGCACGTGCCAGCCGTAGGCCTCGTAGCGCTTGAGCACGTCCTCGGTGAACGACACCGCCGTGTCACCGTCGATGGTGATGTGGTTGTCGTCGTAAAGGGCGATCAGCTTGCCCAGGCCCAGGTGGCCGGCCAGGGAGGCCGCTTCACCGGACACGCCCTCCTGGTTGCAGCCGTCGCCCATGATCACGTAGGTGTAATGATCAACCAGGTTGTGGCCGGGCTTGTTGAAGCTGGCCGCCAGGTGCGCTTCGGCGATCGCCAGCCCCACGGCGTTGGAAATGCCCTGCCCCAGGGGGCCGGTGGTGACCTCAACCCCTGGGGTCTCGAAGGTTTCGGGGTGGCCGGGGGTCTTGGAGCCCCACTGGCGGAACTGCTTGATGTCCTCGATCGTCACCGAGTCGTAGCCGCTGAGGTGTAACAGCGCGTAGAGCAGCATGCAGCCGTGGCCGGCCGAGAGCACGAAGCGGTCGCGGTTGAACCACTTGGGGTTCTTGGGGTTGTGCCGCAGCACCTTGTCCCAGAGGGCGTAGGCCATGGGTGCGGTGCCCATCGGCAGGCCTGGGTGGCCCGAATTCGACTTGTTGATCGCATCCACCGCCAGGAAGCGGATGCTGTTGATGCAGAGCGTCTCGACCGAGGTGGTGGGAGCGGCGACCATGGGGGCTCGGGGTGTGGGGCTAAGCGGTAAGTGGGGGGGGTTGGTTCCCGGGGATGGGAGGGGCCGCGGCGCGGCGCTCAGGTCATCCGGCGGAACGCCAGACAGACGTTGTGGCCGCCGAACCCGAACGAGTTGGAGAGCACGACATCAACGGGGTGTTCCCTGGCCTGGTTGGGCACGACATCCAGATCACAGGCGGGATCGGGAGTGCGGTAATTGATCGTAGGCGGTACGAGGTTGTGGCCAATCGCCAGCACCGCTGCCACGGCCTCGATGCCGCCGCTGCCCCCAAGGAGGTGGCCGGTCATCGACTTGGTGGAACTCACCGGGATCCGATGGGCGTGTTCGCCGAGGGCCGCCTTGATGGCTGCGGTCTCGTTGCTGTCATTGGCCTGGGTGCTGGTGCCGTGGGCATTCACGTAGCTCACCTCTTCGGCGGCAAGGCGTCCGTCCGCCAGGGCCAGTCGGATCGCTTCGCTGGCTCCGACGCCCCCGGGGGAAGGGAGGGTGTAGTGGTACGCATCACAGGTGACCCCGTACCCCACCAGCTCCGCCAGGACGGTGGCCCCCCGGGCGTTGGCGTGGTCCAGGCTCTCCAGCACCACCACGCCGGCCCCTTCCCCGATCACGAAGCCGTTGCGCTCCAGATCGAAGGGACGGCTGGCGGTGGCCGGATCGTCGTTGCGAAAGGAGAGGGCCTTGGCGCTGGCGAAGCCCGCCACACCGAGGGGGGTGATGGCCGATTCGGCCCCACCGCACACCATGGCGTCGGCGAGGCCGAGCTGGATCTGGCGGAAGGCATCGCCAATGGCATTCGATCCGGCTGCGCAGGCGGTGGCCACAGCGCTGCTGGGGCCGCGGGCGCCGAGGGCGATGGCTGCCAGGCCGGTGGCCATGTTGGGGATCATCATCGGCACGCAGAACGGACTCACCCGGTCCGGTCCCCGGTCGGCCAGCACATGGGCCTGGGTCTCCATCATCAGCAGACCGCCCACGCCGGAGCCGATGGACACGCCAATGCGGTGCCGATTGCCGTCATCAATGGTCAGGTGGGCATCGGCCACGGCCTGTTTGGCCGCAACCACCCCGAACTTGCAGAAACGGTCCCAGCGCTTGGCCTCCTTCGGTTCGAGCCAGCCAGCTGGATCAAAGTCCTTCACCTCAGCGGCAAAGCGGCAGGCATGCCGCGAGGCATCGAACAGGGTGATCGGCGCCACTCCGTTGCGGGCCGTGCGCAGTCCCTCCCAGTAGGCGGCAACGTCGTTGCCGATCGGTGTGACCGCGCCCAGTCCCGTGACGACGACGCGGCGGAGTCCCTCCACCATGGGCGCCTCAGGCCTGTTTCTCTTGGATGTACTTCACGGCATCACCCACGGTGGTGATGCCTTCGGCTGATTCGTCGGGAATCTCGATGTCGAAGGCTTCCTCTAGGGCCATCACCAGCTCGACGGTGTCGAGGGAGTCGGCGCCGAGGTCGTTCTGGAAGTTCGACTCGGGCTTCACCTCCGCCGTATCGACGCTGAGCTGCTCGGCAACGATCGAGCGGACTTTCTCGAAGATCGCTTCCTGGGACATGGCCGCTGTGTGGGAGGCCGCATCCTACGGGTCGACCCCCTTGCGGGTCCCCGCAGCGTATGAACAAGGGTGACGGCCTGGCACCCCATGGAGCCGCTGCTGGGCGGCGCTCGGTACGTTGGCTGGACGCCGGCCTTTCGAGCGCTCATGTCCCACGCCGTCAAGATCTACGACACCTGCATCGGTTGCACCCAGTGCGTGCGGGCCTGTCCCCTCGATGTGCTCGAGATGGTCCCCTGGGACGGCTGCAAGGCCGGCCAGATCGCTTCTTCCCCCCGCACCGAAGATTGCGTGGGCTGCAAGCGCTGTGAAACCGCCTGCCCCACCGACTTCCTCTCGATCCGGGTCTACCTGGGCGACGAGACCTCCCGCTCCATGGGTCTGGCCTACTGAGGCCGATGCCAAGTAGGCCACGGGTCCTGTCGCTGTCTACCGCACCGGGCCCTTTGGATAGCCGTGGCCAGCCATAAATGTTGGCTAGCCGTTCATGTCTGGCAATGGCTGTTCTCTGGCCGTGGCTGCTTGCGGTCCTTCCCGCCCTTGCGCCTGCTTCCCACCTTCCTCCACGCCAGGCGCCGCGCCTGGCTTTTTTGCTGGCGGCGGCCGTTTGCCGCCCGCAGGACCCGGGCGCGGAGCCCGGCCCATCTGCCCATAAGCTCAGCTGGCGTGCTCTCCGCCGCCCCCCGTCCCGAGCCCCCCAGCTATGTGCGGCATCGTTGCCCTGATCGGTTCGCGCGAGGCGGCACCCCAGCTGCTCGATGGCCTGCGGCAGCTCGAATATCGCGGCTATGACTCCGCCGGCATCGCCACCGTGGCACCGGATGCCTCCGGCGGCAGCCTCTACTGCCTCAAGGCCGAGGGCAAGCTGGTGAACCTCACCGCCCGCTACGAGCAGAGTGGGGCTCCGGGGCTGTGCGGCATCGGCCACACCCGCTGGGCCACCCACGGCAAGCCCGAGGAGCGCAACGCCCACCCCCACCTCGATGGCAGCGGCCGGTTGGCGGTGGTGCAGAACGGCATCATCGAGAACTTCCGCAGCCTGCGGGAGGAACTGCAGGCCAGCGGTGTGGTGTTCCTCTCCGACACCGACACCGAGGTGATCCCCCACTTGGTGGCCCGGCGCCTGGCCGACCTGGAGGCCGCCGGGGGTGTGCCCTCGGCCGCCCTGTTGCTGCAGGCGGTGCGGGAGGTGCTGCCGCGGCTGCACGGGGCCTATGCCCTGGCGGTGGTGTGGGCGGCGGTGCCGGGGGCCCTGGTGGTGGCGCGGCGCCAGGCGCCGCTGCTGATCGGACTGGGGGAAGGCGAGTTCCTCTGCGCCAGCGACACGCCCGCTCTGGCGGGCTTCACCCGCACCATCTTGCCCATGGAGGACGGCGAGGTGGCCCTGCTCACCCCCCTCGGGATCGAGCTCTACAACGAGGCGGGCGAGCGGGTGCAGCGCACCCCGAGCCTGTTGAGCGGCACCGAGCACGTGGCGGACAAGCGCAGCTTCCGCCACTTCATGCTCAAGGAGATTCATGAGCAGCCGGAAACGGCCGCCCTCTGGGTGGCCCGCCATCTGCCCCCCGAGGCCCTGGTGGCCCTCCCCCTCGACGACGCGGTGTACGAGGGCGTAGAGCGGATCCAGATCCTGGCCTGCGGCACCAGCCGCCATGCCGCCCAGGTGGGGGCCTACCTGCTCGAGCAGCTCGCCGGCATCCCCACCAGCGTGTACTACGCCAGTGAATTCCGCTATGCGCCGCCGCCGCTGGGCGCCCACACCCTCACGATCGGCGTGACCCAGTCGGGGGAGACGGCCGACACCCTGGCGGCCTTGGCGATGGAGCAGGAGCGCCGGCAGGCCCACGGCGATCTTGCCTTCGCACCCCGACTGCTGGGGATCACCAATCGTCCCGAGAGCTCCTTGGGTCGCCTGGTGCCCCACCTGCTCGATATCGGCGCCGGCATCGAGGTGGGGGTGGCGGCCACCAAGACCTTCTTGGGCCAGCTCCTGGCCTTCTATGGCCTGGCGCTTGCCTTTGCGGAACGTCGCAGCCTGGCCGTCGCCGCGCTTGCCGCTGGAAAGGCCGCCCCCGCCGGATCTCCCGGTCGCTCTGAAGCGCCGCTGCGCAGTGCCGCCGAACTGCATTCCCTGGCCGATGGCCTGCGGGCCATGCCGGCCCTGTTGCAGCGCCTGGTGGAGGACCACGACCAGCGCTGTGCCGAGCTGGCCCACCTGTTCGCGGAAACCCAGGATGTGATCTTCCTGGGCCGGGGCATCAACTATCCGATCGCCATGGAGGGGGCCCTTAAGCTTAAGGAGATCAGCTATATCCACGCCGAGGGCTATCCGGCCGGCGAGATGAAGCACGGCCCGATTGCCCTGCTGGATGCCCGGGTGCCAGTGGTGTCGATCGCGGTGCCGGGCACGGTGTTCGACAAGGTGCTCTCCAACGCCCAGGAGGCCAAGGCCCGCGATGCCCAGTTGATCGGTGTGGCCCCCGACTGCCCCGACTCCGAGCTGTTTGATCTGCTGTTGCCGCTGCCGGAGGTGGATGAACTGCTCAGCCCCCTGCTCACGGTGATCCCGATGCAGCTGCTCAGCTATCACATCGCCGCCCACCGGGGCCTGGATGTGGATCAACCCAGGAATCTGGCCAAGAGTGTCACGGTTGAGTAGCGGGCCTGTTGCGGCGGATCTCTCAGCAGTAGGCGGAGTCGTGGTCGGGGTGCAGCGACAGGAGGCGGAGTCAGTTGCCATCGCGCCAGGCCACGGCCCGGCAGCTGCGGCTCAGCTGCAGGGAGAAGAGCCTCTGGCCCTGGGGGCTCTGACGGCTCAGGATCAGTTCCCAGCGCAGTCCCTTGCTGAGCACAAGCTGCTGCCAGTCCATCGTCTGCAGCAGGCGCAGGGTTTAGAGCGCCACCCAGGCTTCGTTCTTCTGGAGGGCCAGCCGGTTGGCCGCTTCAGGTTGTTGCAGCCATAACTCCGCATCCGGAATGGTGCGGGCCATAGATCTGGCCGCTGGTCCCCACCCGCTTCAGCGATGCCGGCATGCACGGATGAGATTCACCCCTTGGTGGGGGTGGGGGGAAGTTCGGTTCCGCTCACCCTTTTTGGTGTGACGTTGTGGGCGCTCACTACTGGGTGGGGGGTTGGGGAGGTAAGTGCCGCTCGCGCTTGGGGGTGAGGGTCCATGCTCGCCACGGTGTCTGAAGTCGCGCGGTTCTGGCTTACTTCACGGCCGTCACATCGGTGCGGCCGTAGCGGTCTTCGAAGCGCACGATGTCGTCCTCGCCGAGGTAGGGGCCGCTTTGCACCTCGATCAGTTCCACGGGGATCTTGCCGGGGTTGCGCAGGCGGTGGCGGGAGCCCAGGGGGATGTAGGTGCTCTGGTTTTCGCCCACCAGTTCCTCAACGCCGTTCTTCTCCACCAGGGCGGTGCCCTTCACCACCACCCAGTGTTCAGCGCGATGGTGGTGCATCTGGAGCGAGAGGCTGGCTCCGGGCTTCACCTCGATCTTCTTCACCTGCCAGCGATCCCCTTCCACCACGCCGTCGTAATGGCCCCAGGGGCGGTAGATGCGGCGGTGGGCCTTGCTTTCCGGGGCCCCCTCCCGTTCGAGGCGCCCCACGATCGCCTTCACCTCCTGGGCCCGGTCGCGGTGGGCCACCAACACCACGTCGTCGGTTTCGACCACCACCAGATCCTCCACGCCGAGGCCCACCACGAGGCGGTGTTCACTGCGGAGGTAGCAGTTGCGGGAGTTTTCGCTGATCACCCGGCCCCGCAGTACGTTGCCCTGCGCATCCTGTTCCCCGGTTTCCCAGAGAGCGCCCCAGCTGCCCACGTCGCTCCAGTCGGCATCGAGAGGCAGCACGGCGCCGCGGTCGGTTTTTTCCATCACGGCCACATCGAGGGCCACATTGGGACAGTTGGCGAAGGCCTCCCTCTCCAGCCGCAGGAACTCGAGGTCAGGGCTGTCCTGGTCGAGGGCGGCGCGGCAGGCGCTCACCACCTCCGGCGCCAGGCGCTCCAGCTCCGAGAGGATGGCGCTGGCGCGGAAGAGGAACATGCCGCTGTTCCAGGTGAAGCGGCCGGTGGCGAGGAAGGCCTCGGCGGTGGCCAGATCGGGCTTCTCCACGAAGCGGGCGATCGGCACCGGCGCGGCGGGATCGAGGGGCTGGGCGGCCTCGATGTAGCCGTAGCCCGTTTCCGGCGCCGTGGGCACGATGCCGAAGGTCACCAGCCGACCGGCCTCGGCGGCCTGAATACCGGCGGCCACGGTGGCGCGGAAGCGCTCGGGGCTGTTGATCACATGGTCGGCCGCCAGGATCAGCAGCAGGGGATCGGCGCCGCTGGCGGTGGCCTGCAGGGCGGCGATCGCCACGGCGGGGGCGGTGTTGCGGCCGAGGGGTTCGAGGAGGATGCCGGCCGGCTCCACGCCAATCTGGCGCAGCTGCTCGGCCACGATGAAGCGGTGATCCTCGTTGCAGATCAGCAGGGGGGGCGCCAGCTCCGGCAGGCCCTCCAGCCTCAGTTGGGTCTGTTGCAGCAGGGTGTCATCGCCCTGGCCGGCCAGGGGCCAGTATTGCTTGGGATAACTGGCGCGGGAGAGGGGCCAGAGGCGGGTGCCGGTGCCGCCGCAAAGGATCACCGGAACCAGGGGGGAGGGGGCCATGGCTGCCGTGGCGTTTGCTCAGGGACGAATCGGTCTCATTCAACCTGAGCTGGAGGCGGCCGATGGCACCAGCGGGCACCTTGGCCCACCGGATCTGGCTCGATCGGTTCGGCTGCGGCGCCTGGTCGGCGCCTGAGCGCCGATTTAGGGCGGGTCTCAGGCGGGAGTTCGGCCCCCGGCCAACCTCAGAGCTCCAGCAGCCCGGGCGGTGGGGTGATGCCGATCCAGCCCTCGGCCAGGTTCACCACCGGCACGATCGCCTCCACGAAGGGGATGAACACGCGGCGGCCAGCACCTCCCGGGGCCGCGGCGGTGCGTTCCACCTCCAGCAGGTCGTTGCCGGCGTGGATGAGATCGAGCACCCGGCCGATCACCGTGTCAGCCCCGCCTTCGGTGTCCAGGTTGGCTGTGCTGCTGTTCTCGGCTTGTTCCCCCTTGGGCGCTTCGCTGGCAGCGCTGGCCCCAGCCGGGGCGCCGCTGGCCCCCGGCGGCCGGCCCCCCGCCAGCAGCCGCACCTCCAGCCCCACCAGATCAAGCAAGTGGAATTCGCCTGGCTCCAGGGGGGGGCGATCGGCGGCGGGCACCAGCAGCTCGTGGCCCACCAAGGCCTCGGCGGCCTCGCGGCTGTCGATGCCGGCGATGCGCACCACAAACAGCTCCTTGCCAGGCAGTTGGCGGCCGCTGCGGAGCTCCACGGGCTTGGCAGGCCTGCCCTTGGCCTGCAACCAGCGGGGGCCACGGCGGGTGAAGCGCTCGGGAAAGTCGGAGAGGGGGAGCACTCGCAGCTCACCCCCCAGCCCCTGGGCGCCCACCAGGCGACCCACCACGAGCAGCTCGGGCGGCGCAGCCGTGACCACACCAGGGGCGGCAGCCGGTTGGGGCGAGACGGGATCGGCCATGGGGCGGCTTCGGAGGGGTTGATGCCGATGGGTTGATGCAGAGGCCTGCGCCGCGATTCTGGGCCATCCCCTCCATCGCGGCCGACCAGGTCGCAACGATGGGAGCCCTGCGGTCCGGCGGCGGATGTAGCGGGGTGTCCGGGAGCAACAGTGCCCAACCACTGGCTGCGGAGCGGCTCGAATCGATGCAGGCGGCGGTCGGCGGCGCTTGCTCCGATAATGGCGCTACCCCGTCACCCACCCCCGCCGGTCCGCCATGGCATCCGAGTCTCCTGCGCCGATCCTGCCGGGCACCACGGTGGTGGTGAATGATGCCGGCTCCATCTACAACGGCTACCGGGGCTTTGTGCAGCGGATCAGCGGCCGCCGGGCGGCGGTGCTGTTCGAAGGGGGCAACTGGGACAAACTGATCACCGTTCCCCTGACCACCCTTCAGGCTGTCTGATGGCGGCCAGGGCGACGCGGGCCGCCTGCTGCTCGGCTTCGCGGCGGGATCCACCCCAGCCCTCGCCAGAACAGAGGACGACGCCCGTTGCAGGCGACTCACATCCGCAGTGCACCCAGGCCCGGAAGCGGAGCGGATCGCCGTGGCGGCGGCTCATCTCCTCGCAGCGGTAGTGGGGAAGCCCCAGCCCGCGGCCCTGGCTCCACTCCTGCAGGGCCGTTTTCCAGTTGTGGCGGTCTGGATCGGCGAGCAGCTCGGCGCTGGAGCGCTCCCAGGCCGGCTCCAGCCAGCGGAGCACTAGCTCCAGTCCACCCCGGCTGCTGCCGCCCAACCGGTAGAGGGCGCCCACGAGGGCCTCGCAGCATTCGGCCAGCACGGTGGCCCGGCCGCTGGCATCGCCGAGGGCCACCGGCCCGAGCCGCAGCAGGGGGGCCAGCTCGATCCGGTCGGCCAGTTCGGCCAGCCAGCGATCACTCACCAGCTGGGCCCGCAGGGCGGAGCGCTGCCCCACGCTGAGGGAGGGATGGCGGCGCTCGAGGAACTCGGCGGCGGCCAGCCGCAGCACCGCATCGCCGAGGAATTCCAGCTGTTCGTGGTTGCGGCCGCGGCCGGCGGAGGTGTGAGTGAGGGCCTCCTCGATCGGGGCCAGGGCCGTGGCATCGGCCTGCAGGTGGCCAGCGCCGGTCGGCTCGCCGCTGGCGACGGGATCGATCCCGAGGCTGGCCAGGAGTGCGGTCAGCTGCTCCAGGCGCTGGCCGCTGATCGGGGGTATGCGGGACGCCTGGCCCATGGTGATTGCGGGCAAAGGGGTGGAAAGCAGCACATAAGCCGGGTTCTGTTCACCGCCACAGGGCCCGGGGGCCTGGTGGCGGGGGTGACCATCTGTCTGGGACCGCCGTTACCGGCGGCCTCGAGCGGCACTGGGGAACGGAACGGGAACGATGGCCAACCCTTGTTCCGCGGGCCGAAGCCCTGGCCTTGCTCCCGGCCGGGGTTTACCGAGCCGGCACCTCTCGATGCCGCTGGTGCGCTCTTACCGCACCTTTGCACCCTTACCTGTGCGGCCGGCGGAGCGAGGCCCGCAGGCCGCCATCGGCGGTGTGTTTCTGTGGCACTGTCCTCACGGTCGCCCGCACCGGGCGTTACCCGGCAGGCCTGGCCATCGGGGAGCCCGGACTTTCCTCAACCGGCCGGAGCACCACCGTGGCCGAAACCCTGGCAACGCTCCACCGATCGCGATCACCTCGGCTACTTTCCAGAACTCATGTTAAGCAGCCGACCGCTGGCAGATGCCGCCCAGTCGAGGCGGGCTGCTGGAGGGGGGCTTCGCTGGCGATAGGGTGGGAATATGGGGCTGTAGCTCAGCCGGATAGAGCGACGGTTTCCTAAACCGTAGGTCGTGGGTTCGAGTCCCGCCAGCCCCGTCCTCAATAAACCCAGTCACAGCAAGGGTTCTCAGGGAAGGCACCCCCCCCGGAAAAGCGGCAAGACCGTTCCCTCATGTAAGCCAAAAAGCTAGGCAAATCGGCACGGATCGACCACGATTAGGCAATTGGTTAGGCAATTGGTCAGGCAAGTCCGGTGCCCCCTCCGATCCCTGGCTCAGCCGCCAGAACGCTCCTCTGAAGCTGAAAGGCCACGGAGTCACCCTCGATGTGGTGGGAGCACGGGTACGGCTGCGGGCGACCATGCCGCCGCGGCCGACCGATCCGCTTGGGACGGGGCTCAGGCAGCACAGGATCAGCGCGGGTCTTGCCTATCCGGATCAGGCCAGCGAGGCGCGCCCCCAGGTCCCGCCATCGGGAGATCGCAGTCCGGGCTGGGGTTCTGGTGGGAGAGCACCGTGTAGCGGAACCCTGCATGGCGCAGGGCATGGCGCAGCAGCGCCAGCTGGCGGTGATCGAGCCCATCCATACCCTCCAGGCGCCGTTGCAGCACGGCCACCTCATTGGCCTTGCGCTCCAGATAGGCGTGCAGATGGCGATCGCCTGCTGGATCGCCCCTGCTTGAGCATCGACCATAGGGTGGGTCGAAGAGATTCCAGGAGTGAATTCTGAGGAAGCCAACCGGGAGGAGCTTCTTGCTTGCTTGCGGCTGGTGCTTCGGGAGGCGCTTGAATTCAATCGGAATACCAGCTTGGCCTGGACGCGTTCTGTGACCTGACGAATCCTGGGCCAGCTGGTAGTGCTGAGCACCAGGATGGCAAGGTTTCGCTTTTTCAGGTTCTGCTGATAGCGAAGGGTTGGTGTCGATGGTGATCAGCAGCTCGTAGCCCTCCTGTTCTGCCAAGCGAATCAGATCGCCATTGGTCACGGTTGACCACCCCAGCTCATAGGCCGTGGCCACGACATGGCCAGAAAGGCAGCGCCGCAGGGGGACAGGTGTGCCCTGGTCAAAAAGAATCCGCATTCAGGCCAAGGCTGCAGCCGTGCTTCTGGCGGCATGCTCCAGCACCAACCGTGCCTGCTCCAGGGTCACCCCGGGGAAGAGCTCGACAAATTCCGCCAGGCAGAGGCCATCCTCGAGATTTTCAAACAGGGCGGCGACCGGTATGCGGGTGTTGCGAAACACCCAGGCGCCGCTAAGCCTCAGGGGGTCTTGCTCCACGGCCGAACAGCCCGCCCAACCGAGATCTGGTTGTGATCGCATCGGCAGGCCAACTGCAGCAGACCCAACCAGCGCAAAGAGTCCGGCCCCAAGGGTTGTCCGCCAACCGCAAGCACCACCACCTTGAACTCCACAACGGGCCAGCCGCTCCGCTTTGCCTGCTTCGATCGCCGCTTCCATCAAGCGGCCCAGATCATGAAGCTGGAGGTGTTGTCCTGACGAAGAGGATGGATGTTGCTCAGAGGCCATCCAGGAAGGAGGCCACCGTCTGGATCAGAGGACCTCCAGTGCGTTGGGGTTGATTCATGAAGGGGCCGAAATCACGCAGATCGCCGGTCAGCAGCAGATCGGCTTTGCAGGCGTGAGCAGCACGATCAATCGGGCGATCATTTTCAGCCAGGGAGGCTGGGCAGGCGATTGTGATGTCATCCCTGCTGAAGAGCTTCAGTGCTGGAGCAGGCGCTGAAGGATGTTCTGGCGTTCTGCGGTTGAAAGCACATCGGCGCAATTCCATTGAGCGATCTGAGCATTGCTGTAGTGAGCCACTTCCAAAACAGCATCAGGCTTGAGACGAAGCTCGCCTTCTCACTCCTGCACGATCACAGCGCCCCCGGGTGCAATGCCGAGGTGCCGCCTCATGCCAGCTGGCAGGGCGATCTGGCCGCGCCGCGACAAGGTCAGCACTTCGCGAAGTGGCTCCTCGCGTGCTCCATCGGCAGGGCGATTGCCCATCGCAACCAGACCCTTCAGCCATTGATTGAGGCCGGCGCCGTTGAGGCCTTGCTCCGCCGGGGCCGTGAGGCCATTCGTTACCTGATGATCGGCTCGGCGCGGTTGGCGCTGTAGGAGCAACTCGGCAAGCCCCCTCCAGCCGCCATGACCACAACCATCCACTCTCATAAGGCCTGGACCGATCAAGGGGGTCACCTCACCCCACCACCGCTCCCACCGCCTTGATGGGCACGGAGAACAGCTTGTCGACCACCAGCTGCGAAGGCTTGCGGAGCCCATGGCGGGGTGAGGGTTCGGCCGCGATCCGCACCAGGGGAGCCGCCATCAGGGTGCTGGTGAGGGGGCAGCAGATCAGCGATGAGGCTGCGGACCAGGAAGACGCTCACCCCCTCGCCGATGAAGGTAATCGCAACAGCCCTCTCAAGGCCAAGGCCAGCGCCCGGCCACAAGAAATTGTTTCCTTTTGAACTGCACCTTCAGGCCGCCACTAAGCAGATGCCAATTACACCAGCTTTCTCCGGTGAGCAGGCCGAAGGGAGCTCGCAGGCCAGCGCTGCGGCGCTGACGAATAGCATTGAAGTAGCGCTGGCTTGTCGCGTCAATGGAGGGATCGACGATTGCGGTCAGTGCCTGAGTGTGAGTTGATGCTCAAGGACCAGACTTTGCTCTGCGGAGAACATCAAAGCGCAGGCTGTCTATTGGCGCTGGATGCGGGCTCCCACAGCCAGCAATAGGCCTTCCAACTGCCGCAGGGCATGGAAAGCCCGTTCCGTTAGGGCGCTTTACAGCGACCTTACTCTATAGAACAAATGGCACTGATTCACGCGATCGAAGTGCGAACCACTCTGCAGGGGCGTGCAGCGGAGACGGAGTGAGCAACAGACGATGGGCAAGGAAAGGATCGTTACCGCATTAGTGAAAAAAAAGCCTCCCGATTGGGAGGCATGGAAGGAACGCTTAGAATTTGCGAGAAAGCTCAGGCGAAACTTTTAATTTGCTTGCGAATTCGGCGAGAGAAACCGAAGGCAGTACCAACACCGAAAATAGCGAAAGGCGAAGGGACAGCAGTGGACGGGGTTGGCACTAGTTCGTGTTCGCGAGTCTGAGACTGTTGAGTGGCACCATTGTTGGAATTTCTAACGAAAGACTCAAATGCTGCCCCGGCAACGCCCGTCAACGAGGGGTTGGCAGCAATTGTATAACGAAGTTGGAAAAGGCTTTGAGTGAAGGTTTGAGAAGTAGTTAAAATATCTAAGGCGGTAAGAGAACTCATGGACGTTACGTTATAAGTTGTTTGAGAAAGACCAGCAGTAGTCCAACTGGTACCATTGAAATACTCGATATTATTCAAAACAATAGGCAAACCTGCAGTAAATCCACCGTTTTGGGTGAATTTAATTTCATCAAGTCTGTTGTTGAGAAGAAACTGAGCGTCTGTGTAAGCTTTATCGACAACCTCTTGGAAAGCGGAGCCGGTGTTGTCAAATGTTGCACATGTTGTGACAGCTGAGGCGGACAAACATGCAGCCTTTGAGGGAGCAGCACCTATAGCAAAAGCCGAAGAAGCAACTGCTGCTACGGCAAAGCCGGCAACAGAAAGTTTTTTGGTCATTGGGGAAATGGGGCGGGAGGGTTGGTGGTATTAATGAGGACTGAGCCCCAGCCACATCCATTGGCTGTTTAACCCTAGCACAAAGGGTCGGTTACAGCACAGCAGCCTTGATACAGCGAGGGGTTGTCAGCGGATCGAGACAAAGTTCTGCAGCAGGCTGCAGCAGGATGGGCTTTCGCTGGAGCACCAAAGGTTCTATCTCGCTGATCAGCCGTTCGCGCACCCTCAGCTCCGGATCTCCCATGGGGCACTGATCGAGACAAGGGTCTCGCCGTGAAACGAAGGCTGGGGTCTCCCCACTAAGCTTGTGCAATGCGAATACGAGTGGAATTGCGGAGAATTTAGCGGTTTTGTCCGCCTTCTTCTTCAGCGGGCCACTCGATTGGAATGGCCCAAAAAGAAATTGGCTCCCAGTGAGCTGGAGGTATATAGGGACTCCTGAAAAAACAAATCGCGAGTTGGCTCGATTGCAGCCAAGGACCATGGCGTAGGCAGCTCTTAGGCACGGTTATCCAGTGACCAGGGATTCGGTTGTCTCGAGCAGGCAAATGTTCCTGA
>BJHE01000065.1 GCA_014191755.1 Cyanobium sp.
TTGTTCGGCCTGCAGCGGGCTCTCAGCGTGGCCGGTGCCCGCACCACCCTGCTCTCGCTCTGGAAAGTTGATGATGCAGCCACCGCCTATTTCATGCAGCGCTATTACACGCTCCTCCAACAGGGCAAGGGGAGAATGGAGGCCCTGCTGGCCGTGCAGCAGGAGTTCCGCACTGATCCGCCCAGAAAGGAATGGAGCGACTACCGGTTCTGGGCCGCCTGGCAGCTCGTTGGTGATTCAGGGCCCATCCCATCAAGGTGATTCAGGCCCAGCCATCGCTCAGATTGCCAGACCCTGCTGCAGGTTGCGGGGCGTGCGCGGCAGCAGGTTCTCCGGGCTGAACTGACGCTGGATCGCTGTGGCCCGGTTGTCGGCGTCCTCTGCCAGCTCCTTCAGCAGAGCAGGATCCGGCACGGAATTGGTGCTCAGGGCAGCTATCGCCGTGCTCGCGCAGCTGCTGGCAGTGCCACCCAGGCCGCTGAGCAGGGCGTAGGCGCGCTGGCCAGGCATGCCCTGGGTGCCGGCGTCACCGGCGGCGTAGGCGTTGAATGCTGGCGAGAGCCACTGCTTCGGGGTGCCGGGCCGTAGGCCGGGGCGCTGGTACAGCAGCAGACCGGCCAAGCAGTTGGCCTGCAGATTTGCGCCGGCCAGCGAGAGAGCGGGTCCCGGCAGGGCGGCCTTCTCCCGGATCGCCTGCCCAAGGCCCGTGGCGATCCAGTAGGCCAGGCCCCAGTTTCCATAACGTTGCTGCACGTCCTTCACGAGCCACTTCCGATCCAGCAGCACCTTCCCCGTGGTGGGGCAGAAAACTGCACTGGTAGCGGGCACCGCACCAGCCCCGGCCGCTGTCGGGCAGACCACCAAGGCCCGCTGATCGGCCGGTAGCAGCACCACGTCCGGGTAGGGCCAGTTCCGTGTGAGCGGATCAGCGCTCCATACCTGACGCAGCTCCTCGCTCAACTGCTGCACCGGGACGGAAACATCCATAGGGGCAGCCGTTGCCGGAAGCGCAATGGCGGCAAGGGCTGCGAGAGTGGGAAGCCAGTGATTGGTCATCGGGCCCAGAGAGAACGGCACGAGGCCGGAGACCCCATCGCCGCATTGGTCAGCAAACGGAGGGTACCGGGATAATTGGGCTTCCCTCCCATCCACTTGCGGCATGTCTTCTTTGCCGGCGTCTGAGCCGGCTACGGCACAAGTACCGCCCCCTCTCCGCGACGCGATCTTCATCAGCTATCGCCGCGATGATGCCCGCGGCGCCAGCGGGCGGGTTTACGACTGGCTCAAGATCGGGTTTGGAGCCAACGCTGTCTTTCGGGATGTGCACAGCATCGGTGTGGGCCGCTGGCGGGATCGCATCGATGCCGCCCTGGCACGCTGCGCTGCCTGCGTGGCGGTGATCGGCCCGCGCTGGGCCGATGCCACCAACCTTCCCCGCTTGCACGAGAGCGGCGACATGGTGCGCCACGAACTGATGACGGCCCTGGCCAGCGAAGCCATCACGATGGTGCCCACACTCGTGGAGAACGCCTCCCTGCCAGGGGAGCAGGTGAAGCAACTGCCAGAGCCATTGCAGCCGTTGTTCCGGGAGTGGAACGTTCGCACGATCACCGAGAACGGCTGGGAGGACGACATCCGCCGCCTCATCCAGGAGATCGGTGAGGCCACCGCACTGCCGGTGCAACCGGACTTCCAGGCGCTGCTGCTCTCGGTGGCTGCGGCAGAACAACGAATCGCGGGCCTGGAGCAGGAGCATCGGGCCCAGAGGGATCAGCTGGAAGCCAGCCAGCGCACCATCGACGAACTGCGCGGACGGCTGGCGGAGGCCCCCAGCGGCGAGCGGGACCGCCTCAGCGAGGCCTTCGCCGCCCTGGCCCAGGGCAACACCCGCCAGGCCGAGGCGGTCTTCGAGCGGGAGCACGCCGCCGCCCTGCGCACCGCCGTGGACGCCGCCTGCCACGTGGGCAACCTCGCCTTGCTGCGCGACGTGGGCAAGGCGGCCACCTATTTCGGCAAGGTCCTCCAGCTCGATCCCGAGCAGCCAGAGGCCTCCCTGCAACTCAGCCAGGCTCGCTTCAGCCTTGGCGATCTGGACGGGGCAGAGCAGGCGGTGCAACGGGGCCTTGAGCTGGCCCGCGCCAGGGGCGATGGCCGCCTGGAGCTCAGAGCCCTGCTGGGTCTAGGTGATGGGCAACTCGCCCGGGGGGATGGAGCCGCCGCCCTCACCCACAACCGGCAGGCCGTGGCGATCGCCACGGCCTTGGCCGACCAGCAGCCGGCGGATCCCGATCGCCAGCGCGACCTCTCTGTGGCCCACACCAAGGTGGGTGATGCCCTGCTGGCTCAGGGGCAACCGGAGGCAGCCCTGGAGTCCTACCGCCACAGCCTTGCAATCCGTCAGAAGCTGGCTGCGCAGGAGCCGGCCAGCAGCCAGGCGCAGCGGGATCTGGCGATCGGCCTGGAGCGCATCGGCGAGATCCTCCTGTGGCAGAAGGATTTCGACGGCGCCGTGGATACCTCCCGGCGCAGCCTGGCGATCCGGGATGCTCTTGTGGAAAGGGATTCCGGCAACAGCAACGCCCAGCTCGATCTATCGATCGGCCACAACAAGGTGGGTGATGCGCTCCTGGCCCGCGGTGATGGGGGCAGCGCCCTGGCCGCTTACACCAAGGCCCTGAGGATCATGGAGGAGCTGGTGAGGGCCGATCCCGGCAACAGCCAGTGGCAGCGCGAGCTGGCCTTCTGCCACAACCGCCGCGGCGAGGTGCTGGCCGCTGCCGGCGAATCCGAGGAGGCCCTAATGGCCTTTCGCCAGGGGCAGGCGGTCGCCGAACGGCTGGCTTGCCTCGACCCCGACAACAGCCTCTGGCAAGCGGACCTGGCGTTCGTTTTCGATCGGATCGGCGCAGCAGTGCAACATCAAGGTGATCTTGAAGCTGCCCTCCAGCACTACCAGCGCGCCCTGGCGATCCGCAGCGCCCTGGTCGCCCGCGACCCTGAAACCAGCCCCTGGTTGCGGGACCTGTTCGTCAGTCACCTGAACGTGGCTGATTCCCTAACCGCCCAGAACAATCCGGAGGCGGCCCGGCTCTCGTGCCGCAAGGCCCTGGCGATCGCGGACCAACTTCTTTCCTGCGCCCCCGACGACCCCCAGACCCGCTTCGATCGGGCCGAGGCCGGCTACAAGCTCTCTGCCGCGATCGCCGCTGATCCCGGCTCCCTGAGTGCGGCTGACGCTGAGCTCCTCAACACCAGCCGTGAGGTCGTGGCCGATCTGCGCGCCTCAGGCTGGCCGATGCCGCATGAGGCCTGGCTCCGGGCGATGGAGGCGGAACAAAGCGAACCTGATACCTCGGAACGACGTCTGGCCTGAACGGCACCAGCTCAACAGCCTTCGCCCCTTCCCTGAGACAGCCCTTATTGACCAGATCGAACTTCTGCAGCAGGGGGACCAAAGGCGACGACCTCTGGAGCCAGCAGTGGCAAAGCCAGCTTGGGGTCCTGTATGGAACCCGTAGATTCAACGTTGATGTGCAATGAAGTGGCCACCCGGCAGAAAGCAGCGTATCTCGGTTCCAAAGAATCAGACCGACACCCGCTGAGGTCAGGAAAGGCTACATAGCCATGGATCTGGGCTGAAGGTCCTCAGCGGCGCGGCAACAGAGGATGAACCAGGTGGTGGTGGATCACGGAACCGCCGTCAGTGTGCTGCTGTGGATTACAGCACGGCCAAATGGATCCGGCTCACTTCGCTACCGCCTCCACCAGCGCCGCCGCTGCCGCGCCGCCAAATTCTTTGGGCTCCGGCAATCCCTTGAGGCGTGCCTTCTCGCGGGCCAGCTTGTGGTTCATGTCGGCAGGAATGAACGTCACCGGCTTGCCGGCCCGACGGGCAGCGAGCAGTTCGTCGCGGGCGATTTCGCCGCCGCCGATGCCCACCAAGGCATCGCTGTTGCGCACGATGGCGCTGGATGTGGGCGACAATCCCCTGCCCTGCGGCAGCTCGCCGCCCCAGGTCCTGTCCGGCACGAAAAACACCGTGTCCACACAGGGAGAGAGGGGAACCCGTTCCTGGCGGGCCAGGCTCGAGACGATGCCCAGGGTGTTGAACCCTTTCTCCTTAGCCAGTGCGTAGATCTGGCCCATGCCTTCTGCGGTGCCACCGCTATTGATCAGGGTGCGGGCCGGATCATGGCGATCAAGGATGCGGCTGGCTTCCCGCATCAGGGCATCGGGATCTTGATAACCGGCCCCCGAATAGCCCTCGAAGGTGAGCACCTGCTTGCCTGTTGCCTTCAGATGGCGGGCGATGGTGGCTGCATCGCCAGTGTGGATATGGGCGGGCCCCTTGCAGGCCAATGGGGCAGCGGCAGCGTTGCTCATGAAAGACCCGGCAAGCAGGGCGATGGCGGCCAGGGCCTTGCTCACAGACAGCATCAAGGGCTAGCCCTGGTGTAAGAAATGTCGCCTCAGAATAGAGGCAGGAGCTTCAGCCGCAGTTCAGGCTGAGGCGGGTGTCCACCCCGGTGGTGGGGTTGGTGCCGCTGGCGTCGCGGCAGAGGGCGCGCTGATGGCCGTGCCCAGCCGGCTCTTGAGGTAGGTGGCATCCAGGTAGACGTAGGCGTAGCCAGACTCCTGCAGCGGGCGGCTCAGGAACGCCTGCACCTGCTGGTCGATCTCCTGACAGATCCGGCTCACCTGCGACTTGGAGATGCCGCTCTGGGAGCCCAGTGCCGATACCAAGGCATCGACCTTGCGGGTCGAGACCCCGCTGATGTAGGCCTCCAAGATCACGGCGTAGAGGGCCTGATCGACCCGGCGGCGGGGCTCGAGGATCGAGGGAAAGAAGCTGCCGGCCCGCAGTTTGGGGATCAGCAGGTCGATGTCCCCTACCTGGGTGGTGAGGCTGCGAGACCGGTAGCCGTTGCGGTAGCCGAGCCGTTCCTCACTGCGCTCATGGCGGTCGGCACCCAGTACCGCGGCGACCTCCAGCTCAATGAGTTGCTGCAGGCCATGGCGGGCTAGCTCGGGGATCAGCTCCCCTGCGCTGCTGCCATCCTGTAGCGACGCCAGAGAAGAGGCGCCAGAATCCAACTTGGGCATGGTTCCTCTGGTTGAGGTGGTTCTCAAACCAGGGAAACGGGCCTGCCAACCCCTTGCAACGTCAGCCGGAGCCAGTCGCCTGAGATGCGCACCCCAAGCTGGCTAAGCCGGCGTGGGGTGCCGGGGAATAACACTTCAGGGGACGCAAGCCTACGGAGTGGATTAATGGCATGTGATAAAGATCACTGAAATGTTTGAGCCAAGTCACACCATAGGAACACTGCGAGCATCATCATGAACACGGAGGTTTTCCTCTGCACAGCTCTCAATCACACCTTCTTCTGGAGAATAACAATGCCAATTTGGAACAGACAAGATGTACCTATCTCTGCCTGGAAACGAGACTGGTATACGTTTTTGAGGCAGCGTTGCACCCAACGCATTCTCATTGTAACCGACACTACGGGATCGTTTGACCCAGCAAACAGCACAGGTCTCACAGAGCTAATCCGCGTCTTGAAAGGCAGTGGAGATGTGCCTGCTGCCGTGCATGCAACTGTGACAGAGGTATCGAAAGTATCAGGATTTAACTTTTCCACAGCATCTCCTGCCGTTACTACGGCTAACTACGATCAAGTCTGGCTGTTTGGATTCCAGTCGGGTGCGCCATCTTCAGATGCCAACGAAATTCGTGTGCTCGCACAGTTTATGGAGAGTGGTGGCGGTGTATTTGCTACAGGCGATCACAGTACAATCGGTCGGCCACTATGCGGCGCACTGCCTCGCATCCGTAAAATGCGCGAGTGGGCAGCCGTCCCAATGGGTGGGCCAACACGTATTGATACGGTCAACAATCCTGGAATCGATGGCGTTGCGCGCAGCGTTGATCAGAGTGATCAATTTCCACAAACGATGTATCCATTACTTGATGTAAGTAGTGCACCTCATCCATTGCTGCGTAGTCCAGACGGTGCAATAAACGTTCTTCCCGACCATCCTCATGAAAGTGAATGCTATGCGCCGCGCGGAGCGAATCTCACCGGTAGTTTTTCAGTCGCTGGGCTTACACCGTTTACAGAGTTTCCAACTGTTGGTGGGGTAGAGAACGGCCCGCAGCTTGTTGCCATCTCGATGTCGGCAAGCTTGAACGTTGATCCGGGTAAGGGTGCAGTCAACCCGCGCTGCTTTGGCGCTATTTCCGCATATGACGGGCATCTTGCTAACAAAGGGCGTGTTGTCTGCGATTCGACCTGGCATCACTTCGTCAACATGAATCTGAATGGTGCAGGTTATCCCGGAGACGGTCTGCGCGAAGGAACACCGCTCGCAGCAAATGCGGCGTACAAACAAATTCAGCGTTACTTCGCCAATATTGCAGACTACTTGACACCAAAGAACCGTAAGTGGTGTCGGATCTTTGATATAATTGCGGTTGAACTCTTCGACTACCCCATTTGGGAGGAGATTGTGGTGTTGCCAGAACCACCTCGTCCCTTCCCAGATTTCCCTGAATGGCCTCGTGCCATTGAACTTGGTAAGCTTGTAAAGGCTTCTCTAAGCGAAAAATTTGGCAACGGGGCTTTTGACGGTCTGATTGAAGATGTGCTCGACGTCGCGCAAACAAGCGAAGGAGTGCGATTCGCGATCAACAATAATTTGCGTCTACTCGCGTCGCAAAACAAGGAGCGAAGCATGAAGCAATATGATGATCCAGTTGGAATCGAAGAGCTAAAGCTTGGATTAATCGGGCGCGTCTTTCTCGCACTGAAGGCGCAATTGCCCGATAACCCGGAAGAGCTTCCAAAGAGCGCTGAGCGTCTGCATGATTCCGGTGCCAAGCTGCTTGGCGAAATTGTAGCGAAGGGGCTTGCAGAAGGAATCAAATATCGTGAGATGCGCTATCGTCGAGACTTGGAGCTCGTTAACACACTACGCTAACGAATCTATCAATGGGGTGGGTAGGGTAAATCACTTTCCCTACCCACCTCTATTGCGACCGAAAAAAATCGACTGCAAACCAAGTTGTCACACTGCTGGCTGCCATCATAGGCTAACTCGCGCAATGCACCGGAGCTTTGAGGTTATGCAGTCATTGGCAAATGTAATCTATGTCCGGTGATTGCGACCGTTGCTGAGCTGAATGTCTAGGATGGATTTCGGATGTGTAACGGTGGCAACGCCTAAGCCCTAGATTAGCGCTACGGTGAGAATAGCAGTGCGTAGCTAGTGAATTTTCACTTTGGAGTGCGAGCAAGAGGTTGATGGACGCTGGATTGCAGGGGTCCCCGAGCTGCCTGGCGTTCTCTCGTATGGGAACTCTGCTGCAGATGCAATGGCAAAGGCAGAGATCTTGGCTTTTCGCGTTATTGCCGACAGGCTAGAAAATAGCGAGTCTGAGCCTGTGAGTATCAGCTTCTCGCTGCCACTCACTGCATGAGTACGTGGCCTTAAGTCAAAGCCAAAAGGCTGTTGGGCTCCCAGGCATCGTTCAGGAGCGGGTCAGGGCAGGGGCTCTGCCTCAGCCGCAGTTCAGGCTGAGGCGGGTGTCCACGCCGGTGGTGGGATTGGTGCCGCTGGCGTCACGGCAGAGGGCGCGCTGGTCGGCCCGGTCGATCAGGGCATCGCTGAAATCAGCCCCGGTTACATCGGCGCCACTGAAGCTGCTGCCGGAGGCGATCACGCCGCGCAGCACGGCGTTGTGGAAGTTGGCACCGCTGAAATCCACCTTGTCCATCAGCACGTCGCTGAGGTCGGCGCCGCTGAAGTCGGCGTTCGGGAAGGCCGCCTGGGTGAGGATCGCGCCATGCAGATCGGCGCCGGCGAAGCGGGCACCTCGGCCCTGGGCGCCGGCGAAGGAGGTCTGGGCCAATTGCTGGCCGCTGAAGTCCTGGCCGTTCTGGTTGGTGAGGGTGTAGTCCACCCCCTGGAATTCGGCCCACGCCGGCGGAATCGCTCCGCCGATCAGGGTGCCCAGGGCAAGCACCAGGCTCAGCAGCAGGGCCAGGCAGGGGGCGAAGGCGCTAGGGCTAAACATGGGGCCTCCGGAGCTGGTGTGAAGAAAGGGCCGAAGCCGACCCGCTTGGGATCGACTCTGGCCCCCCGGGCTGCGCTTACTGCGGCGGACCCTGGCCCCATCGTGGCGCAACCGGGCTCACACGGAGGTGGAGCTCACCCCCAGATGCTTGCGGATGCGATCGAGGGCGGCCTTCTCGGCGGTGCTCACCTTCTCACCGGAGCCGAACAGGCCATTGCCGGCAGCGGCGGCCACCGCCTCGCAGCCCTCCACGATCAGCTGGCAGTACTGCTGGGCGGAGGCGGCATCACCCTTGGCGCGGGCCAGGGCCACGGCTCCATCCACCTCCTCAAGGGCGCGGTCGAGCACCTTGCCGTCGCGCACATCTTCGGGGGTGACCGCGAGCTTCTGAGGCTGGATCCCCTGCTTGAGGGCCTCCGGATCAAACAGGCTGGAGATCAGCGGGTTGGAGGCGTAGCGGCCGGCGGCACCGGCCAGCTCACGGCCCAGGGCCATCGCTTCCTGGGCGCTCGAGAAGATGCCCATGTCCACGGCCATCATGGCCATGGCGGCGGCCAGGGGACCGCCCATCAGTTTGTTGCGTTCTTCTTTGGTCAGTTCAACAGCCATGGAAGGGAGAATTCCACTACCCCTCCAGCCTGGCCAGGGCAGTTGCTTCCGTCATCGCTGCGATCTGACCGTTTTCTTACGAGCCCAGGCCGGGGCCAGCCGCATCGGTGGGGGCCGGCGATCGAGCCGGGAGCGGATCCAGCAGCGGCATCACGGCCCCCAGCAAATAGAGGGACCCTGCCACCACTGGCAGCGCGCTGCCCGGCAAGCCCTTTCCAGCCGCCGCTCCGGTGAGCTGCTGGAGGCCGTGCTCCAGCTCCAGCACCGAGGCCAGTTGGCCGGCCAGCTCCGGGCAGGCGGCCGCCAGCTCATCGAGGCCCCAGGCGCGGTGATCGGGGATCGGCACAATCAGGGCCCTGTCCTCTGGCCCGATCAGCGCCCGCAGCACGGCGGCTCCATCCTTGTGCCGCTGGATCCCGATCAGCCAGGTCCGCCCGCCGCCCCCCAGCCGATCGAGTTCACGCCGCAGCACCACGGCGGCCGGTGGGTTGTGGGCCCCGTCGAGCAGCAGGGGCACACCCCGGAAGTGGCGGGTTTCCAGCCGTCCAGGCCAGCGGGCGGCGGCCAGGCCGGCCAGGATCGCGGCCTCGCTGAGGGGGGCCTCCGGCCGGGGCCAGCCCCGCTCCGCCAGGGCCCGCGCCATCGCCACCGCCACGGCCCCGTTGCTGCGCTGCACCATCCCGGGTAGGCCGAGCTCCGGTCCTCCGGCTTCGGGGGCGGCCAGGGGCGCCACCCAGCACAACTCGGCCCCGAGCCTTCGGGCTTCCGCTTCGAGCATGGTGGCGACCTCCGGGTCCTGGGGAGCACTGAACGCCAGGCAGCCGGCGCTGAGCACTCCGGCCTTCTCCCTGGCGATCGAGGCCAGATCGGCGCCCAGGTGTTCGCAGTGATCGAGGCCGATCGCCCCGAAGCCCACCACGGGGCGGTGCGGATGGGCCGTGGTGGCGTCGAGCCTGCCCCCCAGACCCACTTCGAGCACGCTGACATCCAGGTCGGCTCGGGCGAAACGATCGAAGGCTGCGGCGGTGAGCCATTCGAAGGGGGTGAGCTGGTGGGCTGCGGCGATCGGCCGCCAGCGGGCCAGGTCGGCGCGGAGGGTGGTCGGTGCGATCCAGCGGTCGTTGAGCTGGATCCGCTCGCACCAGCTCACCAGGTGGGGGGAGCGGTAGATGCCGCAGCGCAGGCCTGCCGCCCGCAGGATGGTGTGGAGGAAGGTGGCGATCGAACCCTTGCCGTTGGTGCCGGCCACCTGCACGGCGCGGAACCGCCGTTCCGGGTGCCCGCCGGCGGCGAGGGCCCTCTCCAGCCGCCGAAGGCCCAGGTCGATGCCGCGGCTGGCGAAGGGCTCCAGGAGGTCATCGAGATCCACCGGCTCCGGGGCTCCGGTGGTCATCGAATCAGCTTCCACGGGTTCGGGGCGCTCGGGCGCGGGGGCGGTGGCGTTCACGCCAGGGTGAGCAGCGCCCGCTCAAGCCGCTTGATCGCCTTGCGGATGTGGCGCGGCCGGATCACCAGGGGCGGCACGAAGCGCACCACCCGCGGCCCGGCTGGCACCAGCAGCAGCCCCTCAGCCATGGCCGCCTTCACCAGATCGGGGGCGGATGGAGCTTCCTCGCGCAGCACCAGGCCCTGCAGCAGGCCCCAGCCCCGTTGGCGCTCAAGCAGGGTGGGATGCCGTTGCACCAAGGCCTCAAGCTGCTCCCGCAAGCAGGTGGCCATGGCCTCCACGTGGGTGAGCAGGTCGCGCCGCTCAATCTCCTGGATCACCGTGAGTCCGGCCCGGCAGGCAAAGGGATTGCCCCCGAAGGTGCTGGCGTGTTCGCCGGCCCGGAGGAGGTCGGCGGAGGCCTTCACCGCCAGCGCTCCGATCGGGATGCCGCCGCCGAGGCCCTTGGCGAGGGTGAAGGCGTCGGGTTCGATGCCGAGACGCTCGTGGCCCCACCAGCGCCCGCTGCGGCCCACCCCCACCTGCACCTCATCGAGGATCAGCAAAATGGATCGTTCATCGCAGAGTTGGCGCACCCGCTGGAAGAAGGCCGGATCGCCGGGGTTCACGCCGCCTTCGCCCTGGAGGGGTTCGAGCAGCACCGCCGCCACCCGCGGGCCCTCGGCTTCACACTCGGCCAGCAGGGCCTCGAAGGCGGCGGTGTCGTTGTAGGGGAAGTAGCGGAAGCCCTCCACCATCGGCTCGAAGTTCTGGTGATACTTCGGCTGGCCGGTGGCGCTCACGGCCGCCAGGGTGCGGCCGTGGAAGCTGGCTTCGGCGGTGAGGATCACGGGGCGCTCGATGCCGCGCACCACGTGCCCATGCTTGCGGGCCAGCTTGATCGCGGCCTCGTTGGCCTCGGCGCCGGAATTGCAGAAGAACACCTTGTCGGCGCAGCTGCGCTCGCAGATCGCCCGGGCCAGGGCCTCCTGCTCGGGGATGCGGTACAGGTTGGATACGTGCTGGAGGGTGCCCAGCTGGTGGCAGAGATTGCGACGCAGCACCCGGTCGCTATGGCCGAGGGTGCACACGGCAATGCCGGCGACGCAGTCGAGGTAGCGACGGCCCTCGTCGTCCCACACCCAAAGCCCTTTTCCCCGCACCAGGGTGAGGGGAAAGCGCGAGTAGGTGTCCATCACCGCTGAAAGGATGGGAGCGGTGGGACTCGAACCCACATGCCCGAAGGCGCTCGATTTTGAGTCGAGTCCGTCTACCAATTCCGGCACGCTCCCGCGATTCAGACTCTAGGCGCCAGCCCTCAGGCCGGATCGCTGAGCCGGCGAATGCGGGCCCCAACGGCGTTGAGCTTGCCCTCGAGGTTGGCGTAGCCGCGGTCGAGGAACTCCAGCCCCCGCACGGTGGTGACGCCATCGGCGGCGAGGCCGGCCAGCACCATGGCGGCCGAGGCCCGCAGGTCGGTGCCTCGCACCGGGGCGCCGCTGAGGCGTGCCACGCCCTCGATGCAGGCGGTGTTGCCCTGGAGGCGAATCGAGGCGCCCATGCGCTGCAGTTCGGCTACGTGCTGGAGACGGTTCTCGAAGATGGTCTCCACCACCACGCTGGTGCCGTTGGCGGTGGCCAGCAGGCTCATGAAGGGGGCCTGGAGGTCGGTGGGGAAGCCGGGGAAGGGCATGGTGCGCAGATCAAACGCCTGGATCGATTCGGCGCTGATCGTCAGGTTTGTGCCGTGCTGAACCAGGCGGCAACCCGCCTCATCCAGCTTGGTGAGCACGGCTCCGAGGTGCTCGGGAATCACAGGACCCACCGTGAGGGTGGAGCGGGTGATCGCCGCGGCGAGCAGGAAGGTGCCGGCCTCGATCCGGTCGGGAATCACCGCGTAGTCGGTCCCATGGAGGGTGGGCACTCCATTGATCACGATCGTGGGGGTACCGGCCCCGCGCACTCGGCAGCCCATGGCGTTGAGCAGGCGGGCCAGGTCGATCACCTCGGGCTCGAGGGCGGCGTTGTCGATCACCGTTTCGCCGTCGGCCAGGGCGGCGGCCATCATCAGCGTCTCGGTGGCGCCGACGCTCGGGCAGTCGAGATGGATGTGACCACCTCTGAGTCGCTTGCTACGGCCCGGCACCGAGGCGGTGACCACCCCGTGTTCGATGCTGACCTGGGCGCCGAGCGCCTTGAGCCCCTTCACGTGCTCCACCACGGGCCGGCTCCCGATCTGACAGCCCCCGGGCAGGGGCACCTGGGCGGTGCCCATCCGGGCCAGGAGGGGGCCGATGCAGAAGAAGCTGGCCCGCAGGCTGTTCACCAGCTCATAAGGAGGGGCGGCCTGGGTGATGTGCTCGCCGTCGAGATCGATGCAGTCGCCCTGGCGGGTGACCCGCACACCGAGGGCCGCCAGGATCTCTCCCATGGCGGTGATGTCGGTGAGGGGGGGAACGTTGCGGAGCCGCAGGGTGTCGCGGCTGAGCAGGCAGGCCGCCATCAACACCAGGGCCGAATTCTTGGCCCCACTGACGCGCAGCTCTCCAGATAGCTTGTGACCGCCGGAAACTTCAAGGCGGGAGTCGAGGAGCTGGAGGGCCGGTGCCGCGGAGAGGGTCATGGCGCCGGGCCTGTCATGAAACGCGAGCGCATATTGCCAACATTTGTCCAGATCGTCTACGTGGCCGCCGCCCGAACTGTCTCGATGCTGCTCCATGGCGGCTGGGATGGCTCCGGCGAGACCGGTAGCGGCCCGCGCAGCTGGCTTGGAGGCCATGTCCTACAATGCATTCATCACTGCGATTTCCGCAGTGGGGTGCGCCCGCGGATGTGGCGGAATTGGTAGACGCGCTAGTTTCAGGTACTAGTGGCAGCAATGTCGTGGGAGTTCAAGTCTCCCCATCCGCATCGACCCTTTATGATCGTTCTAAAGATCACCAATTCTTCCGAACTTCTTGCCGCCAAGGTGGGCAAGTTTTTGGAGAGCCTCACCCCCGATGGGTTTGACCAGGTCACGGTCGAGGACATTGTGATCCGCAAACTGATTGAAAACCTTGCCGCCGAGGGGCTGCGCGGTGAGGTTGCCGCCGTCAGCGGTATGGATCTCGACGGCCAGGAGCTGGTGATCCATAAACAACTGCATGTGCGCAGCAACCGACCCTTCTGAGGTCGGGGCTTCCCTGGGTGATCCTGTGGTGCCCATGCCAGTGCCCGTGCCCGTAGCTGCGGCAGCGGAAGTGATCATCAGCCGGCGCAATCCCCTGGTGGGCCGGCTGCGTTCCCTCCATGACGCCCGTGGGCGGCGGCAGAGCCGCCAGCTTCTGCTGGAGGGCACCCACCTGATCGAGGAGATGCTGCGCCTCGGCCTCGAGCCCGACCTACTCGTGGCAACCCCCGCCTGGATCGCCCGCCACCCCCACCTACTGGCCGCCCTGCCGGCCGCCACCCTCCTGCGCGCGATGGCGGCCGAGGTGTTGGAGGCCGCCGCCACTACCCGCTCTCCCGATGGTGTGCTGGCGGTGTTGCCCACGCCGGAGCCCAAGCCCGCCGCTCCGGCTTGCTTCGTGCTGGCTCTCGACCGTCTCCAGGATCCGGGCAACCTGGGCACGCTGCTGCGCACGGCCCTGGCCGCCGGGGTTGAGGAGGTGTGGCTGGGGGAAGGGGCCGATCCGCACCAGCCCAAAGTGCTCCGCTCCTCCAGCGGGGCGGTCCTGGCCCTGCCCCTGATTCGCCTGGAGGCCGCAGAGCTGGCCGTCCGCCTCGATCGGGCCCGTCGCAGCGGTCTGCAGGTGGTGGCGGCCGTGCTGCCTTCGCCGGCCTGGCCCCATCCACCGCCCTACTGGCGTCACGACTGGACCCGGCCCACCGTGCTCCTGCTGGGCAACGAGGGGGCGGGTGTGGACCCTGGGCTGCTGGAGCCGGGGGACGCTGTGGTCACCATTCCCCACAGCCCGGCGGTGGAATCCCTGAATGTGGGGGTGGCCGCGGCGCCCCTGCTGCTGGAGCGCTGGCGCCAGGCTGCGGGGGGAGGAGTGGCCGGGAGCTGAATCCGGGGCTCGATTCGGTGGCGATGGTGATCCTGCCCGGGTCAGTGGCAGGGGAGAATGCGCCCAATCCCTAAAGGCCGTTCGGTGATCGCAGCCAGCTCCGCCCCTGATGGATCCACCGCCCCGGCGGCTGGCTCTTTCGATTTCGATCTGATCGTGATCGGGGCCGGCTACGGCGGTTTCGATGCCGCCAAGCATGCTGCTGAGCATGGTCTGCGGGTCGCCATTGTCGAATCGCGGGACATGGGCGGCACCTGCGTGAACCGGGGCTGTGTGCCCTCCAAGGCCCTGCTGGCCGCCAGCGGCCGGGTGCGGGAGCTGGCCGACGCCGAGCACCTGGCCGGTTTCGGCATCCACGCGGCGCCGGTGCGCTTCGAGCGCCAGAAGATCGCCGATCACGCCCGCCAATTGGTGGAAACGATCCGCACCAACCTCACCAAGACCGTGGAGCGCTCCGGCGTCAAGATCCTGCGGGGCAAGGGCCGCCTCGATGGGCCCCAGCGGGTGGTGGTGCGCGAAAGCGGCGGCGGGGTTGAGCGCCCCTACAGCGCCCGCGACGTGATCATCGCCACCGGCTCCGATCCGTTCGTGCCACCAGGGATTGAAACCGATGGCCGCACCGTGTTCACCAGCGATGAGGCGGTGGACCTGGAGTGGCTGCCGCGTTGGATCGCGATCGTGGGCAGCGGCTATATAGGCCTGGAATTCGCCGATGTCTACACGGCCCTGGGCTGTGAGGTCACGATGATCGAGGCCCTCGATCGGGTGATGCCCACCTTCGATCCCGACATCGCCAAGATCGCCGCCCGCAACCTGATCGACAGCCGCGACATCGACGCCCGTGCCGGCGTGCTGGCCAAGTCGATCAAGCCCGGCTGCCCGGTGCAGATCGAGCTGGTCGACATGAAGACCCGCGAGCCGGTGGAAACGCTGGAGGTGGACGCGGTGCTGGTGGCCACCGGCCGGATGCCGGTGAGCAAAGATCTGAATCTGGCCTCGGTGGGCGTGGCGACCAACCGCGGCTTCATCCCGGTGGACGACACCCTGCAGGTGCTGGCCTCCAGCGAACCCGGCGCCGCCCCGATCCCGCACCTGTGGGCCGTTGGCGATGTGACCGGCAAGATGATGCTCGCCCACACCGCCGCCGCCCAGGGCACCGTGGCGGTGGAGAACATCCTGGGCCACCCCCGCCGCATCGACTACCGCTCGATTCCGGCCGCCACCTTCACCCACCCCGAGATCAGCTCGGTGGGCCTGAGCGAGGCCGATGCCAAGGCGCTGGCGGCCGAGCAGGGCTTCGAGCTGGGGGTGGTGCGTAGCTACTTCAAGGCCAACTCCAAGGCCCTGGCCGAGCTGGAGAGCGATGGGCTGATGAAGCTGCTGTTCAACAAGGCCAGCGGTGAGGTGCTCGGCGCCCACATTTATGGTTTGCACGCGGCCGACCTGATCCAGGAGATCGCCAATGCGGTGGCGCGGCGCCAAGGGGTGGTGCAGCTAGCCCAGGAGGTGCACACCCACCCCACCCTCAGCGAGGTGGTGGAGGTGGCCTACAAGCAGGCGGCCCTGGCTGTCGCCGGCTGAGGGAGCTTCCCGCCCTTCGTTTCCTCCCGCTTCCAAGCTGTAGCTGTCCGCCACCAAGACCCCATGGAGATCCGCCGCCGGCCCCCCAACCCTTCGGTGCGGGTGGCCCACCTCGAATTCGGCACCCCCCATGCCGAGGAGAAGCCGCGCCACATCCTTGAGGAGATCGTGTGGGAGAAAGACCGTGAAGTGGCCGCCGCCCGGGAGCGGGTGAGCCTGGAGCAGCTCAAGAGCCAGGTGGCGAAGCTCCCGCCCTGCCGCGATTTCGTGGCGGCCCTGCGAGCCAGCTGCCGCAAGCCGGCCGTGATCGCTGAGGTGAAGAAGGCCAGCCCCAGCAAGGGGGTGATCCGTGAAAACTTCGATCCGGTGGCGATCGCCAGGGGCTACGCAGCCGGCGGCGCCAGTTGCCTGTCGGTGCTCACCGATAAACAGTTCTTCCAGGGCGGCTTCGAGGTGCTGGTGGCGGTGCGCGGCGCCGTGGAGCTGCCGCTGCTCTGCAAGGACTTCATCCTCAGCCCCTATCAGCT
>BJHE01000066.1:0-10580 GCA_014191755.1 Cyanobium sp.
TACAAGCCCGCCTTCTCGGAACACCATGCGGTGCAGATACTTCGCACCATGGTGCAGACGGGCAAGCTGGATGGCGACTGTGTGGACGCTCTGCTGCGCAGCGACAACCAGCGCCAGGCCATCCGGCTGGGCCATACCGCAGGGTGGGCCTGGGAGGGAAACCGGCCGCCGGGGCAGGCTGGAGTTCCATACGATCCGCCCATCCCCTCTGCCTGGGTGAGCGCCGATGAGCACCGCGGATTCCCCTGAGTCTCGCCGTCGCATCGCGGTGAGTGGTGCCTCCGGCAAGACCGGCTGGCGGGTGGTGCAGGAGGCGATCGGTCGGGGACTGGTGGTGCGGGCGCTGCTACGGCCCGGCTCAGCCGTGCCGGAGGGCCTGAAGGGGGCCGAGATCGTGCGCCTGGAGCTCAGCGATGCCCCGGCCCTGGAGGCGGCGCTGCGCGATTGCGAGGCCCTGGTGATCACCACCGGTGCCCGGCCCTCGGTGGATCTGCTCGGGCCGCTGAAGGTGGATGCCCTGGCGATCCGCTCCCAGATCGAGGCGTGCCAGGCCGCGGGGTTGAAGCGGGTGGTGCTCGTGACCGCCCTCTGCAGCGGCCGCCTGCTGCATCCGCTCAATCTGTTCGGCTTGATCCTGGTGTGGAAGGGTCTGGGGGAACGGTGGCTGGCCGAAAGCGGCCTCGACTGGACCGTGGTGCGCCCGGGCGGCCTGAAGGAATCGGAGCTGGGGATCGAGCGCGAAGGGATCGTGTTCAGCGGTGCCGGCGGCCAGGAGGGCGGCAGCCTGCCGCGGCGCCTGGTGGCCCGGGTCTGCCTCGATGCCCTCGACACACCGGCTTCGATCAGCCGGATCGTGGAGATCACCAGCTCCCCGGGGCGGCCCCAGGACTCTCTGGCGACCTGGCTGAATCAGCCGCAGTCGGCGCCGGCCTGAAGCGGCCTGAAGCAGCCTGAAGCTGCCGAAGCAGGACGAGGGCGACGTTGTTAGCAGCACGGATCCCTGCGATCGGAGGCCGCGTATCCAAACGCGTGGTGCTTGGTTGGGAAGATTTGGATCGGTTTCTCCTGTTGCGCCCGATTCAAGTGCTGTTGCAGTCGCTGCTGCAGCAGTTCATCAGTTGGTGCAACAAGATCCGCCACAGCGGCGTGACCGGCACCAGCCAACGGGCAGCCTCGGCGCGGATGCGATCCGCCCCACCGGCGCCGAGGGCAGCCCGCACAAAGGAGGCGTCCTCCACGATCCACCGCTCCAGGGCCGCGGCCGTGACCTCGATATGGCACTGGAGCCCGAAGGTGCGCGAACCGATCCGGAACAGCTGCTCAGGGCAGGTCAGGCTCGAAGCCAACAAGGTGGCGGCGGGCGGCAGCTCAATGCGGTCGCCGTGCCAGTGGAGCACCAGCAGGCTGGCGGGCAGATCCTGAAGCAGGGGCTCCTCGGCGGGGGTGCGGGTGAAGCTGATCGCACCGAACCCCACCTCCCGATGGGGCAACGGTGGATCGCCCACCGTGAGGGGGATAGCGCCACCCCCGGCGGCGTGGGCCAGCAGCTGGGCGCCAAGGCAGAACCCCAGCACCGGCCGCTCATCGGCTAAGGCACGGCGCAGGAGGATGACCAGAGGCTCCAGCCACGGGAAGGCCGGATCGCCGAGGTCGGCGACGCCCATCGGCCCGCCCATCACCGCCAGGATTTGATCGGGCCGGAGGGCATCGGGCAGAGGATCGCCGGCGAAGGGCCGCAGAATTCGGACCGCCAGCTCCCGTTCGGTGGCCACCTGGGCCAGCAGACCAGGACCCTCCCGCTCGATGTGCTGCACCACCAGCAGTTCCTGAACCCGGACCATCGCCATGGCGTGGAGAGGCCGGAACGTTAAAGCCGCCCCCGGCCGGCCGGCCGTGATTACATATCAGCCACCACCTGCAGGTGCGCCAGGATTGAGCTTTCACCCCACACAACGGCATCACTGAAGCGGAAACTCTCGATCCGCAGCGATGGAGAGAAGAAATAGCTCTGCACACGCACCTGATCCAACGACCCAAACCGCAGCAGTAAGTCGCTCTTCGATCGCTCCACAGACGCCACCTCCGTGCTGCGTAGGTCACTGAACTCCACCACATCCGCATTCGGCAGATTGGTGCTCGCCTCGTCGTCGTAGATCGTGGTGCGCCAACCACCCCGGCTGATGCGGTAGAGATCGTTGCCGCCGCCTCCGATCAGCGTGTCGTTGCCGCCGCCGGCGATCAGGGTGTCGTTCCCTAGATCGCCCCCCAGCCAGTCATCGCCGCTGCCGCCCTGGAGGTCGTCGTTGCCCCCGTTGCCGTGCAGCATGTCATTGCCGGCGCCACCCAGCAGCCGATCATCCAGATCCTCTCCGTACAGGGTGTCGTTGCCCGCCAAGCCATCAATCCGATTCGCTATGTCGACGTAGCCGCCCAGCCGATCGGCACCAGTGGTGGCGCCAGCCACCACCACCCGCGACCGCAGCATCGCATCGCCCCACACCACCCCATCACTGAAGCGGAAACTCTCGACCCGCTGCGATGGAGAGAAGAAATAGTTCTGCACACGCACTTGATCCGACGACCCAAACCGCAGCGACAGGTCATGCCCCGATCGCTCCACGAACGCCACCTCCGTGCTGCGCAGGTCGCTGAACTCCACCACATCCGGATTCGGCTCATTGGTGCTCCCCTCGTTGTTGTAGATCGTGGTGAGCCAGCCACCCCGGCTGATGCGGTAGAGATCTTTGCCGCCACCTCCCACCAGCGTGTCGTTGCCACCGCCGGCGATCAGGGTGTCGTTCCCTAGATCGCCCCAAAGCCAATCGTCGCCGCTGCCGCCCTGGAGGTCGTCGTTGCCCCAGTGGCCGTGCAGTATGTCATTGCCGGCGCCACCCAACAGCCGATCATCCAGCACTGCTCCGTACAGAGTGTCGTTGCCCGCCAAGCCATCAATCCGATTCACCATATCGTCGTAGCCGCTCAGCTGATCGGCACCAGCCGTGGCGCCAGCCACCACCACCCGCGACCGCAGCATCGCATCGCCCCACACCACGGCATCACTGAAGCGGAAACTCTCGATCCGCAGCGATGAAAAGTAGAAATAGTTCTGCACACGCACCTGATCCAACGACCCAAACCGCAGCCATAAGTCGCTCTTCGATCGCTCCACAGACACCACCTCCGTGCTGCGTAGGTCACTGAACTCCACCACATCCGCATTCGGCTCATTGGTGCTCGCCTCGTAGTCGTTGATCGTGGTGAGCCAGCCACCCCGGCTGATGCGGTAGAGATCATTGCCGCTGTCTCCGTCCAGGGTGTCGTTGCCGCCGCCGGCGATCAGGGTGTCATTCCCCAGATCGCCCACCAGCCAATCGTCGCCGCTGCCGCCCTGGAGGTTGTCATTGCCTCCGTAGCCGTGCAGCACGTCATTGCCGGCGCCACCCAGCAACTGATCATCCAGCCCCGCTCCGTAAAGGGTGTCGTTGCCCGCCAATCCATCAATCCGATTCGCCATGTCGCCGTGGCCGCCTAGCCGATCGGGTCCGGCTGTGGCGCCAACCACCACCACCCGCGATCGCAGCATCGCATCGCGCCACACCACCCCATCACTGAAGCGGAAACTCTCGATCCGCAGCGATGGAGAGAAGAAATAGCTCTGCACACGCACCTGATCCAACGACCCAAACCGCAGCCATAAGTCGGCCCCCAATCGCTCCACCGATGCCACCTCCGTGCTGCGCAGGTCGCTGAACTCCACCCGATCCGCATTCGGCTGATACTTGCTCGGTTCGTCGTCGTAGATCGTGGTGAGCCAGCCACCCCGGCTGATGCGGTAGAGATCACTGCCGCCGCCTCCGATCAGCGTGTCGTTGCCGCCGCCGGCGATCAGGGTGTCGTTCCCTAGATCGCCCCCCAGCCAGTCATCGCCGCTGCCGCCCTGGAGGTCGTCGTTGCCCCCGTAGCCCAGCAGCACGTCATTGCCGGCGCCACCCAGCAGCCGATCATCCAGCCCCTCTCCGCACAGGGTGTCGTTGCCCGCCAAGCCATCAATCCGATTCGCTATGTCGTAGTAGCCGCCCAGCCGATCGGCACCAGCCGTGGCGCCAGCCACCACCACCCGCGACCGCAGCATCGCATCGCCCCACACCACCGCATCACTAAAGCGGAAGCTTTCGATCCGCTGCGATGGAGAATGGAAATAGCTCTGCACATGCACCTGATCCGACGACACAAACTGCAGCAACAGGTCACTCCCCGATCGCTCCACGAGCGCCACCTCCGTGCTGCGTAGGTCGCTGAACTCCACCACATCCGCATTCGGCAGATTGGTGCTCGCCTCGTGGTCGTTGATCGTGATGCGCCAGCCGCCCCGGCTGATGCGGTAGAGATCATTGCCGCCGCCTCCCATCAGCGTGTCGTGGCCGCCGCCGGCGATCAGGGTGTCGTTCCCTAGATCGCCCCAAAGCCAATCGTCGCCACTGCCGCCCTGGAGGTCGTCGTTGCCCCCGCAGCCGTCCAGCACGTCATTGCCGGCACCACCCAGCAGCCGATCATCCAGCCCCGCTCCGTACAGGGTGTCGTTGCCCGCCAAGCCATCAATCCGATTCACCATATCGTCGTAGCCGCTCAGCTGATCGGCACCAGCCGTGGCGCCAGCCACCACCACCCGCGACCGCAGCATCGCATCGCCCCACACCACCGCATCGCTGAAGCGGAAACTCTCGATCCGCAGCGATGAAAAGTAGAAATAGCTCTGCACACGCACCTGATCCGACGACACAAACCGCAGCAATAAGTCGCTCCTCAATCGCTCCACAGACGCCACCTCCGTGCTGCGCAGATCGCTGAACTCCACCACATCGGCATTCGGCTCATTGCTGCTCGCCTCGTAGTCGTTGATCGTGGTGAGCCAGCCGCCCCGGCTGATGCGGTAGAGATCATTGCCGCTGTCTCCGACCAGCGTGTCGTTGCCGCCGCCGGCGATCAGGGTGTCGTTCCCTAGATCGCCCACCAGCCAATCGTCGCCACTGCCGCCCTGGAGGTCGTCATTGCCCCCGTAGCCGTACAGCACGTCATTGCCGGCACCACCCAGCAGCCGATCATCCAGCCTCGCTCCGTACAGGGTGTCGTTGCCCGCCAATCCATCAATTCGGTTCGCTATATCGCCGAAACCGCCTAGCTGATCGGCTCCGGCGGTAGCGCCTGCCAGCACCACCCGTTCATAAATCTCCCGATCGCCCCACACCACCCCATCGCTGAAGCTGAAGCGCTCCACCCGCAAGTTGGGATCGTTGAAGTACTGAAGAATCCGCACGGTGTCACCGCGGCCATTGCCGATCACCAGATCGCCATGGAGGCGCTCGATGGCGATCTCGGTGGAGGGCACATCCAGCCAACGCAGTTCATCCTGAAGGCCCTCCAGCTCCTGCAACGTGTCGCGTCCATCGCCACGAGCCATCACATAGAGATCATTGCCCGCCCCGCCGCTGAGAACGTCCTCACCGCGGCCGCCCTCGAGAACATCATTCCCCTCCAGGCCCGAGAGGCTGTCGTGGCCGGTATCTCCCTGGATCCAGTCGGTGGAAGCCGAGCCCTGCAGCCTGTCGGCAGCGGGGCCTCCCGTGACCATGGTCTGGATGGGCAGCACCGCGCCGAGCAGCACCGCGAAGGGATCCAGGCGGCCGCTAACGGCCTGGGCCAGGGAACGGAGGACGGAGGCCCCGATGGGACCCATGTCGGCCAGGCTGCTGGTGAGGCGGAACAGGGCCCCCGCATCCGGGAGGGGGCCACTGTTGGCCGCCAGGGCCGCCAGCAGGTCACCCACCTCGAAGCGCAGGCTGCCATCGGGCTCCACTGCCCCCTGCACGCGCCAGAGCAGGGGGCCCAGCTCCACCTGGGCGGAGAGGAGACGGTCGACGGATTGCCGCAGCCCCGCGAAGGCAGCCTCGATGGGGAGGGCGATATGACCGTGGGGCATGTGAGTCCAGGTGATGCCGCGAAAGCGCCTGCCCATCAGCTGCTCCATGGCCCGGAGGCGCCGGTAGGCGTCCTGATCGCCGCTCCAAGCGGGCAGCACCTCCTGCTCCACGCCGGTCCAGGCGAAGATCAGGGATTGGAGCAGGGCCTCACGCTGGATCGAATTGCCCGCGATCCACTGCTCCAGCAGGGCCGGCAGGGGGCCATAGGGGCGGGCGGCGATGGCCTGATGCAGCCCGGGCACCGCCCCCATTCCCGGCAGCTCCGGCAGGGCGGCGATGGCAGCTGACACGGGCAGTGGATTGAGCAGGCGTGAGCGAGTGGGATCCATCGCGAACCACACGTCATGGCAGGCCAGCTCACGGCCATCGCTGGTGCGGTAAGTACCGAGCTGGCGGTGGTGATTGCCCTGGGGATCAATCCATGAAGAATCGACATAGGAAAGGGAAAGGCTCTCCGCACCGCGCTGATCCAGGCTGAACAGCTCACCGGGATCGGTTTCGGCGTTGGCGTTGGCATCCAGCCAGAGCCGCAATTGAGACCAGACGGCATCACGGCGATCGATGCGGCCATCGCGATTGCCATCGAGGCCCCGTAGGGCTTCAAAGCCATGGCCGGCCAGACTGCCATCGCTAAGGCGGGTGTGGTTCCCGAACAGCTCGTTGCCCGTGGTGATCCGGCCGTCACCATTGAGATCCCACACGAGCAGGGCGTCGCCGGCACCCACCCAGCCCGTGCGTTCTGCGAAGCCATTGCCGTCGTGGTCGAACTGGATGATTCCCTCAGCGATGCCGCGGGTGATGACGCCGTTGCCGTCGAGGTCGAGCACAAGGGGCGAAACCGTTTGTTCGGCCGTCCCGAAGAGGCGCTTAAACGTGGCGATGGCGGCCTCAGCCCAGTCGGCCAGGGCACGGCTGAAGGCGGCTTGGAGCGCCTCACCGGCGGGACCACCGGCGAGCTGGGCACCGCCGAAACCACCGGCAACCACCAGGCCAGAGGCCACCAGGGCCCCGATCGGCCCGGCGGCGAGCAGGGGCGTGGCCAGCAGCGCAGCGAGCTGCCCACCCGCCAGGCCACCGGCGGTCTCCCGGGCCCAGCGGCTGAGGATGGCCTGGGCACCGTCTTGGTCGCCGCGCTGCAGGGCGGCGTGGGCATCGAGCGCGGCGATGGCCAGACCCAGTACCAGCAAGCCCTCGTCCAGGCGGTTGAGCAGCTTGGTGGCCGCTACCCGCTCCAGGATCTGATCGGGGCGGTTGAGGGCCTGCCGCTCGGCCACCAGCAGCGGGCGGTAGCGCTGCAGCACCTGCTGGTGGCTGTGGAAACGGTCGGGGGGCAGGAGGATTCCGAGGGGGCGGTAGGTGGCCCCCTCCGGCAGGGTGGGCGGAGCCACGGGGGGCAGATCGGGGAGGAAGGGGCGGCTATCGATCTGGAGAAGCCCGTGGCGCAGGATCGGATTGCCGGTGGCATCCACGGCCACGCGGAGATGGGCCAACTCGATTTCGGACTTGGCGGTGATCAGCTCGAAGGCCTGCTGCAGGTTGAGCCCACGCAGCACATTGATCGGAATGCCATCGATCCTCGTGACGCGGGGATTATCCAGCAGCACCGCCAGTTCGCTCTGGGCGAACACGCCATCGAGCCGGGCACCAGCAGTGAGAGTGAGCACCTCCCCACTAGCGGCGGCGGCGAAGCGGGCTGAAACTCGGTCCCAGATGCCATTAGCGATCCGATTGCCATCGGCGTCGCGGGAGCCGTAGAAGTAAGTAAGTATTTTATCTTGATTACCAGCAAAAAGCTCATCAAGCTTCGCAACAAGTTTCTCGTTAACACTCGAACTCGATAAATCTATATCCAAGAAACCGCCTATCGGCAAATTGTTAACAAGCAAAAGATTTGAGTGATTAGCAGTCAGTGAGGCCGCCACATCAATCGATCTGATCGCCGTTTTTCCCGGCCCATCATTCAGATTTAGCGGACCACTGAACAATGTACTTCGGCCAGCCGGCACCTCTACATCGATCAAATCGATCAGGGCGGTGAGCTGGTCAATCGTGTGCACGTCGGCCAGGCGAGCCATGGCCGCCTCGGCTGTGATGGCCATGGCAGAGAACAGGGAAAGGGAAGGAACTCAGCGCACCGCCCCGACGGGCAACGGCGATGCGGCGATCATTCCCTTGGGCGGACAGGCTCAGCTCGGTGGACGATCGTGGAACCTCGGAAAGCAAGGGATGCTTGAGGCACTAGGGCGCGGATGGATGAATCCACCGATGCCAGGGCGCTCAAGGAAAGCGAATCCATCAGCTTCTGGCGCTGCTGAATGAATTGATGGCAACGACCGAAGGTAGACCGATCGAAGCCAACCGCCTGACTACACCTGAAGATAGAAGCTCGAGAAGTAAATCCGGAATAACTTAGAAACCGAAACGCACAATCCGATCTGGCGTGTTGCGATTTTCTCTGCCATCACGGCCATAGGCAACCAGTGCTTCCTTGATTAGGTCAATTAACTGCTCCTTACTGAAATCAGCACATCCCTGGGGATCCATTGAGATAATTCGCCCCCAATCCACAATGTAAGGCCTGGCATGCCAATCATCTGACCACTTTCCAAGGGAGATCACAAGCTGTATGATTACGCCTGAGATAAAGAAGTAAAACCTTCCTCGAATCTCCTGATCCCAAAGAGGATTCCCCCCACGCCCACCCCACAAATAAAGATCCCGCTCCTTGTCGCGGGTCCACCAATGGCCCTTGCCCTTCTCAAAGGGGAGGCCGTAGGCGTCGATGTCGGCATCGGAAACGACTTCGTTGACGAAGGCCACGGGCAAGGCGGGGTGATGGGATGGCGGATGGGGGCCCCTGCAGCCAGCGGGGCCCTATGGCCATCATTCCCAGCCGCGCACACGATGGCAAGCCGAGCCTCAGACCACCGCCGCGTCCCGCTTCCGAAAAACCAGCGTGCGGTTGTTAGCCGGCATCACCACATCCGCCAACGCCTCAAGCCCAAGGCTGAGCGCCTGCTCGCTCACCTCCTGAGCATCGCGCAACCCCATGGCCGGATCGAGGCTGCGCAGGTGGGCATCGAAGGCGGCATTGCTGGGCGCCTTGGGCACGCCACCGCCAAGGAAGGGGCCGTAGAGCAGCAGCAGTCCGCCGGGCGCAAGCACCCGCGCCGCGCCGGCCAGCAGGCGGGGCACCGAGGCTGCAGCCATGATGTGGGTGGTGTTGGCGCTGAACACCGCCTCGTAAGGGCCCCGCGGCCACTGATCGGCTCGGTCCACATCCAGCTCCAGCGGTCCGGCCAGCTGGGCACCGGGGGCCAGGCCCTCGCGGCCCTCCAGGGCGATCCGCTCCCTGAGATCAGCCAGGTACTCGGCCCGGTCGCTGGGCTGCCACTGCAGGCCGGCCAGCTGCCGGGCGAAGTGCACGGCATGTTGGCCGCTGCCGGAGCCCACCTCCAGCACCCGCGCCCTCGGCGGCAGCCACTGGCGCAGCACCTGCAGGATCGGCTCCTTGTTGCGTTCGCAGGCCTCGGAGAAACGCACGGGTAGCGGCAGGACAGCTGCGCCATCCTGACCGGCCACGCTCCCGGGGCTCCCTCGCAAGCGGCCGCCTCCCGCTGTGCGGCGGATCTGCTGCAGCCGAGCGTCTGGCGATCCATTCAGCCAGCTCAGCTCCTGCACAGTGAAACGACTTTGGGCTGGCGGATGCAAGAGCAGACCAGGAACAAGGTTGTCGGCGGCAGCACCGGACCGCCGCGAGCAGGGCGGTTAACAAGTGGTTAAGGCTAACCGCCCCACAGCAGGATTCCCGTCTTAACCTGCCTTTAACCACCTGCGGCCCTCTATTGATCCAACTCCTGATTGCAGCTGCAGCTGCTGCCGGCCTCACCGTGACCCACTCGGATCCCCGATGTGCCGAGAACCCCATGCTGATGGGTGGATGGAACCGCGAACAGGCCGTCGTCTTTCTCTGCGCCGCCAGCATCCGGGCCCAGGAAATGGATCAGGAAGAGATCCTCCGGCATGAGCTGATTCACGTGATCCAGGATCTGCACCAGGGCGCCCTGTTGCCCGAGCCCCTGTTCACAATCCTGGCTCGGGAAACCATCCCCTCCGGTGAAGTGATGATGGTGATCGCCAGCGGGGATGATGCCAACCGAGAGCTGGAGTGCCGTCTGCTCACCCGGATGCTCTCCACCCCCGTGGTGGCCCAGTGGCTCACGGAATCGGCCGCGAAGAACCGGCAGGGGGTGGTCATCCCTGTGGCCCTTGCGCCGAAGAATCCTTGAGTGGGGGCCTCCTGCCTTGAAGGCAGCGGAGACCCGGCTGCGCAAGGACTGGTGGTTCAGGCCATGCCTTTCGATCTCGAGAGAGCGTGCGATCGCGGCAATGGTTGCCTTCCAGCCCCGCCTGAATGCTCGGCCCTCAAAGCAGGCTGTGGTTACGGCTACAGGTGGATATCGGGTCCGATCGCCACTGTTTATGATGAACACAAACTGCCAAAAGCGACTGCGGCTACTGAGTTAGCTCTGCAGCATGGAAGTGGATCTCGGAAGACTGCAGGGCAGCACCGTGATTATGAAAAGAATCCATATAGCGTTA
>BJHE01000066.1:11295-15998 GCA_014191755.1 Cyanobium sp.
TGACGCCTGGCAAGGACCTTAGTGGGGCCGGTCTATTCATCCGCTTGAACAGCTTTGTTGAAGCTGTCAACAGCGTGCCAAACAACTGGTACGAGGTGAAGACGACTAACACGGTGACAGGGGAGCAGCGAAGCTTCTACACGCCGAAGGTGGTTATTGCAGCCGGCTCGACTGAAAGCCCAAAGTTGATCAACCGGTCCTCTGTTTATCAAACACTTCCCACAGACATTAAAGCCTTGGTTGGCTTTGGCCTGACGGACCATCCAGTGTCGAGCGAGTCGCAAGCCTACGTGACGTCGATAGGCAACCCTCGAATCGACATCTCGCCCTACGATCACGCCAAGATCGTCTTCTATTCCAAGGGCAAGCTTGACGGCAATGGCCACGTCAAATATCCGTTCAACATCGAGATGAACGTTAATCACGAGTACTGGCATTTGCGGAACAATGACCCGTCGAACGACCTCGTGGCTAATGACCCGGACCGGACAAGGGTGGACATTAAGTTCAGCTTCGCCAACTGCTTGGACGATCAAAACGGAATCTACTCGCACGCCAACGACGGCTACACTCCGTTCATCAGTTTTAAGCGGTTCTCCTGGCTCGACGACCTCCTGAATTCACGGTTCCCCGCTGTAGCCGGCTGGCAGAAGAGCGCCGGTGAGTTCTTGACATTGCTGAATAACACGCGGGATAGCATTTTCAATGAGTTCAACGACGTGGAGTTCCAGACGGCACGGTACGGCGAACTCGGGAACGATCAGAAACCATTCGGGTGGGGAACTGTGCATCACGCCTGCGGCACTCTTCGAATGCCCTGGAAGGTCAACCGCGGCGCAGCGTTCAACACTCGGTCGGTTGTGGACGAGAACCTGAAGGTCCACGGTACGTCCGGCCTATACGTCTGCGACATGTCCGTGCTTCCTGTCAGCACTGCCGCAAATCCTGTGCGAGCGTTGGCTGGTTTAGCACTGCGGCTCTCGAAACATCTCGACTGAATGCTGAACGTCCAGATTCAGAAGACGGATGGAGAAAATCAGTCCATACAATTTCAAGTCACTGCCCGCTTCTAATCTGGAGCGTTGGAAGGATTAAGATCCCGCCCATCCCTTTATACATCTTGCTCTACGCCTACTATGAATTCACTGCCTGCCATGCGTCGTGAGTTCCGCTCTTGCTGCTGAACGCAGCTGCATTTTCATCAGCTACCGCCGCGATGATGCCCGCGGAGCCAGTGGACGTGTGTGGGACTGGCTGAGAGCAAGGCCTGTGTGGCCGTGATCGGCCGCCGCTGGGCCGACACCACCAACCTGCCACGTCTGCAGGATCCCAACGACATGGTGCGCCACGAGCTGGAGACAGCCTTGGCCAGCGGCGATCAGGAGGTTCTCACGGTGATTCCCCTGCTTGTGGAAGAAGCCCAGCTGGCTCAGATCCCCGCTGATCAGCTACCGGAGAGCCTGCGGCCCCTGCTGGCTGATTGGAATGTGTTGGCCCTCAGCGAGAGCGGCTGGGATCACGACACGCGCCGCTTGATCGAAGCCATTGCTGCCGCAACTGGGCTGCCGGTGAATCCGGAGTTGGAGGAATGGATGGCGCTGATGGCTGGTGCTCAGCAAGGCCTCTCGATGGCGCGAGCCACAGAAGCACCTGGTGCCGTGGGCCGGCAGGGTGAAGAACAAGCGCTGGAGGGTCTGTTGCACCGTGCCGCCGGTGCCGATCCGGAGGAACGGCCAGCCTTGAAAGCCGCGCTGGCGGCCCTGGCCAACGGCGACACGCTGCTTGCAGAAGCCTCGTTTGAGCAGGAGCTGGAAGCCAGCCGGCGGCTCAGGCTGGCGGCAGAACAGTTAGCGGCCAGCGAGGGCCGCCGGGAAGCGGATGCCGCCCGCAATGTGGCCAGCCTGGCGTTGGTGCGGGGTGATCTCAGCAAGGCTTTGCGTTACTTCCAGATGGCACTGGAGGCCAATCCCGAGGATCTGGATGCGGCGCTGCAACTGGGCAATGCCTGGATCAGCGCTGGGGAACTCGATCAAGCTGGCACTGTATTCGCTGCGCTGATTCAGCAGGCCAAGGCTGCCCAAGATCCTCGCCTGGAAGGCTGGGGGCTCAACGGCCGTGGTGATGTGCTGGTGGCGCAGGGTGATGGGCCAGGGGCGCTGGCGGCCTACCAGGCGAGCCTGACGATCGCCGAAGGCCTGGCGAAGCGCGATCCGGCGAACACGGGGTGGCAGCGCGATCTCTCGGTGAGCCATGACCGGATTGGTGATGTGCTGGTGGCGCAGGGGGACGGGCCAGGGGCGCTGGCGGCCTACCAGGCGGGGCTGTCCATCGCCGAAGGCCTGGCGAAGCGCGATCCGGAGAACACGGGGTGGCAGCGCGATCTCTTTGTGAGTAAAGCCAAGATTGGTGATGTGCTGGTGGCGCAGGGTGATGGGCCAGGGGCGCTGGCGGCCTACCAGGCGGGGCTGGCGATCGCCGAAGGCCTGGCGAAGCGCGATCCGGCGAACACGGGGTGGCAAGTGGATGTAGCCGTGTCGTGCGCCAGGCTTGGGAGTCTTGATTCCCTTCTATTAATTCAGGAACGACAGGGGTATCTTTCCAAAGGCCTCAATCTGCTCACAACACTGAAGCAGGCAGGCAGGTTACATGCCAATCAGGATTGGACAGGTTGGTTTGATAATGCTTTGCGTTCACTAAACTGAAAGACGATGCGCTTGCTGCTACACCAGAGGTCCTCCGGACAAGCCCCTCAAATGGACAGGCCTCTGGTTTACCTTTAGATCAAACTATCACAAGCATCCTCAATGACACGATTTGGCATTTTCTGTCCTGCTGCTATCGGACACTTGAACCCCATGTGCGCTATCGCCCTCGAACTCCAGCGGCGTGGTCACATCGTGATCCTGTTTGGGGTTCCCGATGCTTTAGACAAGGTATCGAGCCTTAACATCGCAACCCAGGAAATCGGTACATCTGATTATCCCAAGGGAAGCGTCGACTCTGCCTATAGAACTCTAGGAAAGTTAACCGGGAAGGCAGGGCTTCAATTCTCAATTGATTTTTTCAAGCGGGAAACACAAATGTTTTTTCGCGAGACACCACAAGCAATCCGACAAGCAGATATTGATGTACTCGTCATCGATCAAATTTCCTCATCAATGGCAACCGTTGCCGATTACCTTGGCTTGCCTTTCATCACGGTGTGCAATGCAATGCTGATCAACCGTGAGCCAGCCGTGCCTCCCTATTCTACTCATTGGGCTTACTCAACTACACCTTGGGCTCGCGTGCGAAATCGATTAGGGAACGCACTGGTCGATTACCTCACCCGCGATTTATGGCAAGTGACTGTTGAGCAGCGCCGCGAATGGAACTTGCCTCCATACCAAAAGCGTGGGGATGCCTATTCACCTTTGGCCCAGGTGTGTCAACTTCCAGAGGCTTTTGACTTTCCTCGTGAACACCTGCCAGATCATTTTCATTATATTGGTCGCTTTCAGGATCCATCGGGAACAGAACCGATTAGTTTCGATAATACCGACTTTCCTTTTGAGCGACTCAATGGCAAACCCTTGATCTATGCTTCATTGGGAACACTACAAAACCAGCGCCCTGAAATCTTCGAATGCATTGCCAAATCCTGTTTGCCATTGGATGTTCAGCTTGTTATCTCGCTAGGAAATCCGAAGGCGCCAATCATTGAGCTTCCAGGCAATCCCATCATTGTGCCATTTGCGCCTCATCAAAAACTAATTGAGCGTTCCAAAGTTGTTGTTACCCATGCCGGGATGAACACCGTGTTGACCGCCCTCGGTTGTGGCGTTCCGCTTGTAGCGATTCCGATCACCAATGAACAACCAGGGATTGCCTCAAGGCTGGCGCGAACAAAAGCCGGGAAAATGTTGAAACTTAGTCAGCTTAGTGAAATGTCACTTCGCACAGCGATTACGGAGGTTCTTTCTGAATCAAGCTATCGTAACAATGCTAAGAAAATGCAAAGGATTATACAAGAATTAGGTGGCGTCGATCGGGTTGCCGATATTATCGAAAAAGCTGCTCAAACACGACAACCCGTGACGGGGCAATCAGGCAGTTAATAGTAGACTACGCGCCCAGTCTTGTCGGTCCCCGCACCGGCCTGTACAACCACCTCATCTGAGCATGGACATAGCGACCACCGCTGCCGATCCCCTTCCCTCCTGGAACGATGGCGCCGCTAAGCAGGCGATCCTTGCCTTCATCGCCAGGGTGACAACGGCTGGATCACCACACTTCCTGCCACAGGCAGAACGCATCGCCGTGTTTGATAACGACGGCTGTCTCTGGCCGGAGAATCCGATGCCGTTTCAGGCAGCCTTTGCCTTCGACGAACTGAAGCGCCGCATCCTTATTGAGCCCGAACTTGCTTCCGATCCCATGGTGCAGGCCGCCCTCGCCGGCGATCTTGGCAAACTCCTGGAGGGCGACCACTTCGATGGCCTGATGCAGATCCTGGCGCTCACCCACGCCGGGATGACGACCGATGAGTTTCGTGATGCCGTGGAAGCCTGGCTCGCCTCGGCCAGACATCCGCGCTATGGCAGGCGCTATGACGAACTCACCTACCGACCGATGCAGGAACTGCTGAGCTATCTGCGGGCCCATGACTTCAAGAACTTCATCGTTTCCGGTGGTGGCGTCGACTTCATGCGCGTCTGGGTGGA
>BJHE01000067.1 GCA_014191755.1 Cyanobium sp.
GCAGAAGAGGCTGTGGGAGAGCAGCAGGGTGAGGGGGCCCCGCGGCAGATCGAGCCCCACGAAGAGGTTGAGCAGGCCGGTGGCGAGCACGATCTCCGGGTTGGTGAGCGGCAGCGCCAGCAACAGGGCGATCCAGCGGCCCCCCCGCACCGAGGAGCGGGCCAGGGCCAGGGCCATCAAGGCCCCCAGCAGGATTGCCACCAGGGCTGCCGCCAGGGCCAGGGCGAGGCTGGTGAGGAAGGCCTCGCTGAGGGCAGCATCCCGCAGCGGATGGCGCCAGTTCTCCAGAGTGAAGCCTTGCCACACCAGATTGAAGCGTCCCCGGGGGGCGTTGAAGCTGAACAGCACGGTGATCAGCAGCGGCGCGTAGAGCAGCCCGTAGGCCAGGGCGCTCCAGACAACGAGCAAGAGGCCGCCCAGCCGGTTGCGGTTCATGGCAGCGGCAGCTCTTCGAGGCCGCGGCGCAGCTGCAGCAGCACCGCCACGGAGATCAGGGCCATCAGCACCAGGGTGAGGGCCGCCGCCCGCGGTGCCTGCAGCTGCACCAGCAGCAGGTTGTCGATGCTGTTGGCGATCATCTGGTTGTTCGGGCCCCCCAGGAACCGGGGGTTCACCACATCGCCGGCGGCGGGGATCAGGCTGAGCAGGATGCCCGCCGCCAGGCCCGGCCTTGAGAGGGGCCACACCACCTGGGTGAAGCGCCGCAGGGCACCGGCGTGCAGGTCGTCTGCCGCCTCCAGCAGCACCGGGTCGATCCGCTGCATCGCCACCACCAGGGGCAGCACCAGAAAGGGCAGCAGGTTTGTGGTGAGCCCGAGGATCACGGCGGTGGCCGTGTTCAGCAGGCGGCCATCGTGGAGCACCCCCAGGGCTTCAAGGGGAGCGATCAGCCCGAGGGACCTGAGCAGCTGGAGCAGCGGTCCCTGATCCGCCAGCAGGCTGGTCCAGGCGATCGCCCGCACCAGAAAGGAGGTGAGTGAAGGCAGCACCACCAGCCCCATCAGCAACGGCTGCCAGCGTCCGCCCCGGAAGCGGATCGTCCAGGCGAGCGGATAGGCCAGCACCACCCCCAGGCCCGTGGCCAGAGCGGCATAGGCGAAGGAGCGCAGCAGGATGGGGCCATAGGCCTGCAGCACCTCCTGGTAGTTCGCCAGCCGGCCGCGAAACACGGTCTCGAGGCCGAAGCGGCTCACCGGCTCCGAGAGTGACAGCGGCACCAGGGAGAGCAGGGGGAGCAGGTAGAGCACCAGGAGCCAGAGCAGCCCAGGAGCCAGCAGCAGCCAGGGCCAGCGGGGGCCATGGCTTCGGGGGCCATGGCTGCTGGGTCGTTGGCTTCGGCCGCCGTGGCGCCGATCCCGTTGTGGCGAAGTTGGCGTCACGGGCGGCTCAACCCTGGCTGATGCGGGCAAAACGCTCATCCCAGCGGGCCTCGTCCGCCTCGCTGAGGGGGCCGAACAGGTGCAGACGCCGCTGCTCAGCCGGACCCGGAAACATCAGCGGATTGCTGGCCAGGGCGGCGGTGGCCGGGTCCTTGGCCAGGATCTCCCGCACCCCCTCCACCGGCGAGATGTACTGCACGGCAGCGGCGATGCGGGCCGCTTGCGGCGGGTCGTAGACCCAGTTCATCCAGCGGGCAGCGGCATTGGGGTGGCGGGCGCCCCTGGGCATCAACATCACATCGGCCCAGAGAATGCCGCCGCTCTCAGGCACCACGAAGCGCAGGTCGGGTTGCTCAAGGGCCAGCTGGGCCACATCGCCCGACCAGCCGATGCAGGCGGCCAGATTCCCTGCCAGGAGATCGGTCTGGTAGTCGTTGCCGGTGAAGCGGCGGATCTGCCCATCGCGCCGGGCCCGTTCGAGGCGGTCGAAGGAGGGCTGGGCATCGCTCCAGCTGGGGCGGCTCACATCCTTGCCGTCGGCAAGCATCAGCAGGCCCATGGTGTCGCGCATCTCCAGCAGCGCCGAAACCCGCCCCTTGAGGGCCGGATCGAAGAGGTCGTCGATGCTGCGCAGTTCGCGGCCGGTGGCCTTGATGTTGTAAGCGATGCCGGCGATTCCCGACTGCCAGGGGAGGCTGAAGCGCTGCTCCGGATCCCAGGAGGGCTTGCGCAGGCTGGCGATCAGGTTGCGGGCGTTGGGAATCCGCTCGAAGGGCAGCGGCTCTACCCAGCCGAGCTCGATCAGGCGGGTCGCCATCCAGGCGGTGAGCACCACCAGGTCCTGGGGGAGGGTCTGGCCGGCGGCCAGGGCGGGACGAATGCGGGCGAAGAACTGGCGCACATCGTTCACATCCTCCCCGTAGCGCAGGCGGATGCCGGTGTCTCGCTGGAAGCGCTCCACACTGCCGGGCGCACCGGGCCGGCTGGGGTCGATGTAGAGGGGGAAGCTGGAGATCACCAGCTCGCCGCCCTCTTTGTCGGCGCCCTCCTTATCGCCGCCCTCCCTGTCGGCGCCTTCACCGCCACCCCCGGGTCCGCGGCCGCAGGCCTGCAGCAGCGCAGGGGTCAACAGGGCTCCGGAGGCCCCCCAGGCCAGCCGCCGCAGGAAGGTGCGTCGGCCCTCGTGGTGTGCAAAGGGTGTCATCAGGCGATCGCGCCCTCCAGCGGGTGGCTGTCGGCGGGGTTCCATCGGCACCAGAGTTCCTCGCCCACGCTCAGATTCTCCGGGAGGGCGGCGCTGGTGTCGATGGCCACCAGGGGCAGGTCGTTGGCGGCATGGAGCCGCACCTCCACCGTGGATCCCTGGAAGGCCAGCTCCCGCACCCTTGCCCGCACCCCGCGTTCTCCTGCGTCCGGTGGCTCGGCGCTGAGGCGCAGCCGCTCGGGCCGCAGCAGCCGCACCCCGCCGCCGGCGGGATCCGGCAGGAGATTGGCGCTGCCGAGGAAGCTGGCCACCACGGCGCTGCGGGGCCGCTCGTAGAGATCGCGGGGTGATCCCACCTGCTCAAGGCGGCCCCCCTGAAGCACCGCCAGGCGATCACTGAGGCTGAGGGCCTCCTCCCGGTCATGGGTCACCAGCAGGAAGGTGATGCCCACCTCCCGCTGGATCCGTTTCAGTTCCGAGCGCATCGTGCGGCGCAGATCCGGGTCGAGGGCGGCGAGGGGTTCATCGAGCAGCAGGGCGGCCGGAGCGTTCACCAGCGCCCGGGCCAGGGCCACCCGCTGTTGCTGGCCGCCCGAGAGCTGGTGGGGCCGCCGCCGCGCCAGCTCCGACAACTGCACCATCTCCAGCACCTCGCCCACCCGCCGGCGGATCTCCGCCGGGTCGAGGCGAAGGGAGCGGGGCCCGAAGGCCACGTTGTCCCAGACGCTGAGGTGGGGGAAGAGAGCGTAGTTCTGGAACACCAGATTCACCGGCCGCCGGTGGGGTGGGGCCTCGGTGAGATCGTGGCCCTGCATCAGGATGCGGCCGCTCTGGGGCCGTTCGAAGCCGGCGATCAGGCGCAGAGTGGTGGTCTTGCCGCAGCCGGAGGGACCCAGCAGGGAGAAGAACTCGCCGGCGCCGATCGTGAGGCTCAGGTCGTCCACGGCGGCCCGTTCGCCGTAGCGGCGACAGACGTTCCGCAGGCTGATCACGGCGGTGGCGCCGGGCCCATGGACCGTGGCAGGCTTCTTCAGCAAGAGCGGGGCGCCGTTGCGCCATCTCTAGCCGCTCCCTGAGTCCACCGATGTTCATCCATGGCGGATTCCACGGTTGCTGGGTTGGTTGATGGGCCCGTTGATGTGGTGTGTGATGTGGTGGTGGTGGGCGCCGGCCTCTCCGGCCTGGTCTGCGCCCGGGAGCTGAGGCGCCAGGGGCTGGCGGTGCAGGTGCTGGAGGCGCGCGAGAGCGCGGGGGGGCGGATGCGGGGCCACAGCAGCGGCCTGGGTCTGCGGGTGGATCTGGGCGGCCAGTGGGTGGGCGCCAGCCACCACCGGCTGCTGGCTCTGCTGGAGGAGTTCGGCCTGCGCCGCTTCCCCACCCACTACGACGGCGAGGGGGTGTTCCACTGGAATGGAGCGGCGCACAGAGCTGGCGTGGAGCACGACTTCGGCTCGAGCCTGCTGTTCTTCCGCCCCGAGGAGCTGGGCCTGCCGGCCGCTGAGGTGGCCGCCACGCTGGAGCTGCAGCGGCGCTTTCAGGAGCTGGTGGCGCGGGTGCCGCCCCGGGCGCCCTGGACCGCCCCCGATGCCGAGGCGCTGGATCGGCTGAGCATCGCGGGCTGGCTGGAGCGGCAGGGGGCGGGTGAACTGGCCCGATACCCCTTCGCCTGGCTCACGCGCATGGGCGGCTCCGGGGGCTTCGAGCCCCATGAGAGCTCCCTGCTGCATCTGGCCTGGACCCAGGCCGTGGCCCCCCAGCACGAGACCCCCGAGGCCTGGCTGGTGGAGGGGGGGGCCGCCCAGCTGGCGGAGCGGCTGGCCGCCGAGCTGGGGGAGGCGCTGCGGCTGAGGGCGCCGGTGCGGGCGATCGAGCAGCGCGGCGGCGGGGTCCGCGTGAGCCATGGCGCCAGCGAGGCGGTGCGGGCGGCGGCGGTGGTGGTGGCCATCCCCCCGCCCTTGCGGCTGGGCATCCAGTTCGATCCGTGTCTGCCGCCGGAATGGCTGGGACTGCTGCAGCGCTCGCCGATGGGCTCGATGGTGAAGGTGCTGGCGCTCTATCCGCGGCCGTTCTGGCGGGAGCGGGGGCTCAATGGCCTGGGTATCGGCAACCTGCCCACCCTGGAGCTCACGGTGGATAGCTCCCCCCCTGGCGGGCCCGGCATTCTCGCGGGCTTCATCGCCGGGGAGCGCGCCGTGCGCTGGCAGCGCCTGGGCGAGGTGGAGCGCCGCAGGGCCGTATTGCAGGACCTGGTGTGCTGGTGGGGAGCCGAGGCGGCCGAGCCCGCCGAGCTGGTGCTTCACAACTGGAATGCCGAGGGCTGGAGCGGCGGTGCCTTCACCTCCTTCCTGTCCCCCGGCGCCTGGACCACCTACGGCGCGATTGGGCAGGAGCCCCATGGCCGGGTGGTGTGGGCCGGCACCGAGGCCGCCAGCCGCTGGCCCGGCTACTTCGAGGGGGCGATCGAGGCGGGCCTGGCCGCCGCCAACCGCGTGCGGGGTCTTCTCGGGGATGCCGGTGCTGGGGAGAGCCTTGAGGGCCTGTAGCGCTGTGGGGCTGCGGGAGTCTGATCGATCAGAAGCGGGCAGATGGCCAAACCATTCACAAGGCGATTTAGGCCCGGCCGCTGGATCTTGATGTTCGGCATCTTGATGTTCGACATCTTGATGTTCGGCGTTGCTTTTACTCGCCGACTGGCGTACAGAGTTCAATCAGGCACCCATCCGGCGCTCGAACATACGAGACGATCTGCCCCCAAGGTTTGGAGACAGGCGCGCTCAATTCAATCGCGCCTTCCCTCAATGCATGAGCATGAGCAGAAGCGACGTCAAGAGTCAGCAAACCGATTTCCATCCCCAGGGGTATCTCTGATTCATTGGCACGGATATAGCCACCTGGGAAATTCGCATCACCAAGATCGTGTGCAGCAAATGAGAGCGTTGTTTCGCCGGTCTCAAGTTCTCCATATGTTCCTGATTCATGGAGAAAACGCCGCTTAAACCCAAAGGCCCGCTCGTAGAAACTCAGGGATGAAGCGACATCGGCGACGTACAGAATCGTGTAACCGAGCTTCATGGTCAAGAACTAAGAAATCCATCCCTCATGTTAGCCCACATATCAGTTGGAGGCAAGAACCTTCGCTTGGATATATGTCTAACGCTTGCCATCACCTGGCTGCAGAAAGTCAGGAAGATCGACAAATAAGATTCAGGGCCAGCTGAGGTGTATGGCATTGTTAGCCGATTTCCCGCCTGCATCACAGATCACCTGGTTGAAGGCCGGTGTGCTTCGCGATTCGAGACAGCATCCTGGGGCCAATCTCCTCGCCATCATGGAATGCAAAGACATAGTCCGGATATTCTGTATGTTCAAGGGTCTTATGAGATCCTGATTGGCGTTTAACTATCCATCCAATGGACTGCAAGGCTGCCAATACCTTCTTGGCCTTGGCTGCCGGCCAATTGCTCATGCAGAGAGAGGAAGCGAAAACTGGATGCTGACTGGCTCGGATTCGCCATTTTCAAGCCGATCAGCAATAACCCGAAGAGCTAGGATTTCAGCCTTTGCCATTGCAGCTGCAGAGGAACTTCCATAAGCAATGACACCAGGCAGTTCCGGCACCTCGGCGATCCAGCGTCCATCTACCTCTTGTTCGCAGTCCAACGTGAAATTCATGGTTAACTCTGACCTGAAGCCACTGTAGCAATATCCGACATGCTAGAGCGCATCCAGTTCCTCCGCTCAGCCCGCCGTCCTTCACAGAGATTCGGCTAACGCTCAAGATCAGAAGCGGGCAATAGATCAATGCATTCATCAGGTTTTTTCGCACACGCCCGCTGAATCTTGATGTTAGGCTTCGCCAAGGGATTCACGGGCAGGATTGGTCCATGGCCTGCGTGCCCATCCACCGGTCCCAGTGGGTGAAGTACAGCGAGTAGTTGCTGTGAACCAACTGGTGATGAATGTCATGGTGCATCACTGTGTTGACCCAACGAGCGATGCCGGACCGGTAGGGATCGTGCCGTAATGCCAATCCGTTTGGTGTCACCAGGCCCGGTAGGTAGCGCGTGACCTCGAAGCCGCTGTGGCCCGCCAGATTGATGTAATTGGCAAGCAGCAGTGCAGCCAGCCAAGCGGCCTCGTGGATCGGCAGCAACACGACCCAGGCCATCGGCATCGCTGTGGTGAGAAATAGATCGAGGGGATGCTGCTTCATTGCGCTCCATGTGTCCGGGAAGCGATCTACATGGTGGTCGCGATGCAGCCTTCGGTACAACAGTGGCCAGGCATGGGCGGCGCGGTGAACCCAGTAGAATTGGGTGTCGAAAACTATCAGCACCAACAGTACTTGAGGTACAAATAGCAACCAGCCGCGCAATCCCAGCGGTCCTCCATGGAGGTGGCCTATACCCGCAGCCTGCAGCCAGCCGCCTGCTGCGATGCACAGGCCGATGATTCCGGAATTGATCAAATGGAGACCGATCAGAGACTTCCAGCGTCCCTTCCTTGCCTCCTGCAAGACCACCATCCGCAAAACGGGATCGATTCGAGTCTGAGGATAAAACCTGGCGAAGGAGTGATTGATCAGCCAGGGCATCAGCAAGAAGAAGGCCCAGCTCAGCATCAGCCACATCCACCAGGCCAGCACACCCAGCGTCGCCACTTAAACCACCTTGCCTTGCTAGGGAACGGATGGGTGAATCCTAACGCTGCCCCTGAGTGGCAGGCAAGAAGTAATTGCTATCGAAGCGGACCCGACGGCGGCCTGTCCACTCCAGGGGCTTGTTCGAAGGTGTCACTTCTCAACAGGTTCGACTGCTGGCCTCCGCCTCGCCAGGTAGACATCAGGCCAGTCCCGCTTCATTTCTCACTATGGCACTTTATGTCAACCCAAAGGCAGCGACCACCTATCGGGATCGTGCCGAAGATCAAACTGTGATCTCGTGTCATTTCCTTGTAATGACACTCTCTTGAAACCCCAATCCCTGATTACCTTCGTCATCCTTTGGTCTTGCGCGATAGCGCCCGTTTGTCGCCGCTTGTCTACTGCTCCGCAACACTACCGCTCATGGCATGCAAAACATGCATCAAACTCTGCTCAAGGCAGCTTTGTGGTTCAGATGATGAAAACGAACAACGCAGTCGACATAGCTAGAAGGACTGCTGGAACTGAAGCCGGAGTTGCCAGCCATCGGGGCTGTTGTCGTTGCCCGCCAGCACGGCACCGCCGCGCCGGTGAAGGAGAGGCGGGCCTTCGACCAGGGGCTGCCACCAATCGTGGCGCCCAGGGCCGTCCAGGCCTGTTGATTGCCGCCGGCCGTGCCGTCGCTGGAGGTTTCACCGCCCAGCCGGGAGTAGGAATCAAGCGACACCCACAGCTTCTTGTTGAGGTCGTGGGTGAGGTGCATCTCCAACGTGCCCATAGGGGCCTGGGTGGTCTGATCCGGGGCCAGCACTTTGGCGAGCCTGCTGCCCACCTGCCGCCCACGGATCGAGAATTCCGGGAAGGCAGGGTCGTTGTTGGGGGTGTAGAGATCCACGCTGGGCAGGATCTCGAAGGTGGTGGTCTTCCCCGGTGCCCAGTTGGGGCTGAGCCGCACCGTGGTGGGCAGACCGGCCCGGAAGGTCCAGCGGTTGGTGCCGATGTTCACCAGCCGGTCGTTCTGATAGTCGCCGGTGGGAGGAAGAACCGCCATCAGGCCATAGACCACCACAGGCGGATTGTTCTGTTGCATGTAGGCCCCGAATTCCGCAGGGGCGAGGGCTGGGGTGTTCACCAGCCCCACCGTCAGGTGGGCATAGCTGTCAGCCAGACCCTGCTTGCTCGGGGTCACCCCGCGGTTGGCGGTGGAGAGGCTGACGTTGGCCCAGGCATAGGGAACCGCCACCGACACCTGGGAGAGCCGATCGCCGATCCCGAAGAAGCGGGCATAGCTCGGCACCACGACATAGGTGTCGACGTTGAGGTTGGGAAAGATGATGCTGGTGTCGACGACGGTGTTGGAGCTGCTGTACATCCCCGAAACCGTGAACACGTTCGTGCCCGCAGGAGCCAGCCAGAACTGACGGGGGCCGTAGGCTTGGGCCTGGGCCGGCCGGCCGCAGCCCAGGGTCAGCGCCAGCCCGCAGGCAGCAAAGGTGGCGGTGCGCACCGCGTCTGAGCAGCGCTTGGAAAACCGGCGAGCAGGTGTTGGCACGGATCAACGGGAACGAAGAACAGCTGAGGTTGTAGACGTCGCGCTGAATCAGTTCATCGTCACCTCCACCTTGTGGATCGTGCCGTCGAAGCGGAAGGGCCGGCGCTCGAAGTAGTCGAGGGACACGGTCGAGCCGAGATCCACGCCCACATCAAAGGTTTCGCTGGCGGAGAAGGCCGCGGGAACGGTGCGTTTCACCGTGGTGCGCCCCACCTCCTGGCCATCCACCTTCAGCACCACCTCAGCCGGCGAGAGCGGCTGGGCGCTGGCGAGGGTGGTGGTGACGTCGATGCGATGCCTGCCAGCGGAAATCCTCTTCGCTGAACGGGCTTTGTACCGCTCGATGATCATCATGTTGTACTCGTAGACGAGCTGACCCTTGTCCAGGTAGAGGCTGAGCCCACCGCCTGATCCGCCCAGGGCATACAGCACTCCGGATCCGTTCTCCTTGAAATCCGCATCGATCTTCACGGTGCTGCTCTCCCGGCCAAGCCCGGGCGCCGTGAACTCCGGCATGCGCGTGGTGGTGGCATCGAACTGCCAGCTCCTGTAGGGCGACTTGATGCGATCTTCGGGGTGCAGCCGCAGCCAGATGCCGGCGCCCAGGGGATAGACCTTGTTGGCCACGGCCTGCTGATCGAAGCTCTTCTGCAGCTGCGCCAGCCGCTGGGGTTCGCGGGCGGCGAGATCCTCGGCCTCGGAGAAGTCGTTGTTGAGGTTGTAGAGCTCCCACTTGTCCTTGGCCGAATCCCAGGAGGCCAGGCCTGGCGCACCCGGCAGCCACGGAACCAGCGGGCCGAAGGTGGCGGCCAGCCACCCGTCCTGGAAGATGGCGCGACTGCCGTTGTTGTCGAAGTACTGAACCTTCTTGCGGGTGGGTGCCTTGGCGTTGGCGAAGGTGTAGGCCAGGCTCACCCCATCGATCGGATCCTGCTGGAAGCCGTCCACCTCCTTGGGCGGCTTGATGCCGATGAGCTCGTAGATCGTTGGCGCGATGTCGTTGACATGGTGGAACTGAGCCCGTGGCGTCTTGTCGGGTTTGATCCCTTTGGGCCAGGAGATCACCATCGGATTGCGGGTGCCGCCGAAATGGGAGGCAATCAACTTGGTGTACTGGAACGGCGTGTTGCCGGCCCAGGCCCAGCCGGCGTTGTACATGCTGTCGGTCTTGGGACCACCCAGCAGGTCGAGGCCCCCCATGGTCTCCAGAGCCGCGATCTGCTGCTCGACGGTGTTGGGAATGCCGTTCTGGGCCAGCAATTCGCTGATCGTGCCGTTCTGGCCTTCGGCGCTGGCGCCGTTGTCGCCGAAGATGTAGATCACGATCGTGTTATCCCGCACCCCCAGGCGCTCGAGCTCATCGATCACCTTCCCCACCTGGGCATCCACGTGTTCGACAAAGCCGGCGTAGATCTCCATCAGCCGCAGCTGGAACGGACGCTGGGCCGCCGGAATGCTGTCCCAGGCGGGCAGGGTGGCGGTGCGGGGCGTCAGTTTGGTGTTGGCGGGAATCCAGCCGAGTTGCTTCTGGCGCTCAAACACCCGCTCGCGGTAGGCATCCCAGCCGGTATCGAACTTGCCCTTGTACTTCTCGGACCACTCCTTGCCGACCTGGTGGGGGCCGTGGGCCGCCCCGGGCGCCCAGTAGAGGAAGAAGGGCTTGTCAGGTGAGAAGGCCCGGTGCTTGCGCAGCCAGTCGATGCTGCGCTGGGCCATGTCCTCGCTGAGGTGGTAATTCTTGTCGTGGGGTGGCTCAATGGCGGTGGTGTTCTCCACCAGGCGGGGCTCCCACTGGGAGGTTTCACCGGCGAGGAAACCGTAGAAGTAATCGAAGCCGTGGCCCGTCGGCCAGCGATCGAACGGCCCCATGGCGGTGGTTTGATCGGCCGGGGTGTTGTGCCACTTGCCGAAGGCCGCTGTCTTGTAGCCGTAGTGATGCAGCACTTCAGCCATGGTGGCCGAGGTTTTCGGAATCACGCCGGTGTAGCCATCCCAGTCGACGGCTCGTTCGGCGATCGTGCCGTTGCCCACTCGCTGGTGATTGCGTCCGGTGAGCAAGGCCGCCCGGGTGGGGGAGCAGATGGCGGTGGTGTGAAAGGTGTTGTAGCTGAGGCCCTGGTCCGCCAGTTTGCTGAGGGTGGGCGTGTTGATCTCGCCGCCGAAAGTTGACGCCTGACCGAAGCCGACGTCATCCAGCAGGACGATCATCACGTTGGGCGCATCGGCTTTGAGGTGCTGCGGCTGGGCGCGGCGTTTGTGCACCGAGTCCTGCAGCCGTGGTCTGGCGATGCTGGCGCTGGGCACCGGCGGGAAGGGCAGCACCGAACCGTCGCTGGGTGTAGCGGCTGGGCTGGCTGCCGATTGGGCTGATGTCGCGGCTGATGCGCTGGGACGGGCCCAGGCCCCTGAGATCACGCCGCTGCTCAGCAGAAGGCACACCAGCGCCACCGCCAGGATGCGCAGGGGATGCCTCATGGCTTGGGAAACACCGGCTTCTGCTGCGGCAGTCCGCCGTCATTGATGTCGAAGTCGGGGTCGAGGATCGTCTTGCCCTGGGCACCGAGGTAGTCGGGCTGGGCCTTCAACCACTCGCTCATCTTCTGCTGCTTGGCATAGGCGAGCAGCCGGGCCTCGAGATCGCGTACCACCTCGGGGTTCTGCTCGGCCACGTTGCTTTTCTCGCCCGGGTCGGCCTTGAGGTCGAACAGTTCGATCTTGCCGGGCAGCAGGGCGATCTTCACCAGCTTCCACTGGCCCTTGATGATGGCGCCGCGGAAGGCTTCGACGTTGACCAGGATGTCGTCGTGCGGCGAGGGCTTGCCTACGCTGAGCATCGGCAGAAGGTTCTTGCCATCGAAGGGTTTGCTGGCAGGGTTCGGCGCCGCGCCGGCCAGGGCCAGGGCGGTGGGCATGACATCCACCATGTGTGCCGGCTCACTGATAACGGCGGGCTTCAGGGTGCCGGGCCAGTTGAAGATGGTTGGCACGCGCACACCGCCTTCGTAGAGGCTGCCCTTGCCGCCCCGCAGGTTGCCGTTGCTCGCCGGCAGGGAGCCCTCCTTCACGCCGCCTTCGGCCCGTTCTTCAGGAGAATGGGCGCCGCTGGCAACGACGGCGCTGCGGGGGCCGCCGTTATCGCTGGAGAAGATGATCAGGGTGTTTTCGCGCATCCCCCGCTTGTCGAGCGCGGCGACGATGCGGCCCACCTGGTCATCCACCGAGGTGACCATGGCGGCATAGGTGCGGCGGGTCGGGTCCTTGATGCTGGCGGCGTAGCGGTCTTCATCGGCCTTCTGGGCCTGATAGGGGGCATGGGGCGCCAGGGAAGCGAAGTAGAGGAAGAAAGGCTTCGTCTTGTCCTGCCGCTCGATCTGTTTCACCGCCTCGTCGCCGATCAGCGGCAGGTAGTACGTGGTCTCCTGCTGGAACTTGCCGTCGCGCTGCCAGTCGACGATGCCGCCGCGCATCTTGGTGAAGTAGTCGACCTCGCCGACGAGGTTGCCGTAGAAGTGATCGAAGCCCCGGTTCTGCGGCCAGTATTTCTTGTCGGCATGGCCGAGGTGCCATTTGCCCACCATCGAGGTCTGGTAGCCCGCCTCCTTCAGCGCCTGGGGGAGGGTGCGTTCGTCGGTCGGCAGGCCGTAGGTGTGGTTCGGGAAGATCACCAGGGTCTGCAGGCCGTAGCGCATCGGGTAGCGGCCCGTCATCAGGGCGGCGCGGGACGGCGTGCAGACGGGCATGCCGTGGAAGGACTCCAGCCGCACGCCCTCCCGGGCCAGCGTGTCGATGTTCGGCGTCTTGATGTCACTGCCCCGGTAGCCGAGGTCGGCATTGCCGAGGTCGTCGGCCATGATGAAAATGATGTTCGGCCGGCTCGCCCCGCTTGTCGAGGGAGCAACCGGCCGATTGGCCTCCAGCGCCAGAGCAGGCACCAGGCTGAACCAGAGCAGGCAGGCCAGTGCCGTGAGGCAGACCAGGGAGAGCAGCCTGAGCTTTCGGGTGGGCAGCATCCAGATGGGCTTCATCAGTGGCTCCCCCTGATTCGACGACGGGCTGGGCACAGCCTGGGCAACGGGTGCGCCAAGGCCTGCAGGAAAACTAGATAGCTAATGCCCTCGTGGCGGTTGGCAAGAAAATAACCTCAGATGATGTTACTTCTTTTTATGAAGTTTTCCAACCGAGCTTGGTCCTCCTTGGCGTCTGGACATTCGCTGCCTGCTGGCTCCATCGGCTAACCCAAGACGCTTGGCAACGACAGGACCGCTGGTTGGTTATCACCTGAGACAACATATCCTTCGAACGCTTGCCATCACCTAGCCGCAGTGAGTTTATGGGAACAATGAAGCATCTGGTGGCGGCTCAGGTGAATTGCAATGTTAGACGGACCCAACAGTGCCTCCAAGAAAGGCCGAGTATGCACTAGTCAGCATAGCCTTGCCACCAAACTCGACAACTGCACCGTGAGCAACGATGACTCTATCGAAGTTCCAAGACAATACCTCCTGAATTGACTTACGAAGGGAGTCTTTGTCCGACGAAGCTATCCGTTCAAGAATAGTAGGCTCAAGTCGATTGTATCCACCAGCGATTCGAGTCGTGAATCTAGTTAGCCAGGGAAATGTGTAATCGAAATTGAATGCGCTATCTGTCAGGACTATTGTTTTACTAGGCACGTGGCAAAAGGCAAACTCGTTCAAAGGGGAGGGCCCCAAAGGGCCCATCGTCTTTAGACCAGAAAGACTGCAGATTTGGATTCCGGCCCATGGTGAAGGCCCGGCAGACATCAAAAGATTATCAATCAACAGATCAGGGCACTTCCTCTTTAGAGCGGAGGACCCCCATAGCTTGGCTTGTGGATAGCGATGCTTGAATTCATTGCAGTAAAGATGATGGTATGAGTTTGGCGCAACCAGATCGCTTACGACACCAAGCTCTGACAGCTCTTCATCGAGGTCAAGTGTTGGCTTGATTGGCGATATGACAATTAGCCTGCAAGATTCTTGATCGCGGATCACAGTCATCCTGGTGCCGATGCTTAGACCAAAATACTTCTGCGGCTGTTCAGCAACCCAGATGTTTTCATCAAGACATTGAAGCATGACTCAGCGAATCTGTTGGGAACTAAGTATATGTAGAAGACCTGCCTGGCGTCAGGCCTGCCACTAACGGTCGTAGCCAGACTGGTGCCGACTAACGGCTAAAGTGAGCGGCGGCAAATATGACCGAAACGGAGCAAAAAGACTCTCTAACGACCGCTCCACTGTAATGTTAGCCTGCGCTACACCACGCCATGACAATGTTTACAATTCATCAATTGTCACCAGCCCGCCTTCTGTAAACTGAATGACGAGTTCCTGCTCATCCAGTAAAGCAGTTCCAAGCAAAGGACTTCTTCCCGTGGCGATGACTAAAACTTCTCGCTCCTCGCCATCCCAAAAGACCGTCGCCTCGTCAATTGGAAGTAACACTTCACTGTTATCTGCCAAATTTGCAGGAGTATAATGCCTGAAGGTTAACCCCATCGATGAAACGGCTTCCGTAGGAAGACACAGTTCCCCAGTGAAGCCTGTATCAATGTCAAACTCAATCGGGATGTTTGAACCGTTCCGAAGTAAAAAAATCAAAGCAACAGTAGCGTGTCTATCTGTCGCAATTCCAGAAATCACTTGTGAACTCGCTCCATGAAACCACCAATCGAGACAGAGACGTTGTACCCAATGCGAATACCAAAGAGTCGAGCGTTTGGGTGCTTCTTACTGAGGTTACGGGATGCTTGCAATCCAGTGTTATCAGCCTCATAATCCCCTGTCTCAATGTCAATAATAACCATCTTGCCAATGTTCTCCTCAGTCTCGACTTTCTGCCGTATTCCAACCTTGTATAGTTGCTTTGCGCTTCGTGCAACTTCTTCATGGCTTAAAAGGATCGCCTGCATACACTGACTCCCGCTCACTGCGCTACTTCTATACATCCTTTTATGGTATCTCATGAGCAAATAGGATGGGCACTGCCGCACCCTACTTGCTGCCATGAATCAGAAGAAATCACTTCTAGCTAGTCATACGTCCATCCAAAGCCCGCTGCCCATCCCATAACAATTATCTGTGCATGATTATTTTCACAGGCTATATGACGAGGTGCCCCTGACCCTATGAAATTGTTCTGCTGAACCCACCGAATCAGGTGTTCTGTTGAATGTCCTCCACTAGATAATGCCGTCCTTACCTGGTCATAAAAAGTAATTTTGCTACCACACTCGTGACAACAGAAGGGTGGAACCTTTTCTAGCGTGTTGTTGAATCCAAATTCAAGGTCTGTAACACCAAGAAGATCACGAATTTTAGCCTTTGTTTCATCACTGATAGGCCACACAAAATAAGTTCCGTCATCTCTTACCAAAACTTGACAAGCTTCAAATTGCACCGTTGGCAAACTCATTGGATTTACTCCCAAGAAACTAGAGTGAGTGAAGAACTGCTCATCCTCGTTAGCACGATTGTGGCGAGGTTGAATACGGTAAGTAAGCAGTTTTACCAACTATAGCACTCGCAGGCTAACGCTGCCCCTGAGTGGCAGGCAAGGACCCTAGAACGCAAGCAGCGAATTGATGGCGGCCTGTCCACTCGAGGGGCTTGTTGGACTAAGCCGCTGCGCGGCAGATTTAAACCCACTATAGCCCACTCTCCGAAATATGCCTAAACGATGATGGGTTGATTGCAGGCAGGCATGAGCTGGCGTGCGGATGACGCTCGCCCAGGAGTCTCGCAGTTCCACAGTGAAGGATGCACAC
>BJHE01000068.1 GCA_014191755.1 Cyanobium sp.
TCCCCCCCGCCCCCGGGCGACCCCGGCCCCACGGCCGATGGGGCGGCCGCCGCCCTGGCGGAGTTACTGGCCGTGGTGGATCGCCTGCGGGATCCGGAGCACGGCTGCCCCTGGGACCTGGAGCAGACGCATCGCTCCCTGATCCCTTATGTGCTCGAGGAAGCCCATGAGGTGGCCGATGCGATCCGCCACGGCAACGACGCCCACCTGGCGGAGGAGCTGGGGGATCTCTTGCTGCAGGTGGTGCTCCATGCCCGGATCGCGAGCGAGAGCGGCCGTTTCGACTTCGCCGCCGTGGCCCGGGGCATCAGCGCCAAGCTGGTGCGCCGCCATCCCCACGTGTTCGGCACGGCGGAAGCCCGCGACAGCGCCGCAGTGCGCCTTCACTGGGAAGCGATCAAGCTCCGGGAACAGGCCGAACGGGACCAATCCCAGGCCGCGACCGCCCCGGCGGCGCCTCCAGCCAGCGGCACAGGCCCGCTCCAGGCCGGCGCCGACCCGGAAGCCCCGGCGTTGCCCGCCGGCCCCAGCCCCCTGAGCGACAGGCTGGCCGGCAAGGTGCGGGGAATGCCGGCCCTGGCCGGCGCCATGACCATCTCCAGGAAGGCGGCCGCCGCCGGCTTCGAATGGGATGCCATCGCCGGCGTGTGGGCCAAGGTTGAGGAGGAGCTCGGCGAGCTTCAGGAGGCCGTGGCCAGCGGGGATCGCGGCCACGCCCAGGAGGAGCTGGGGGATCTGCTCTTCACGTTGGTCAATGTGGCGCGCTGGGGCGATCTCGATCCGGAGGAGGGGCTGGCCGGCACCAACCGCCGCTTCCTCGATCGCTTCCGCCGGGTGGAGGCGGCCCTCGGCGGGGACCTCGGCGGCCACTCGATCGGTGAACTGGAACGCCACTGGCGGGCCGCCAAGGCCGCCATCCGTGCCGAAAGCTGCACCACGCCGGCCGGCCCCGAGCCGGCCGGTCCCGATGCTGCGCCCACTCCCCTCAGTCCTCCTCCGGCCTGATTCCCCCGCGGCGCTGGGCCTTGCGGCCCGCCCGCTGCCGCTTGGCCACCAGCCTCCGCTCCACCGCACCCCGGCTGGGGCGGGTGGCACGGCGCGGCGGCGGCGGCGGCGCGATCGCCTGCCGCAGCAGCTCCCGCAGGCGCTCCAGGGCAGCCTGACGGTTGCGCCACTGGGAGCGATGCTCTTCCGCCACCACCACCAGCTCGCCCTCCACCAAACGGGGGGCAAGACGCCCCAGGGCCCGGGCCCGCAGCACGGCAGGCAGGGCCGCTGTGGTGGCCAAAGGAAAACGCAGTTCCACCCGCGAATCGGTCTTGTTCACGTTCTGGCCACCGGGGCCCGAGGCGCGCGAAAACCGCCAGCTCAGCTCGGAGCGCACCAGAGCCAGCCCGGAGCCGAGCGCCAGGGCGGGATCGGCAACCGGAGCGGTCCGGTCTCCGGGTGCCGCAACCTCGGACCCGCCTTCCCTGCCAGCTTCCATGGGGCTAGCTTGAACCATGGCAGCACGGCAGCGCCAGGCTCCTTGCGATTCAAGCGGGGTGGACCGAGCTATTTGCTGCCCTGCGATGCCTGCCGAACTCTGAACAGGGCCCCCCAACCTCCCTGGGATGCCGCCGGGGCGGCCATCACCTGCAGGGATCAGGGCTGCATTCCCTTGGGCCGCCGCCGGCGGCTCACCCATGACCTCGGCCCCCCGGCTGACTGGCGGGCAGCATCGATGACAGCATTATTCGGCGCCTGTTGAACACCACCTTCTCGGCCTGGGCCGAGGCGCCCGAACGGAACTGGTGATGCTCCAGGCTCACGGGAACACGCTCAGCCTGGTCCCCCTCAGCCCGGAAGCGGGAGCAACCACGGCAGCCAGCATGGAGCGGAACCTCCGCTTCGAGCCCCTCGATCCCGACGCCCTCAGGACCCGCAAACCGGTCCAGACCGACGCCCTGGACGGCCGGTTCCGGGGCGCCGATGGCCAGGAGCGGGTTGGCTCCTGGCGGCGGCTCTCCCTGGGGTTGGATGCGGCTATCCCAAGCTCCGCAGAGCTGGTGGAGCGGCTGCGGGCCCACCGGGCCAGCCTGCAGCGGCTGCTCGGCGCTACCAGCTTCCGGGCAATGGAAAGCGAACTGGAGCGTTTTGCCCTTGAGGCTGCCGCCGCGGTTCTGGAGGCCGTGATCGAAGCCGACAGCGGCCGCCTTTTCGTCCCCAGCGTGGTGAGCGCCTTCCTCAGCGAGGCGGAAACCTTTCGCGCCATCGCCCAGCGCTTCCAAGGCGAGTGACCCGTTCGGCCCCTGCGGCGCCCTGGGGCCAGCGCCTGCCGCGGCCGACACCCCCGGGTCTGATCCCCGGCACCGACGGGGGTGACCCCGGGACGCTTAGCTGGAACAACACCATCCGGCCCCAGGCGCGTGAGCACCCCCCCCGTCCCCGCTTCCAACGATCCCAGCGCCCAGTGGGTGGATGAGATCTTCGATGGCGTGCGCTACGGCCTGGCCGGTCGGGTGATCGCCGAGCAACACTCCCCCTTCCAGCGGGTCACGATCATCGAGAGCGAGCGCTACGGCAAGGGCCTGCTGCTCGACGGCTGCTGGATGACCGCCGAACGCCAGGAACGGCACTATCACGAGGCACTCGTACACCCGGCCCTCTGCGGCGCCGCCCAGGTCGAGCGGGTGCTGGTGATCGGCGGCGGCGACGGCGGCACCGCCCGCGAGTGCCTGCGCCATGCCGGCGTGCAGCACCTCGACATGGTGGAGATCGACGGCCTAGTGGTGGAGTGGAGCCAGCAGCTCCTGCCGGGAATCGGCGGCAGCGCCTGGAGCGACCCCCGCTTTCAGCTCACGGTGGGCGATGGCATCGCCTGGGTGCGCGAAGCCGAGGCCGCCAGCTACGACGTGGTGATCGTGGACGGCTCCGATCCGGCCGGTCCGGCCGAAGGGCTCTTCAACCGCGCCTTCTTCGAGCACTGCCGCCGCATCCTGCGGCCCGGCGGGGTGTTCGCCACCCAGAGCGAATCGCCCGAAGCCTTCCGCGAGGTTCACATCGCCACGGTGCGGCTGCTGCGCGAGGTGTTCGGCCACGCCGACCCGCTCTACGGCTGGGTGCCGATGTATCCCAGCGGCTGGTGGAGCTGGACCTTCGCCGCCGTCGATGGCCCGCGCTACCGCGACGCCCAGCCGGAGCGTGCGGCCGGCGTGGCGGCGGGCTGTGAAATCTGGAGCCCCCGCTGGCAGAGCGGCGCCTTCGAGGCGGTGCCGGCCTTTGTGGAGCGGGCCCTGGCCGATGGCGGCTGAGGCCCTCCCGCCGTCGCAAGCCTCCCCGTGCGCGCACCCACCCAGCGCCGACCGTTCTCCAGGCGCGCTCCTCGAACGCCCCTGCCCTCCCGACCGTGACCAGCCCCATCCCGAGTCCTGCCGCCACACCGCAACCCGGGCCGACCCCAGCCGATTCCCCAGGCCGTGATGCCGCCGATCGGAGCGAGCTGTTCGACACCGAAGGGGCGATCTACATGGCCAGCCGCCGCGATCCAGCCGGCTGCCGCGTGGGCCTGTTCGGCGTTCCCTACGACGGCACCACCTCCTTCCGGCCCGGCACCCGCTTCGGGCCCGCCGCGATCCGGGAGGTGAGCACCGGGCTGGAGACCTACTGCCCCCAGCTGGATGGCGATCTTGAAGCGATCGCCTTCGCCGATCTGGGTGCGGTGGCCATCCCCCACGGTGCCCCCGAGCCGGTGGTGGCTGCGGTGGAACAGGCCACCGAGGCCGTGCTCGATCTCGGCCTGGCCCCCCTGATGCTCGGTGGTGAGCATTCGATCAGCAGTGGCGCGGTGGTGGCGGTGGCCCGGCGTCATCCCGATCTGGTGCTGGTGCAGCTCGATGCCCACGCCGATCTGCGCGAGGAATGGCTCGGCGCACGTCACAGCCACGCCTGCGCCATGCGCCGCTGCCTGGAGGTGCTGCCCAGTGGCACCCTGCGCCAGATCGCCATCCGCAGCGGCAGCCGCGAGGAATTCAGCGAACTGCGCCGCAGCGACCGGCTGGTGCCGATCGAGCAGATGGCGGCGGCCCTGGCCCCCCTGCGGGGACGGCCCCTTTATCTCACCGTGGATCTCGACTGGTTCGATCCCGCCGTGCTGCCAGGCACCGGCACCCCGGAACCGGGAGGATTCCTCTGGGGTGATTTCGCAGCCCTGGTGGAGGAATTGCGCCACCACCAACTGGTGGCCGCCGACGTGGTGGAGCTGGCCCCCCAGCTCGATCCGAGCGGCGTGAGTGCCGTGCTGGCCGCCAAGGTGGTGCGCAGCCTGGTCATGCTCCTGAACGGCGACTGAGTCGATCGGCAGATCGAATAGCAGCGAAAAGCCGTCGGGCGGAGGCTGAGGTTTGCGGATGCTGAGGTTTACGGATGCTGAGGATTGCGGTTGCTGAGGATTGCAGAGGCTTCAGTAGACGCAGGTACCGCTGGTTCGCTGTTCCCGCAACCGATCGTGCTGCTGGGCGATCAGCTGCACCGCCAGGGTGGGGTGGTTGTGGAGCAGGTTGAGGAACCGCAGCCGATCAAGCCGAAGGATCTCCACCGGGGTGCGGGCCACCGCATCGCTGCGATGTTCACCCTGGCGCCACACGATGTCCTGGTAGCTGAACAGCTCACCGGGGCGATAACAGATGCGCTCCGCACTGGTGGCCTCCAATTCCACGATGCCGCGTCTCACGGCATAGATGGCATTAGCACTGGCTCCCCGGGAAAACACATGGGCACCGGTGGGGAGGGAAAACAGTTCGCAGTCCACCTGGGCGGTGAGCAGCTCCAGGGGGGTGGTGCAGGTGGGCGTGGCGACCAAGGTCGTTCACCTCCGGGGTTGAGGGGGGGATATGAGATGTGGTGAAAATTTAGGACCCGATCGATCTGTAAACGAGTGCCATGCCGCACTAAACAGCAGAAATACGCTTGGCTGCACAGGAACAGAGCGGAAACCCCGGCGGTCTAAAGCATGTCTTCCGCTCAGGCGGCGCTAACACTGAATCCTTCAGCCCGCAGCCAGCATCGCCGTCAGGCTGAGTTGTTGATTGGGCTGCACGGGAGCGGAGGCCCCGCCCGGAGTCACCACCGGTAACCGGGGAGGCCGGGCGGTCCAGTGATGGCACCACAGGTCGCCCACCAGGTCGGGATGAATCGGCAACTGGCGCAGCTGGCAGCGACCCAGGGTGGCTCCCTGGGGTGGGATGCAATGGCGGCAGCTGCGGCAACTGGGGCGATGACCCATGGCGCGGCGCGTGCAAGCACGGGATCGGGTCGCCCAAACTAGGTCGTTCGGAAAGGGATGAACAGGGAGAAAAACTGTATCCCTGGCCCTCTCCATAGGATCCCTCTAGGTGTTCCTCCCCCCCATGGCCGCAGCCCCCCAGCCCGATCCGGCCCCCAGCACCGATCTGCGGCGCACCCCCCTCCATGGCGCCGCCCGTGCCGCCGGTGGGCGGCTGGTGCCCTTCGCCGGTTGGGAGATGGCGGTGCAGTTCGCCGGCCTGGTGGCCGAACACACGGCGGTGCGGCAGGCCTGCGGCGTCTTCGACATCTCCCACATGGGGGTGCTCGTGCTGCGGGGCGATGGCGTCAAGGACGCCCTCCAGGGCCTGGTGCCCTCCGATCTGTTCCGCATCGGCCCCGGCGAAGCCTGCTACACCGTGCTCCTCAACGACGCCGGCGGTATCCGCGACGACCTGATCGTGTACGACCGCGGCCGGCGGCTGGGCCCCGAGTGCGAGCGCGACGAGGTGGTGCTGGTGATCAACGCCGCCTGCGCCGAGGCCGACACCGCCTGGATCCGCAGCCAGCTGGAGCCCGCCGGCATCGCCATCGCCGATCGCAAGGGACCCGAGGGCATCCTGCTGGCCCTGCAGGGACCGGAGGCCCCCGCGCGGCTCGAAGCGCTGGTGGGCGAGAGCCTGGCGGGCCTGCCCCGCTTCGGCCATCGCGATCTGGTGCTGCAAGCAGGCCGCGGCGCCGCCGCCGGGGCACCGGTCTTCGCGGCCCGCACCGGCTACACCGGCGAGGACGGCTTCGAGCTGCTGCTGGAGCGCGACGCGGGCTTGGCCCTCTGGGAGCAGCTCCTGGCGGAGGGGGTCACCCCCTGCGGCCTCGGCGCCCGCGACACCCTGCGCCTCGAGGCGGCCATGCACCTCTATGGCAACGACATGGATGCGGCCACCACGCCACTGGAGGCCTCCCTCGGCTGGCTGGTGCACCTGGAGATGCCCGCCGACTTCATCGGCCGCGCCGCCCTGGAACGCCAGAGCGCTGACGGCGTGACGCGGCGGCTGGTGGGGGTGCGCCTGGAGGGCCGCGCCATCGCCCGCCACGGCTATCCGGTGCTGCACAACGGCGCCGTGGTCGGGGAGGTGACCAGCGGCACCTGGTCCCCCACCCTGGGCCAGGCGATCGCCCTGGCCTACGTGCCCACCGCCGTCGCCAAGCTGGGCACGGCCCTGGCCGTGGAGATCCGCGGCAAGGCCGAGCCGGCCGTGGTGGTGAAACGGCCCTTCTATCGCCCCGGCTGAGGGCCGGCACTCCCGGCCAGTACGATCCCCCAAACGTCGGTCCGCGAGCCGGCTCGCACCGCGGATCGCAGGCATGACCAGCACCACGCCCGACCTGGATGCCATCGAGATCTCCGGCATCCGCTGCTACGGCTACACGGGCTATTTCCCGGAAGAGCAGGTGCTCGGCCAGTGGTTCGAGGTGGATCTCACCATCTGGATGGATCTCTCGGTCACCGGCTCCGATGACCAGCTTGAGAACACCCTCAACTACGCCGATGTGGTGGAACGGGTGACCAACCTGCTGGAAACCTCCCGCTTCAAGACGATCGAGAAGCTCAATGCCGTGGTCATCGAAGCGGTGTTGGCCTTCGACCCGGTCCAGAAGGTGCATTCGCGCTTGGTGAAGGTGTCGCCCCCGATCCCCCGCTTCGAGGGCAGCATCGCTATCGCCATGACCCGCACCAAGGGCGGACCCGCCTGACCCCCAGCGCCACCACCAACGCCAACACCATGGCCACCACCCTGGCCACGACCCTGGCCACCACCACGGAACCGCTCGAACTGGTGGCCATCGCCCTGGGCAGCAACCTGGGCGCCAGCCGCACCACCCTGGACGAAGCCCTTGAGGCCCTCGACCGCAACGAAGGCGTGCGGGTGATCCGCCGCTCCAGCTGGTATCGCAGTGCCCCGATCGGCCCGGTGCAGCCCGACTACGTGAATGGTTGCGCCCTGCTGGAGGTGAGCCTGGCGCCGGAAGCGCTGCTGGATGTGCTGCAGGCCACCGAGAACCGCTTCGGACGGGTGCGGGCCGAGCGCTGGGGCCCCCGCACCCTCGACCTCGACGTGATCCTCTATGGCACCCAGCGCATCGCCACCGAACGGCTGGAGGTGCCCCATCCCCGCATGGCGGAGCGGGCCTTCGTGCTGCTGCCACTGGCGGAGATCGCCGCGGACTGGATCGATCCGGTATCGGGTCGCCCGGTGGCAGAGCTGGCAGCCGCCCTCAGCGATCGCGGCGGCGTGGAGCGACTGGAGGAGGGAGCCTGATGGCCTCAGGGTCCGCCGCAGGAGCAGGCGGCAGCGCAGTGACCTGGCGGGTGGTGAGCGATGTGGACCACACCCTGCTGGAGGAGCCAGGCGAGACCCCTTCGGCGGGCCAGGCCCTGCGTCAGCTGGGCCAGCGCGGCATCCCCACCCTGCTGGCCTCCAGTAAGACGTTTGCCGAAATGGTGGCGTTCCAGAGCCTGGCGGACCTACCGCCGCAGCCCTTCCTGTTCGAGAACGGCTGCGGCATCGGCTGGCCCACGGCCGCCTGGCCCGCCGCCGCCACGGCACCCCAGCAGGAGCTGGACGCCTACGGCGCCATCGTGCGCGGCGGGGATCCGCAGCGGCTGCGCACCCTCCTCCACCAGCACCGCGACAGCGGCGGCCTGCGCTTCTCCCTCTTGGAGGAACTGAACTTCGATGCGATCCAGCAGCTGATCGGTCTGGAGGAACCCCTCGCCCGCCTGGCCCTGCAGCGGCTGGCCTCCATGCCCCTGGTCTGGCAGGACGACGAGGCCGCCCTGGAGCGGCTGCGGCGGCAGTTGGCCGGCGATGGCCTGGAGGCGGTGAGCGGCGGGCGGCTGGTGCATGTCGCCCCGCCGTGCAACAAGGCGGAGGCCCTGGCCCAGGTGCTGAGCTGGCTGGGGGAGGCTCCCCACACCACCACCCTGCTGGCCTGCGGCGACAGCGAAAACGACCGCGCTCTGCTGGAGGGTGCCGATCTTGCCCTGGTGTTCCACCCGGCCGATCGCCCGGCCATGGCCCTGGCGCCCCCGGCTGCGGAGCAGCCCCGGATCACGCGCACGGCGATCGCCGGCGGACCCACGGCATGGCTGGCGGCCGTGGAAGCAGCTCTGGCCGAAACGGGGCCAGCCGTGCCGCCGCCCCCATGAGCGACTTCTTCCAGAACGGCATCGTTACCACGCTCCATGAGCTGGGGGGCCGCAGCACGGCCGACCTGCAGGCCGAAGTGAGCCGGCTGGCCTCCAGCACGCCGGTCGGTCTCGTGCTCCCCTGCCTCCACACCGAGCTGGCGGGGCCAGCCCTGGGCCCCCTGGTGCGGCACCTGGCCGCCATGCCCTGGCTGGGCGAGATCGTGATCGGCCTCGACCGAGCCGATGCGGCCGGCTACCGCGAGGCCCTCGCCCTGTTCGACCAGCTGCCCCAGCCCCACCACGTGCTCTGGAACGACGGCCCCCGCATCGGAGCGCTGGTGGCCGAGCTGGGGGCTCTCGGGCTGGCGCCCCGGGAGCGGGGCAAGGGGCACAACATCTGGCTCGGTCTCGGGCTGGTGCAGGCCCACGGCCGGGCCGAGGTGGTGGCCCTTCACGACTGCGACGTGGTGAGCTTCCAGCCCCGCATGCTGGCGCGGCTGGTGTACCCCCTCCTGCACCCCGAAAGCGGCACCGTCTTCGCCAAGGCCTTCTACCCGCGCATCAGCGAGGGAATGGTCTTCGGGCGGGTGAGCCGGCTGTTCGTCACGCCGCTGCTGCGGGCCCTGCGGCGCTGCCTGCCCCCCAGCCGCTACCTGGAATTCCTCGACAGCTTTCGCTACCCCCTGGCCGGCGAATGCGCCCTGCGGATGGCGGCGGCTCGCCGCCTCCACCTTCCCTGCGACTGGGGCATGGAGATCGGCGTGCTCACCGAGGTGTTCCGCGATCACTCCACCCGCCAGATCTGCCAGGTGGACATCGCCGATGCCTACGACCACAAGCACCAGCGCTTCGATCTGAGCCACGGCGATGGCAGCGGCGGACTGGGGCGGATGAGCCGTGATATCGCCACGAGCCTGTTCCGCGGTCTGGCCTCCCAGGGGCAGGTGCTCGACCTCGGGCTGGTGCGGACCCTGGTGACGGCCTACCAACGGATCGTGCTCGACCTGATGGATTCCTACGCCGATGATGCGGCGATCAACGGCCTGCAGCTCGACCGGGGCGAAGAGGCCCGGGCGGTGGAATTCTTTGCCGCCAGCCTGTTCGAGGCCGGCCGGAGCTTCGTGCAGGAGGATCAGCAGCGGCCCCTCACGCCCACCTGGGATGAGCTGAGCCGCCGCCAGCCCCAGGCCCTCGCCAGGCTGTTGGCCGCCGTGCAGGCCGACACCGCCGAGCACGGCGGCCGCTGATCCGCCACCCATCTCCCTTCGTCTCTTCGCCCGACCCGCCCATGGCCCTGCCCCGCCCCCGCACCCTGCTCGGGGTGATCAACATCTCGCCCGAATCGATGGTGAGTGATTCGGTGGTGACGGGCGAGGAGCAGCTGCTGGAGCGGGCCGCCTGGCTCAGCGCCCACGGCTGCGGCATCCTCGACCTGGGGGCCCGCTCGATCACCCCCACCGCGGCGATGATCGACGACGCCGAGGAACAGCGCCGGCTGCTGCCCCCCCTGCGCCGGTTGCGCCAGGAGGGCTACCGGATCTCGGTCGACACCTGGAGCTCCGGCACCGTGCAGGTGGCCCTGGAGGCCGGCGCCACCGACATCAACTTCACCGGCGCCGCGATCAGCCCCGAGGCCCTGGAGGCGGTGGCGGCGGCAGGAGCGACGTTGATGCTCACCTACATGCCCTACGGCGACGCCTACCGCATGCGCGACGCCGCACCGGTGCCCTACCGCCTGCAGGGCCTGCTCGATCACCTCGGGCCGCGGGTGGAGCAGGCCCGCGCCGCCGGGGTGAAGGAGGTGATCATCGACCCCAATCTCGGCATCATCCACCCCTCCACCGACGACTACGGCAAGGTGCAGTTGCAGAACAGCGTGCTCTGGAACCTGGAGAAGCTGCGGGTGCTGGGTTGTCCGATCCTGCTCTACGCGGCCCGCAAGCCGGAGCGGCTGGCCCGCATCCTGTTCGCCTCCAACGTGCTCTTCGCCGGCGCCGACATCATCCGCACCCACCACCCGGACATGATCGAAGCCCTGCTCAACGCCGAAACGGTCGAAGACTGATGAGCACCCTTCCCCTCCATGGCCGGGTCGCCCTGGTCACCGGCGGCGCCCGCCGCACGGGCCGCAGCATCGCCCTGGCCCTGGCCGAAGCCGGCGCCGACCTGGTGATCCACTACAACCAGAGCGCCGCCGAAGCCGAGGCCGTGGTGGCCGAAGTGGAGGCGATGGGCCGCCGGGCCCTGGCGGTGGCAGCCGACCTGGCCGATGCCGAGGCCACAGCCACCGCCTTCCGCGCAGCAGGCGAGCGGCTGGGCCGGCTCGACATCCTGGTGAATAACGCCTGCGGCATCATCTGGAAGCGGCTGGAAGACACCAGCGCCGCCGAATGGCACACCGCCGTGGAGCAGACCCTCCACATCACCTACCACGCCTGCCAGGCGGTGCTGCCGGTCATGCGCAGTCAGGGCTTCGGGCGGATCGTGAGCCTGATCGATGTGGACGCCGATTCCCTGCGGGCCGTGCCGGCCCTCACCCCCTACAAGATCGGCAAGACCGGCGTGCTGATGCTCACCCGCACCCTGGCCGTCACCGAGGCGCCCCATGGCATCACGGTGAACGGGGTCTCCCCCGGCACCCTCGACAACTCCGAGCGCAAGCCGCCCCTGGAGCGCATCCCCGCCGGCCGCTTCGGCACCGCCGAGGAGGTAGCCCGGGCGGTGCTGTTCCTGGCCGATCCCGCCAGCGGCTACATCACCGGCACCAACATCAAGGTGAGCGGCGGCTACCTGATCTGAGCCGAATCGGGCTGAGCCGAATCAGGCTGAGGCGAATCGGGCTCCGCCGGCCAGCGCACACCCCAGGCCGCGAGGGCTTCGGCCCGCTGCTCGGCGATGGCGAAGGCGTCCTGGCGGTGCGAATGGCGGGGCTCGAGCAGGGAGGAGGCGGTGAGCTGGGAGGGCCACTTGCGGTAGAGCAGGCCCGTCTGGCCGAGGTGCCAGCCCTGCGCCACGGCATTGAGGGCCAGCAGCAGGCCGGTGTCCTCCGAGGCGGGCAGGGCCATCCAGCCCCCCAGGGCCCGCAGCAGTTCGCTGCGCACACAGAGGCTGGCGGGATGCACCGGCAGCCGCCGGCCGTGCTGGCGCCACCAACCGGCCACCCAGCCGATCGGGATCTCCCCCTCCGGCCCGTCCTCCTGCGGAGCAACGCAGCGGCCATCGGGCAACAGGTCGAGGGCGGCCGAGGTGAGCCAGCCCACCTCCGGGTGGCGCCGGAACACGGCCACCTCCCGGGCCAGCTGACCCGGCGTGAGCTGATCATCGGCATCGAGCACCTTCACCAGAGAGCCGCGGGCCCGGGCCAGGGCCAGGGTGCGGGCCAAGGCCGGCCCAAAGGCCACCGGGTTGGCCTGCTGGCGAATCCTGCCGTCGTCCGGGAGGGGCTCCTGCAGGGGTTCCGGGCCATCCCGCTGCACCAGCCACTCCCAGTCCCAGGGGTGATCCGGCTCCGGCTCCTGCTGCCGCAGGCTGTGCCAGGTGTCGGTGAGCCAGGCGGAATGGGCCGGCAGCACCGGCGTGATCACGGAAACGAGGGGCATCACGCCGGGGGCAGCCCGTCGATGAAGCACTGCACCAGGATGCGGGTGAAGGTGTTGAGCGGATAGGTGAATGCTTGCTCGGGCGTCACCCAGGCCCATTCCTCGATCTCATGGTTGGGCGTGATCTCAGTGCCGCGGCTGAAAGCGAAGTAGTTGATCAGCACGAAATGGGCGCTCTGGTGGAACTGGGGATCGTCCACGGCCTCCTGCAGCAAGGCAAAGCGCACCCTCTCAAGCTCCAGCCCCACCTCCTCGCGGAACTCCCGCAGCAGGGCTGCCTCCAGGGTTTCGCCCCACTCCACCTTGCCGCCGGGAACCCCCCAGGTACCCCGCCACTTGCCGGTGCGCACGATCAGCACCTTGCCCTCGGGGTTGGTCACCAGGGCACCGACCGTGGCCAGGGGGAATCGTGGTGTCATGGGCGGCCCTCTTTGCCGGAAACTAGTACAGGGGCCTGGGCCAGCCAGCAGCTGCCGGGGAGCCGCAACCGCATAGGCAGGCCAAATCCGGGCCAGCCCCGCCAACGCCGCCCAGCTCACCCCGGCCGATCACAGCTCCGCACCAACTGCCATCACAACTGCCATCTCAACCTGCCTCACAACCTGCCTCACAACCTGGCTTCACAACAAGGTCACCACCCCGCTGCCGATGTCGCAATAGGCACTGCGGACCCTGAGCCTGCCGGCGGCCACCGCGTCCTGGAGCAGGGCGCTGCGGGCGGTGAGCTGGGCGGCAACGTGGCGGGCGTTGCGCTCGACGGCCTGGGTCAGGTCGTCGCCGCTCCTGAGCTGGGCGCGGATCGGCTGCACGAGGTCCTCCAACAGAGGGGTGAGCGGTGCATCACTGATCGCCGCCTGCACCGCACCGCAACCGCTGTGGCCGAGAACCAGCACCAGGGAGACCCCCAGAACCCCCACGGCGTAGTCGAGCGAGGCGATGGCCTGGTCGAAGGCCGTGTTGCCAGCACTGCGCACCTGGTAGAGCTCACCGGCGGCGCAGTCAAACAGCCAGCCGGGATCCACCCGGGAATCGGCGCAGGAGAGAACCGCCGCAAAGGGCCTCTGGCCCAGGGCGAGGGCCTGGGGAGCGATCTGACAGGTGTGGCTCCAGAGGGTGCTGAGCGGCTCCATCCGCTGCTCATCGGGGGCGGCGGCAGCAGCCCTCCAAGCGGCCGCGAAACGGACGTTGCCCTCCTGCAGACGCCGCAGCGGATCCTGGGGGGTGCAGGCCTGGAGCCGCTCCAGCAGCTGCGGATCCTGAACCGGGGAATCCAGCCGGGCCTCGGCCTGAGCGGGCCTGGCCGCCCCCAGAGCTCCGCCCAACAGGCCAAGCACGAGGCTGGTGGCCTGAAGCAGGGAGCGGCGGGGCAGCGTCACGGAAGCCCCCAGGCAACGGAGCGATTCCTCGACCTTAAGAGGCTGCTGAGAACGCTCGAGCACGCCCGCCCATTCGCTGCCAAACGCTGCCCGCTGAGCTGAAAAGCCAGGGGTCAGCACCAGCCAGCAGCCACCTCCAGGGGCCGCCATGGGAAAATCCCCGATTGCTTGCGGTTTAACCATGCGCAGCCACGGATGCGGCGATCTGCGGGCCGACCAGGTCGGCCAGGCCGTCCAGCTCTGCGGCTGGGTCGATCGGTGCCGCGACCACGGCGGTGTGATCTTCATCGACCTGCGCGACCGCAGCGGCACGGTGCAGATCACGGTGGATCCCGAGCTCGCCGGCAACGACCCTGGGGCGCGCGAGGCCTTCGCGGCCGTGTTCGAAACCGCCAGCCACCTGCGCAATGAAACGGTGCTGCAGGTGCAGGGCAGCCTGCGGGAGCGGCCGGGCACCTCGGTGAACGAGCGGCTGGCCACCGGCCGCTTTGAGGTGCTGGCGGGCGCCATCACCGTGCTCAACGCCGTGAAGGGCAACCTGCCCTTCCCCGTGTCGGTGCACGACGAGGAGAACACCCGCGAGGAGCTGCGGCTGCGCCACCGCTATCTGGATCTGCGCCGTGAGCGCATGAATGGCAACCTGCGGCTGCGCCACCGCACCACCCAGACGATCCGCCAGTTCCTGGAGAACGAGGGCTTCATCGAGGTGGAAACGCCGATCCTCACCCGCTCCACCCCCGAAGGCGCCCGCGACTACCTGGTGCCTTCGCGGGTCTGCGGTGGCGAGTGGTTTGCCCTGCCCCAGTCGCCCCAGCTGTTCAAGCAACTGCTGATGGTGGGCGGGCTGGAGCGCTACTACCAGATCGCCCGCTGCTTCCGCGATGAAGACCTGCGCGCCGATCGCCAGCCGGAGTTCACCCAGCTGGACATGGAGATGAGCTTCCTGGACCAGGAGCAGATCCTGGAGCTCAACGAACGGCTGATCGCCGCCATCTGGAAGGTGGTGAAGGGGGTTGAGCTGCCGCTGCCCTTCCCCCGCCTCACCTGGCACGAGGCGATGGAGCGCTACGGCACCGACCGCCCCGACACCCGCTACGGCCTGGAGCTGGTGAATGTGTCGGATCTGGTGTCGGACATGGGCTTCAAGGTGTTCTCAGGGGCTGTGGCCGCTGGGGGGTCGGTGAAGGTGCTGCCCATTCCGGGCGGCAACGAGGCGATCAGCAATGTGCGCATCAAGCCCGGCGGCGATGTGTTCAGCGAGGCCCAGAAGGCCGGCGCCGGCGGCCTGGCCTTCATCCGGGTGCGCGAGAACGGCGAGATCGACTCGATCGGCGCCATCAAGGACAACCTCAGCGAAGCGAAAAAGGCCGAGCTGCTGGAGCGCACCGGCGCCACCCCCGGCACCCTGCTGCTCTTCGGAGCCGGCGACACCGCCACGGTGAACAAGGCCCTCGATCGGGTGCGCCAATTCCTGGCCCGCGAACTGGGCCTGGTGCCCGCCGACCGCGACAACAGCGCCTGGAACTTCCTCTGGGTGGTGGATTTCCCGATGTTCGAGTTCAACGCCGGCGAAAACCGCCTCGAAGCCCTGCACCACCCCTTCTGCGCCCCCAACGCCGAGGATCTGGGCGACGACCCCGAGCGCTGGGCCGAAACCCTCCCCACCGCCCGCGCCCAGGCCTACGACCTGGTGCTCAACGGCCTCGAGCTGGGCGGCGGCTCCCTGCGCATCCACGATTCGGCCCTGCAGCGCCAGGTGCTCCAGACCATTGGCCTGCCCCTGGAGGAGGCGGAGCGGCAGTTCGGCTTCCTGATGGAGGCCCTCGACATGGGCGCCCCACCCCACGGCGGCCTGGCCTTCGGCCTGGATCGGATGGTGATGCTGCTGGCCGGTGAGGAATCGATCCGCGACACGATCGCCTTCCC